>CAZFLL010000007.1:0-67686 GCA_964519865.1 uncultured Chitinophaga sp. | reverse complement strand
GTGGCGGATAAACCGTTATTACAATAGTGTCTTTATCAATTGCACTGCTGTCATCAGTTACTTTAAGTTCAAATGAATAAACACCTTCTGTCAGTCCGGTCACAGGTGTTGAAACAGATGAAGGGCTGCTGATAATACCTCCCGCAGGCCCTGCAATCTTTGTCCAGGCATAACCAGTAATTGTTCCATCCGGATCAGAAGAACCGGTTCCGTTTAATGTGACTGAGTTTGATGGCAGGGTAATATACTGATCTGCGCCGGCATCACAGGCAGGAGGTATATTAAGTGCCGGATTCACCAGCACCTCAACTGTATCAGCATTGGTGTCACCATTATTATCGGTCACCGTCAGTTCAAATTTATAGAGCCCGGGAACGAGTGCGGTAACTCCCGTTACTGATGCAGCAGGATTTGTGATAATCCCTGCAACCGGTCCTTCAATTTTGGTCCAGGCATACGTGGTTAACAGGCCATTCGGATCATAGGAGCCACTTCCATCCAGTGTGGTGCTGGTCACCGGGTAGGTAACTGTCTGGTTAATGCCGGCATTGGCTACCGGGGGTACATTCGGAGCGCCGAATACATTGATAAGTATGGTATCCTTACTGTTAAGCCCTGAATTATCAGTTACGGTAAGTTCAAATAAATATTGTGCTTCTACCAGGTTGATCACTGTGGTGATTACAGCACCCGGATTTTGTATGATGACTGGCGGTCCGTTAAGCTGTGTCCAGGTATAAGTAGTGATTACTCCATCCGGATCATAGGACTGACTTCCGTCAAGTGTGGTTTGATTCTGGGGAAGGGTGATAGCGATATCATATCCAGCATGGGCAACCGGTTCTATTGGAGGAGCCGCGTTGACCGTAATTCCAATAGTGTCTGTCGCTATGGCGCCAAAATTATCCATGACAGACAGTTCAAATAAATAAACACCTGCAGAAAGTTGTGATATAATAGTGACAGGTGATGCGGGTGACAGAATTGCTTCGCCGGCCGGACCACTGATTTTTGACCAGTTGTATGCGGTTATTATACCATCTGTATCGGAGGAAGCGGAACCATCCAGGGAGATACTGTTTACCGGAAGGGATATTACCTGGTCAGTACCAGCCCGCGCTACAGGAGGAATATTCGTGACAAACGGTAAAACAATGATTTGCACTGTATCCCTGGCAGTGGCACCTGTATTATCTGTTACAGTCAGCTCAAGCAGATATGTTCCTGCAGCAAGATTGATTATACTGTCGGCCACATTAAAAGGGTGAAGAAAATTCCCAAATGACGGCCCGGAAATGATCCGCCATTGAAAAAGATCAATCAGGCCATCAGGATCTGTTGATGCGCTGGCATCAATGAAAGCACTGTTCGGAGGTTGGGTTATGACCTGGTCAGGGCCTGCATTTGCAATTGGCGGAATACCAGGCAGGGCAGGAGGGCCTGGTATTTCAAAGGGCCCAAGATCAGGAGCCGTGCCATTATAGGTGATGCCCACATTTATTCCATTGTCAATCAGATCGGAGCCGCTGGCCGGATGTAAAAATGAAATTATCGGAAGATCTCCCGAAGCCTGCCTGGGATATTCAAGCTGGGTACTGTCCAGACTGATAAAGTCAGCTGCATCCGCGATTAAACCACCCTGCCAGCTATTATGTTGCACCACCGCATAATCATTGATCAGGTCAGAGGGATTATTTAAAGAGATATTGTTCCTGACAAAATAGGTATAATTGGCATAAAGACTGTCCAGTCCATAATCAAACCAATAACCATAAACCCCTTCACCCGCGCTGATATTATTATATATATGGGCATTGGCCAGTAAATCGGCTTCGTTAAATCCGAACAGCCTGTTCTTAAACGAAATATTATTACGGGCAATTCTCCTCAGTGTATGCGGGGCTGCCTGTGTCAGTTCCCCGAGTTTATACCCATTTCCATTTCCCCCTTCGGTAAATGTGCCGGGTTTAAAACCATTATACCAGCTCCAGCAGTCTTCAATTATTACCATAGCATTGTTCTGCCATAAGTCAATCCCGTCATCTGAATTCCACCAGATACGGCAACCCTTTACAGTCGAAGGAGCATTACCGGCCGGAATAAAACTGAGGTTCAATCCATCGGCCCCGTCAAAGGCATCGGCTCCATGTCCGTCAGCGCCAAATGGATCCTGGTTGTGGTGGAAATCACAATTCAATATCAGGTTATTGCCTGAGTTCCCCGAAATTTTAAAGGCCCCGGCATTATGATG
Organism: uncultured Chitinophaga sp.; assembly: GCA_964519865.1. GTDB lineage: Bacteria > Bacteroidota > Bacteroidia > Chitinophagales > Chitinophagaceae > JJ008. The sequence continues at coordinate 65,435 of CAZFLL010000007.1, read as the reverse complement.
ATAATTGATGTTTTCGAAAATGGTATAATTCGTATGCATCGCCCTGAAAGCAGAATAGGGGATGGCACCCGCTTCCTGTGAATGATAGGCTATTTCAATTCCCTTCCAATGAAAATAAGATCCTTCAAAATAGATCAGATCAATATTATTAGAATCATAGACATTATAGACAGAGGAACGTGTAATTACAGGCTGCTCCCCGGGGAAAGCCCAGATACAAATGGGCAGTCCTGGAAGCCCGGACGGGCCATCCAGGTATTGCATGGAATGGTAGGCATAAGTGCCTCCTCTCATATATAAGGTATCGCCTGGTTGTAAAGCAGACCAGGCCCTGTTGAGCGTAAACCAGGGCGTCTGAGCGGCCCCGTTATTTGTATCATTTCCTGCAGGATCACAATAATAGGTCCCTGCCGTTGCAGAAGCCGGCAATATCCATATGAGTAATATGTAAACCAGTTTTTTGATAAAAACATTTTTTTATGGTTATTCGGTCCGGATATAGGAAAGAAGGAATACTGACTTGATAATGTCAGCAGGTTGATTCAGGGTTGGGATAGGGATAATAGTGTACTGATTAATAATTTCTTATAACAGAGAGGTGAAATTATTAAATAACAACCTGGTCATTTCTTTAAGGGATAGATAGATAACTGGAAGAAATTCAGCGGATTGGATATTCCGGGACTAAAGTAATCATAAAAAAACGGAATTCATAGCAATTCACCAGTTGGTTTTTTTATTTTACGGCTTCAGACTCTATATGTCATTTATTTAGAGATACTTGTACATAGATCAAGTTTCCGGTAATTTGCCTTTTTATATATTATCATATATTCTTTGGGTTAATTAATTAATACAATGTACTTTCCGGAATCTGTCTGGAAATACGGTTAGGCATCCGGGTTTATTATCCGTATGGACTACCGGTTCTTTTAGTTTTGAATAAATCTCCTATGTATTACTGGATATAGGTTCAGGCTCTGGGTTTTTTGAATTAAAAAACTCTGGGAAAAATGCGTGTTTTACTAATTAATGGATGTCATTACAGGAGAGGTGGTGCAGATGTTGTTTATTTAAATACAATACAATTGCTCAGGGAGAAGGGGCATGAGGTCATAGCTTTTTCAGTTGCTCATGAAAAAAATCTCATTGATCCGTATGCCCCCTATTTTGTAAGTTCCCCTGAGTTTTACAATCTTTCCTTTATCAAGAAGCTTCAGGTAGCTCCCCGGGCTGTCTATTCAACAGAAGCAGGCCGGAAACTGGAAGACCTTATTGATAAAACGCGTCCGGAAGTGGCACATATTCACTTGTACAAAGGGGTGCTGACCGGTGCTGTTTTAAGTGTGCTAAGGAAAAATAAAATACCGGTAGTTGCTACCTTGCATGATTTTAACCTGTTGTGTCCCAGAAGTATAATGCTTGACGGTAAGAACCGGATTTGTGAAAAGTGTATCAGCTCCACAACGGTTCATTGTATCATCAACCGGTGTAACCGGGGTAATATATTATACAGTGCAATGAGCTTTCTGGAATTTAATTTTTCGAGAACTTTTTTCAGACCTGAAAATTATGTGGACTCATTTATTTCAGTCAGTAAATTTAATTTTGAAATGCACCGGCAGCATAAAAGCCTGGCAGGTAAACTGGTGCACCTTTATAATTTTTCCCCTTCACAGTCGAGTACCCTCCCGGGAACTGGTTATGGCGGTTACTTTCTATATTATGGCCGGTTAATTCCCGGAAAAGGGCTCGAAACATTGTTCAACGCCTGTAAAGTGTCGGGCGATGCCGTACAACTGATGGTGGTGGGAACAGGGGAACTGGAAGAATCACTAAAAGCAAAACTGGTAGCTGAAAAAATTGATAATATCCGGATGGTTGGTTTCAGGGAAGGAAAAGAGCTCCAGAAAATTATTTCCGAAGCCGTTTGTATAGTAATCCCCTCTGAGCTTTATGAAAATAATCCTATGGTTATTGTTGAAGGGTACGCCAACGGGAAGCCGGTTATTGGCAGCCGGGTCGGAGGCATTCCGGAAGTAGTGCTGGAGGGGAAAACAGGGTATACTTATGAAATGGGTAATTTCCGTGAACTGGCCTATACAATGAATACAATGGTCCGGCTTTCTCCCATCGAGTATGAACGGCTTTCAGGGAATGCTTTACAATTTGCTTCAACACATTTTTCTGAAGAGATTCACTACTCAAAACTAATATCAATTTACAAAGCTGTGAAAAAAGTTAGGTAGCAGTTAAACAGGTGTTATTTTGTTTTACTGCCTTATATAACCACCGGGAATCTGTTCCTTTAATAAAAGAATTGGGGATAAAAAAAAGGCTGCCTGTATAGTAAGGCAGCCTTTTCTTGTTATTGTTTTACAAACTTCATGGTCGATCGTTTGGCACCATCTGCCATCACTTCAATTATGTACATCCCATCAGCAAACCTGGACAGGTTTACTGTTTCAGAGATTAATGTCTGGCTTACGGGTAATTGTTTATTATAAACACTCACTCCACGACTATCATAGATATTCATCACCAGTGATGTCCTGACATTGCCTGACGCATTAATATTGATGTTAATTACATCGGTAGCCGGGTTTGGATATACCTGTTTTAACAGGCTGCCTGAACTCCTCACCGTTACTGTAACGGTATCCCTGTCTGTTCCGCCACGGTTATCCGTTACTGCCAGTTCGAACTGGTATACTCCTTCTTCCAGGTTACTGAAAATGGTCTGCGCCTGGTTCGGTGTTTCAATGGTATACTGGGCAGGACCAGCCACTTTACTCCACAGGTAGGTGGCGATCAGGCCATCCGTATCTGTTCCACCACCGGTATGTGAAATCGTGTTGGTGGGTAAGGTCATGCTGCGGTCCGGACCTGCATTGGCTACAGGCAACTGGTTGGCTACAGCATTAACGGTAACAGAAATGGTATCCCTGCCGGATGCACCCAGGTTATCGGTAACCCGGAGTTCAAACCGGTATGTGCCTTCCACCAGGTTGCTGATCGTTGTCTGAGCCTGCGTGGGGAATACAATCGTGAATGTAGCAGGACCAGCAATTTTTGTCCACTGGTATGAAACAACAGTACCATCGGTATCAGTTCCGCTGCCCAGTATGTTCACACTGTTTACCGGCAACGTAACCGCCTGGTCATTACCAGCATTGGCCACAGGGGGCTGATTGATGGCCTGAGCCGGATTAACGGTAATGGTTACTGTATCTTTTCCAATGGCGCCGAGATTATCCGTAACCGTCAGCTCAAATTGATAACTGCCCTGTATCAGGTTATTGATCACCGTTTGGGCCTGTGCCGGTGTAACGATTGTATAAGTCGCGGGACCTGCGATCTTAGTCCACAAATAAGACGCAATTGTACCATCAGTATCTGTTCCCGAACCACTCAGGGTTGCAGTATTTACAGGCAGGGTGATGGACTGGTTATTTCCGGCGTTGGCTACCGGCGGCTGGTTAGCCGGTGGAGCAGGATTAACAATTACAGTAACGGTATCACGGCCGGTAGCTCCCTGGTTGTCCGTTACCCGCAGTTCAAACTGATAGGTTCCCTGCACCAGGTTATTCACCAGGGTTTGCGACTGTGTTGGTGAAAGGATCACGAACTGGGCCGGACCTGAGATTTTATTCCACTGATAAGCTGAGATTGAACCATCAGGGTCAGAACCACTGCCGGTTAAGGTTAAACTGTTTGTCGGTAAAGTAATCGTCCTGTCAGAACCTGCGCTGGCAACAGGAGGCAGGTTCGGCGCGGCATTCACCGTGATCGTAACAAAAGCATCTGCATTGGACCCGCTGTTGTCGACTACAGTCAGCCGGAATACATATACTCCCTGTACCATATTATTGACCACTGTTTGTGCCTGTGCAGGACTAACAATAGTGAATGTGGCAGGGCCGCTGATTTTTGTCCAGAGATAAGATACAATGCTGCCATCGGGGTCCGTGGCAGTGCCACTCAGTGTTACTGTATTAACCGGTAAGATAATGGTCTGGTCAGTACCGGCATTGGCAACGGGTAACTGGTTCGGTGCTGCATTAACAGTGATTGTTACAAAAGCATCTGCATCGGCTCCAAGATTATCCATTACCGTCAGCCGGAATACATACACACCCTGAACCAGGTTGGTGACTGTTGTCTGCGCCTGGGTAGGTGTATTGATAGAGAATGTGGCAGGTCCGCTGATCTTTGTCCAGGAGTATGATACGATACTGCCATCAGGGTCAGTACCGGATCCGGTTAAGTTAACACTGTTCACCGGGAGAGTAATTGTCTGGTCTGCTCCTGCATTGACAGTGGGTGCCTGGTTTGCGGCTGCATTTACGGTAATAGTTATATAATCCACACCGGTTGCGCCACTGTTATCGGTTACGGTCAGACTGAAAACATATGTTCCCTGTACCAGGCTGTTGATTAAGGTCTGTGCCTGGCCGGCATTTACAATATTACCAGAAGCGGGGCCTGAAATTTTCGACCAGGCATAAGCAGCAATACTGCCATCAGGATCGGTCCCGGAACCGTTCACAGTTACACTGTTCACCGGTAATGTTATCACCTGGTCAGTACCTGCATTGGCTGTGGGCGACTGGTTAGTGGTACTGTTAACGGTGATCGTAACAAAGGCATCGGCTGTTGCGCCGCTGTTGTCAGTGACTGTCAGGCGGAACACATAAGTGCCCTGTACCAGGTTGTTGATAACTGTTTGCGCCTGGTTGGGAGAAACTATTGTATAAGTAGCCGGCCCGGAGATTTTTGTCCATTGGTAACTGGAAATGGTACCATCGGGATCATTTCCGGATCCGGTAAGGGTTACGCTGCTGGCTGGTAAAGTGATGGTCTGATTTGCACCGGCATTGGCGGTGGGCAACTGATTGGCGGCCGCATTTACGGTGACCGTCATGGTATCACGTCCTATGGCACCCAGGTTATCTGTTACACGCAGTTCAAACTGGTAAACACCCTGTACCAGGTTACTGATCACAGTTTGTGCCTGGGTAGCAGTGCCGATCGTATAAGTAGTTGGTCCTGCAATTTTTGTCCATTGATAAGAAGCAATGCTTCCATCCGGATCAGTTCCGCTACCGGTTACTGTAAGGCTGTTCACCGGAAGAGTGATTGCGCGGTCAATCCCTGCATTGGCTACCGGAGATTGGTTAGGCGCTGCATTAACGGTTACCGTCATGGTATCCCTGCCGGTTGCACCAAGGTTGTCTGTTACTCTCAGTTCAAACTGGTAGATACCCTGCACCAGGTTATTTATCACAGTCTGTACCTGGGTAGGAGTGGCTATACTGAAAGTGGCAGGTCCGCTGATTTTTGTCCATTGGTAAGCGGCGATGCTTCCGTCGGCATCAGTTCCACTGCCAGTAACAGTCAGGCTGTTTACCGGCAGGGTGATTGTCCTGTCAGCCCCTGCATTGGCCGTCGGGGCCTGGTTGGGGGCTGCATTCACAGTAATGGTTATGTCGTCTGTGGCCGAAGCCCCATTATTATCGGTTACAGTAAAACGGAATACATAGATTCCCTGGACCAGGCCGTTTACTGTTGTCTGCGCTGTTGAGGGCGATACAATAGTATATGTTGCCGGTCCGGAAATTTTTGTCCATTGGTAATTCGTGATCGAACCATCTGCATCCGTGGCGGCACCATTTAATGTAACGGCATTCACGGGTAATGTGATGGATTGGTCAGCTCCGGCATTGGCTACCGGTGGCTGGTTCGGAACCGGGTTTACGGTGAGGCTCATGGTGTCTCTTCCGGTAGCCCCATTGTTATCCGTCACGCGCAGTTCAAACTGGTAAGTACCCTGAACCAGGTTATTGATCGTTGTTTGTGCCTGTGCCGGCGATACAATAGTGAACGTTGCCGGACCGGAAATTTTTGTCCATTGATAAGCGGCAATGCTACCATCCGGATCTGTTCCGCTGCCGGTCACAGTTACCGTACTGGTTGGCAGGGTAATGATCTGATCGGCACCGGCATTAGCGGTTGGTGCAATATTCGCGGCATTCACCACCACATTCATGGTATCACGTCCGATAGCGCCCAGGTTGTCGGTTACCCGCAGTTCAAACTGGTAGGTACCTTGTACGAGACCGGTGATGGATGTGGATGCCTGTGTTGGGGCAGTAATGGTGAATGAGGCAGGTCCTGCTATTTTAGTCCACTGGTAGCTGGCAATATTACCATCTGCATCTGTTCCGCTCCCGGTAACAGTTACGCTATTGGTGGGTAATGTGATGGTCTGGTTGGCACCGGCATTGGCAACGGGAGTTATATTCGCCGCATTTACAGTGACACTCATGGTATCCCGGCCAATAGCCCCGAGGTTATCGGTTACCCGCAGTTCAAACTGGTAGGTACCCTGAATCAGCGCGGTAATTGTTGTGGATGACTGTGTGGGCAGGGTTATTGTAAAAGTGGCAGGGCCCGCTATTTTAGTCCATTGGTAGGAAGCGATACTTCCGTCCGGATCTGTACCACTACCGGTAACTGTTACAAGACTGACCGGTAAAGTAATTGTTTGATTTGCCCCGGCATTCGCTGTAGGCGCCTGGTTGGCAGCTGCATTTACAGTAAGGATCATCGTGTCTCTCGCCGTAGCACCGAGATTATCGGTCACCAATAATTCAAACTGGTAAGTACCCTGTATCAGGTTATTTATGACTGTACTTGCCTGGGTGGGGGAGACGATGGTAAAAGTGGCAGGTCCTGCAACTTTAGTCCATTGATAGGAAGTGATGCTTCCATCAGGATCGGTTCCTGAACCGGTCTGGGTTATTGTATTAGTGGGTAATGTAATGGTTTTATCGGTACCGGCATTGGCTGTGGGTGACTGGTTGGGCAAGGCCACACCGAATTCGAAGACCCCCAGGTCGGGGGCAGATGGATTATAAGGTATACCCACATTGGTTCCCGAGTTAATCAGGTCAGAACCTGTGTTTAACCGCATAAAATTAATGGCAGGTAAACCGTTGGAGGATGTTCTGGCTGAAGTCAGTTGTGTTTCATCCGTACTGACAAAATCCGCGGCAGTAACAGACAGGCCATTCTGCCAGCTATTAGTAATCTTGATATCCTGTGCGCCAATATCGTCGGTATTATTAAAGCTGATATTATTGGTAAAAGTGGCTACACATGCGTTCCAGGCGCCGAACCAGAAACCATATACCCCGTTCTGGGAAACAGTATTATTAAAAATATTGCTTTTACAGTCTGCTGCATTTTCGGCAATCCCAAAACTCCGGTTATGGTGAACAATACAGTTTTGAACGGTCCTGAGCAGGGTATTGCGGTTACTGGCCGTAGATCCGAGCTTAATACCGCATCCGTTTCCCGCAGTATTGAAAGTGCCCGGAATATATCCGTTCCAGAATGACCAGCAACTGTCAATTAAGACATATCCGTTGTTTTCCCACACATCAAAACCGTCATCGGCATTCCACCAGGCCCGGCAACCCCGGATCGTATTATTGGTACCGGAAACGAAATTGATCTGAAGCCCGTCAGCTCCATCGAAAGCATCAGTTCCAAGCCCGTCGGAGCCGTAAGGATCCTGGTTGCGGTAGAAGTCGCAGTTCAGGAACAGATTGTTGCTGGAAGCACCCCTGACGGAGAACCCCGCCATATTATCATGATACTTTATATTTTCAAATATGCAGTTATTGGCATATCCGAATCGAACAGCCGGATAGGGTGTTTCCCCGACTTTTTGGGAGAAGTTCGCAATTTCAAGGTTCTTCCAGTGCAGGTAATTCCCTTCACAATAGATCAGGTCCTGGTCCACCCCGTTTATCACTGCATAAGTTGCTGAGCGGGTGATAATAGCTGTTTCACCAGGGTAGCCCCATAAATGAATCAGGTTACCCGCAGTTCCGTTTCTGGATTGCAGGTACTGCATGTGATCATAGGCATGGGTGCCTCCCCGTAAATAAATAGTATCTCCGGCGGCTACCACACTCCAGGCCTTCACTAAAGTCTTAAAAGGGGCGGCGATGGTTCCGGCATTATTATCGTTTCCGGTAGGGGAGGTGTAATAAACCCTGGAAAATCCAGGTAGTGATAGGGTAATTAGTGCTGCTAATAAGAGTCTTTTCATCTTTCAAAGGAATTTATACGGATTTTAATAGGGCGCAAACTGGGATGCTGGTCGTACCCGCTGAATATTTTTCTGGAAATGGGGACTTACAGCACTGAATGTTGCCGGGATCCGGAAAATACCGGATAGGCCTTTGGGATTTGCAGTGCCTGAAATTTGTACTGTGTTTATGAACAGCACTGAAGCTGTTCATGCAGTGGAAATGGTTTTCCATTAAGCGAAATTGGTTTTACAGAATATTGAATCAGCCTTTTATCAGAACTTTTACCTTGTTCGGATCAGGACTTATTTAAAATTCCTAACTCTGAACTTGATTTCCAATCTTATTACCAAAATAATGCCATAGTGCTTCTAAAATCGAGTGTAGGTACTCTGAAGTTTTTAGTAACATGTGCAAAAAAAAGTGAGGAAAATTCCGGGAATTTCCGATGCTTGAAAAAACCATTATTGCCCGGTTGGCAGACGACCTGAAATTTTATGGTTGAAAAATGACCTGGATCAATACAAAACAGTTATTTTCCTGATTCAGGTCATTTATCCGGTATTGGGGTTGAAAACCGCATACGTAATAATCCCAGGTAAAAACACGATTCAGGATTCTGTTTTGTGGAAAACTCTTAGTAATTCACATTATCAGGAGGTTATCATGGGCAAAAAGAGTAGCCGGTATGCCCGGTTTTTCTCAGGATGGGCAAATTCTCCCCTGTAAAAGGGGAAAACTGTTCATAATTGTAAATTCTTTGTATTTATAAGGACACTTATTTACAAGTGATTTCACCATCCGGATCGAAAAAAATACGGGGAAAACCTCATTTTTTTTTAGTAAATACTACAGGATTTCGAATTAGATTAGTATCTTGTCGGCCAATTGGATCGTATTATGCTGATTTACTTGCATTACGACCGTATCCTTCCATCCTTCGATAAGCCTCAGTTCGACCTTCATCCTTCGCAAAACCACGAAATTAAGTTAAGCGGATTGGTAGTACTAAGAAATAATGGCCCACAGGCTTAAATGGAAACTTATGCTATTAACTTTTTTGAGGCGGATTTGCTTATTGGCTTTAACGGGTCTCGTATTCAGTTCATGTATCGATACCAGGCAGGCTACTTATTTCAATGGGGTAAAGGATGGGACAATTGATACAAAAACCCCGGTTCCTGAATCAATTATAAGACCCAACGACCTGCTGAGTATAAATGTGACCAGCCTGAACGCCACAGCAACTGAGTTTTTTAATACCCCCAACACAGCGGGTAGCCAGGCCGGCGGCGGTGGTACACCAGGTTACCTGGTTAACTCAGACGGAAGCATACAGTTTCCGATGCTGGGTAATATAAAAGCGGCTGGTCTGACTAAGGAGCAACTCAAGGACCGCATCCGGAAATCCATTGAAGAGCGTCAACTGCTTAAGGATCCGATTGTGAATATCCGTTACCTGAATTTCCGGGTAACCGTCCTGGGAGAAGTGAAAAATCCAACGGTGCTTACGATTCCTAATGAAAAAGTTTCCCTGCTGGAAGCCATCGGGCTGGCAGGTGACCTGACGATATACGGGAAAAGGGAAAATGTGCTGATCATCCGTGAAGAAGACGGCCAAAAACAGATCAAGCGTATCAACCTGAACTCAAACGAACTTTTGTCCTCTCCGTACTATTACTTAAAATCTGATGATGTAGTCTATGTTGAACCAAATAAAGCGAGGGTCGCTTCTTCCAGGAACGGCCAGTGGTTACCCGCCACACTTAGCGCTTTATCATTGATGGTGGTTGTCGTAGATCGCCTTATTGCTAAGTAATAACTAAGAAAACTATGCAAGTTGCACAAAAAAAACAGGCTGTTTCACAGGAAAAAAATCTCTTTGGCCAGATTTGGTTCAAGTATTTTCCGTACTGGCCTTTGTTTCTCATCCTCATCCTGGCGGCTGGTACCGGTGCCTGGTTTTATATCCGTTATAAAACCACCCCATATTATATTGCCAGTTCATCTATCCTGATCAAAGACGAAAAGAAAGGACAGGATGAAGGCAAAATGATTGAATCCCTGAACCAGTTATCAGCCAGTAAAATCATTGAGAATGAAATCGAGGTGATCAAGTCCAGGGAATTGCTTTACCGGGTGGCAAAAAAGCTGCACCTCTATGCCACGCTCTACGAAAAAGGGAAAATCAAACGCAAATCCGCTTATTCCATATCCCCGGTGATCATTCAGGCCCAGAATCCGGATTCTCTGATGGCCGTAGGGGATGTGTATTATGATATTGATGAAACCAAAACCATGGTGGTGATCGGCAAGGATAAATTCCCGATGAACCAGTGGGTGAAGACTCCATATGGGGTGCTGCGTTTCATCCCGCAAAACCTGGAAAAGAAAAATATTGAAGGCCCCTTATATTTTAACTTGGTGGATCCCCGGCTGATAGCCACCTATCTCCAGGGGAGCCTGTCAGCTTCTTCCGTAAGCAAACTGGCCTCTGTGATCAGCCTTAAATTCACGGATGAAGACCAGAAAAAATCTGAGGATGTACTCAACGCATTGGTGGTGGCTTATAATGAAGCGGCCCTGAGCGACAAAAACACCCTAGCAGCCAACACAATGGCTTTTGTGGAAGAACGCCTCAAATATGTAGAGAAAGACCTTGATTCCATCGAACAGAAACAACAGCAGTATAAAGCCAACCAGGGGGCGATCGATATTGGTTCACAGGGTACATTATACCTGGAAAATGTGAGCGCAATCAGCCAGAAACTGGGGGATGTAAATGTGCAGGCAGACGTGCTGGAACAGGTGGAAAAATATGTTACTTCCAAGGATAAATCCGGAAGTATCGTTCCCTCCACTGTAGGCGTAAATGATCCCTTGCTGACCAAACTGGTGAATGACCTTTATACCAACGAACTGGAATACGATAAACTCATCAAAACCACCGGACCCAATAACCCGATGGCGCTTTCGCTCAAAAGTGAGATCGATAAGATGAAACCCAGTATCCTTGAGAATATCCGGAATCAGAAAAGCAGTATCAAGGCCAACCGTGATAACCTGAACTCACTGAACAACCGTTATTCCTCATTGCTCAGCAGTATTCCCCAGAAAGAAAGGGACCTGGTGGAGATCAGCCGTCAGCAAAGCATTAAGAGCAGTGTCTATAACTTCCTGCTGCAGAAAAAGGAAGAAACGGCCATGGCGTTGAAGGCATCCATTGCCGACAGCCGCATCGTTGACAGGGCATTGGCTATCGGACCGATCAGTCCCGGTAAGAAAATATATATCATGGCTGTTGTACTCGCCCTGGTACTGGGTGTTGGACTCGTTACCGCCAATGAAATGCTGAAAAGGACTATCCTGTTCCGCCATGAAATTGAAGCCTTTACTTCCGTGCCGGTAATCGGGGAAATTGTGCACGATACATCAGGTGAATCCATTGTGATCGGAAACGGGAAAAGAACATTTATTGCCGAACAGTTCCGTAACCTGAGAACCTCGCTGCCCTATATCGGGATTAAGGGAGAGAAACGGAAACTGCTGGTTACCTCCACCACATCCGGGGAAGGAAAGAGTTTTGTAGTGGCCAACCTGGCTATGAGCCTGGCACTGGCCGGTAAGAAAGTGATTGTTCTGGAGTTTGATCTCAGCGAACCCACCCTTTGTATCAAGCTCAATTTTACGAATATTAATAAAGGGATTACCGATTACCTGAACGGGGAAGCAGAACCTGAAGAAGTAATCCGCAGAACACAGATCAATGAAAACCTCTTTATCATGCCGGCCGGAAGCCGTTTACCGGATAACCCGTCCGAGCTGATCATGAGTGAAAAGGTACCCGAATTGCTGCAGTACCTGTCAGAGATCTTTGATTACGTGGTCGTCGATTCAGCCCCGGTTGGGTTATTGACAGACGCGTATATACTTTCTTCTTATTGCGATGCAACCCTTTACGTGATCCGGCATCGTCATACCAGGAAAGTATCAATCCAGCGGCTGGATGAGAATAATAAGATCAATGAACTGAAAAATATTGCTATAGTCTTCAATGGGGTGAAATCAAGAGGATTTAGCAAAAACGGGTATGGTTACGGGTATGGATATGGCTACCTGACACCCGAGAAAAGAGACAAAAAAAAAAGTAGGAAAGTCGGAGTATAAGAAAGGAATAGCTCACAGGATTGGAATTTGATTGAAGATTATTGATTGACAGACAGGCCTTTTATAAAAGTAGATTCGGTGCCTCATGTGACTGATTGAGGCGAAGCCGTACCTGTGCGAAAAACCAGTTAAGGTGAATCAATATTCAATGCTGTGAAAACCTGTGGTGCCCCTGGTACCGCAAAAGCTGAAATGTTAATTTATTAAACCTGGTTTTTATGAATGAAAACAAGAATTGGTATGCTGTTTACACCCGCCCCCGTTGGGAGAAGAAAGTGGCTGAACAACTAACCAGAAAGAATGTTGAAAACTACTGCCCGCTGAACCGGGTATTACGGAAATGGAGTGACCGTAAAAAAGTGGTACAGGAGCCTTTATTTACAACCTATGTTTTTGTAAAAGCTTCTGAGGCAGAAATGGCCACTCTCCGTCAGACAGATGGAGTGGTCAATCTTGTTTACTGGTTGAATAAACCGGCTGTCATTCCTGAAAAGGAAATCGAAGCCATCCGGGTGTTCCTCCAGGAGCATAGTAATGTGACGCTTCAGAAAACCTCTATTAATATTAATGACCGGATCCGTATTATCGGTGGTCCCCTGGTGGCTCATGAAGGCCATATACTGGCTGTGAAAAAACGGAGTGTAAAAGTCTCCCTGCCTTCACTTGGTTATATGATGCAGGCTGAAGTGGAGACTATGGATGTGGAAGTGATTCAGCACCGTACCGCCATTTTACACCAGCAGGATGTGCCTTATTCGCTTCCTGTGGCCAGGTAGATCAGTTATTAACCTTTTTATATTTGTAATCGCCAGTAGTAATATTGGCGATTATTGTTTTCAGGGTTTTAATTTCAAAATAAAAAGGCAATCTTTGCCCTGTTTCCGTCCGGGTACTGTACAACTGCAGCCAATTCAGGCCGGATCCTAATGACCATCGACCCAATGAATCAAGTACTGAACAGATCCATTGCTTTTGTTAAACAAATGCTCAACAAGGGGCATGACAGGAGCGTAAAAGCCAAGAAAAATATCCTGGCCTCTTTTCTTATTAAAGGAGGAAGCATTGCGGTCAGCCTCGTTGCTGTACCCCTGACTATTCACTATGTCAATCCTGATCAGTATGGGGTGTGGCTCACCCTGAGTTCACTGGTCAGCTGGTTCAGCTTTTTTGATATCGGTTTCGGCAATGGTCTGCGTAACCGTTTTGCAGAAGCCCGCGCCAATGGAGAAGATGAACTGGCGAGGGTGTATGTCAGCACTACGTATGCGGTATTGCTCATTATCAGTTCTGTTGTACTGGCCATTTTTTTAGTGGTGAATCCCTTTCTCGACTGGGCTAAAATACTGAATGCACCTGCTGCCATGACCAGTGAACTGGGTTTACTGGCGATGATCGTTTTCGGGTATTTTGCACTCGATTTTGTACTTCAGCTGATTGCCACTATTCTCAATGCCGATCAGCAGCCTGCCGTCGCTTCACTGTTTAATTTCCTGGCCAGCCTGTTGTCATTGGTAATCATATTTATTCTGACCAAAACCACTGAAGGTAACCTGATTTACCTGGGGCTGAGTTTTGTGGGTACCCAGCTTATCGTTTTACTGGCTGCGACAATCTGGTTTTTCTCTACAAAATACCGGAAATATGCACCGGCCTTGCGCTTTGTGAAATTCAGGTATGCCAGAAACCTGATGAGCCTGGGACTGAAATTCTTCTTTATCCAGATTGCATTTATTATAGTTTACGAAACCACGATTATCATTATTGCACAGCTGGACCAGTCAAAGGTCACACCATATAATATTGCTTTCAAATATTTCAGTGTGGTCCCCATGGTTTTCGGGATTATCCTGGTGCCTTTCTGGAGTGCCTACACAGAAGCTTATGTGAAGAAGGATTTTGACTGGATCCGGAATAGTATGCGCCACCTGATAAAAATATGGGTGGTAATGTTGGCCGCCGTACTCCTGATGCTGGTCCTGGCCGATAAAGTATATTACCTTTGGGTCGGGGATGTGGTTCATGTGCCATTCACCCTGTCACTGGTGATTGCCGCCTATATCATCATTAATGCCTGGTGTACCATCTATTCCGTATTTCTGAACGGGGTGGGAAAACTCAAATTGCAGTTATACAGCGGTATCATCGGGGCGCTGATCAATATACCCCTGGCCATATGGCTGGGAAAAACAATGGGAGTTACCGGCGTAGTGCTGGCCTCCCTGATTCTGGCAGCAGGTAATGCAATCTGGTCACCTGTACAGTATAAAAAGATCATGAATAATACTGCGACAGGTATCTGGAATGCTTAAAAAAGCAGGTTATGAGTGTAAGGCAAATAGCGATTGTGGGTTATGGTATAATCGGCCAGCAGATTGAACACTTTGTGGAAGAAGCACATAAAGGCGGAGCCATCGAGTTTTATTACTTCGATGACACGTACCCAGACAACGGGAAGGGTCACTCTTTCCCCTTACAGGCCTACCAGGACAACCGGTTCGCAAATTTTGAGTTTTATATCGGTCTCGGGTATAAGCATCTCTGTCTCCGCAAAGAAATTACGGATTCAATGATCCGGCTGAACCTCCGGTTCCCGTCCATCATACACCATACCTGCTACATGCACCCGTCTGTAAGTATCGGTAATGGGACCGTGATTTACCCCATGTGTAATATCGGGTTTTCGGTTAATATTGGTAATGGGGTAATTATCAATAATTCCTGTACATTATCGCATAATTCGATTATCGGCGATGGCTCATTTGTATCTCCCTCGGTGACTTTTTGCGGCGGAGCAAAACTGGGTAATTCCTCCTTTGTAGGTGCCGGTACCTTAATATCCAACGAAGTGACGATCGGAAACCAGGTCAATATTGGAATTGGCAGTGTAATTACCCGGGATATCGGAGATAACCAGTCCGTGATGGGAAACCCGTCCAGGGTTGTAAATGACTTAAAAATCAAATAGTTGGGGAATCGCTTTTAACTGCCGGGAAAAATTTCTATTTTGTCGGTTCTTCCGGGTTGTCTGACCCAAGACAGACCGGGTTATCTATTTTAACTGATCGTACCATGAAAAAAATCGCCATTTCTCAATCCAATTATATACCCTGGAAAGGATATTTTGACGGTATAAATACTGTGGAAGAGTTTGTCTTGTATGACGATATGCAATATACCCGCCGTGATTGGCGTAACCGGAATAAAATCAAGACCAAAGATGGAATTAAATGGCTCTCCATTCCGGTGGAGGTAAAAGGAAAATACTTCCAGAAAATCAATGAAACCAAGGTGAGCGATATGGGATGGGCCCGGGATCATTGGAATACCATTATTCACAATTACCGGAAAGCGCCTTATTTCGAATTGTATAAAGATTTTTTTGAGGACCTGTACCTGAGTACAAATGAAGAATACCTGAGCCGCATTAACTACCGGTTCCTCACTGCCATTTGCGGCTTGCTGGATATCAGGACAAAGTTCCTCTGGTCAAGTGAGTTTGAATTGCTGGAAGACCGGAATGAACGCCTGCTCGACATCTGTAAAAAAAGAGAAGCAACAGATTACTATACGGGTCCTTCATCCCAGTTTTATATGGATGAAGCACTGTTTAGCCAGCAGGGGGTAACCGTTCATTATTTTGATAATTCAGGATACCCAGAATACACACAGCAACATGGGGAGTTTGATCATGCGGTAAGTATCATTGACCTGTTATTCAATGAAGGTCCCAATGCAAAGAATTTCATGAAATCTTTTAATACAAACCCCAAACCTGTACAACAAAGCTGCTGATACGAGTGATGCCGCCACCTGGAACAGTAACCCGCTAATGACCCCGAACGACCATAAACCTTTTCCTGATTGCATTTTAACCATGCTGAAGCAGACCTGCTTCCAGGGTTTATTATTGTTTATACTCATTTCCTGTACCAATACGGATAAGGAAACGGAGTCTTCTACATTTATCAGCAACCCGTTTATGGGTACAAATACCACCACTGTACCGGATACGGTGGCGAAACTGGGGAAAGAGGTTTTTGCAAGGGTCTGTAAAATCTGTCATAAGGACGCTGTGAACCTGGCGGCACCAGGACTGGATATACTGAATACGCTGACCCCCCGGGCCATATTGGCCGCCATGGATAATGGTAAAATGAAACTCCAGGCGGAAAGACTGACCATGGAAGAACGCAAAGCGGTAGCACAATGGATCACCAATAAAGTACTGGTTGAACCGGTGTTGCCGGAAGCTGCTTATATGGCTTTCAGCCTTGATAAAAATGAACACTTTTTTGATCACTCTGGCTGGGGAGGAAACCCGGAAGGAACAGGTTTCCGTTCAGCTGAACAGGCCGGGATAAATGAAAGTTCCGTTCAATCCCTTCAGTTGAAATGGGCCTTTGCCTTCCCGGAAGCCACACAGGTCCGAAGCAAACCGGCGATCGTCGGTGACTGGCTGATTACAGGAAGTGAATTCGGTGATGTGTTTGCCATAAACCGTCAGTCCGGAAAAATTGGCTGGAAATTCACAGCAGATGCGGCTATCAGGGGCGCCGTAAAAATATCTGTTTCAGGAAATAATTATATGGCCTGGTTCGCTGACTATAGCACAAATGTCTATGCTATTGAAGTGAGTACCGGAAAATTAAAATGGAAGAAAAGAGCCGGGGTTCATCCGCTTTCATCAGTAACAGGCTCTGTTACCTTTTTTGATAACAAAGTAATTGTTCCGCTTTCTTCAACCGAAGTGATTTCGGCGATCAATCCGGATTACCCATGTTGTACCGCATCCGGCGAAGTGGTGGCGCTGAATAGTGAAACAGGGGATATCGTATGGCGTTACAGGGTGGTGGATCAGAAACCAGGCCCTACAGAAAAAAGAAGGGATGGGAAAAATTTTCTTGGCCCTTCCGGCGCACCGGTATGGAGCAGCCCCTCCATCGATACTAAACGTGGACTGATCTATATTGGCACCGGTGAAAATTACTCACCCCCTTCAACAACCAACAGTGATGCCATTATTGCCCTGGATATAAAAACGGGTAAACAGGTATGGAGTTTCCAGGCCACGTTGAATGACACCTGGAATCTTGCCTGCCTCGGAGGCGATCCGAACTGTCCGTTGAAGGAAGGACCTGATCTTGATTTTGGAATGGCGCCGCTGCTGGTAAAAAGGCAGGATGGAACCGATGTATTGCTTGCAGGTCAAAAATCAGGAGTGGTATTCGCCCTGTCACCGGAAAACGGGCAGGTACTCTGGCAAACACGTATTGGCAAAGGCGGGCAGGCCGGTGGTATACACTGGGGCATGGCGGCAGACAATGCCCGTGTTTATGCCAGCAATGCTGATAATATCAGGGATCTCGATATGCGTGATCCTTCAGTGAATGCCAGCCCGGGTGTTTATGCACTGGATATATTAACCGGGAAAATTTTATGGAAAGCGGCTGCACCTCCCTGTGAGCCGGGTAGAAAAGGTTGTTACCAGGCAAACTCTGCTGCTCCTACAGTGATTCCGGGTGTGGTGTTTGCCGGTTCACTGGATGGTCATATCAGGGCTTATTCTGCTGAAACAGGTAAAGTGCTCTGGGACTATGATACAGTCAGGGATTATTCCTGTGTCAACGGGATACCTGGTAAAGGAGGAGCCCTGGATGCTTCCGCCCCGGTAGTGGCCGGCGGGATGCTCTTTGTCAACTCCGGGTATGGATTGTTTGGGCAAATTCCGGGAAATGTGCTGCTCGCATTTGAAATAAAGAAATAATATAGTATCAGGAAATCTTGAACCATGAATAATATCAAGGCAAATAAAATACAACTGGGTAAAAATTGTTTTATCCATCCTACGGCTGAGATAACCGGTATAAACGGCCCGGCGGACGAAGTGATCATTGGCGACAATGTTTATATCGGGGAAAGGGTCCGGGTTTTCTGTAATTATTTTACACTGGGAGATTATTCCAAGATTCATCATGATACCAATATTCACGGATATAAACCCTGCTCGATCGGGCACAATGCCTGGATCGGACAGTTTTGTATTATTGATTCAATCGGGGGAACCACCCTCGGTAATAATTGCGGGGTCGGGGCCCATTCACAACTCTGGAGCCATATTAAATACGGGGACACCCTGGAGGGATGCCGGTTTCTTACCGATAAGCCCCTGAATATCGGGAATGATGTCTGGTTTGTTGGCCATTGTATCGTATCTCCCATCACCGCCATGGATAAATCGATGGCCATGGTAGGTTCGGTGGTGACCAAAGACATGAACTTTAATGAGATTTATGCAGGTTCACCAGCTAAATCCATTTCAGATAAAATCGGTTACCAGTTTGAAGAAGTTACAGTTGAGAAAAAACTGGTACGGATGAAGGAACTGCTGAATGAGTTCGGCCAAACGGACAGTATCCGGATTGTTTCAGATGATTCCGAAATCAACTTTAATGACGAACATTCTTATTTTAATGTAAGTACAAGGAAATATAAAAAAACATTATCACCGGCTGAAGTGGAATTTATGCAATACCTGTTGCCGGCACGGGGAAAATTTGTTCCATATTAATCAACGCAGCAAAGCCGGCGCATGAAAATGCCTGGTGAACATAGCCTATCATGAATATACTGAATCTAGCCACCACCGATGAAAATGCTGCAGGCGTTCCATGCCTGGTGGTTAATGAAATGTTCCGCAAAGCCGGCCATAATTCAGTGATCCTGGTCAGTGAATCAGCTTCCGGCAACCCGGGTGTTATTGCCCTGAAAAACAGGAAATACGGATCATATATAAATACATTCCAGGGAAAACTGGAAAATAAACTCCGGACCTGGTATAGAAAAGTGAGTCCCCTGGAAAGAGATGATAAATATTCATTTCATAACCTGGATGAAGGCAAAAAATATGTCTCCGGAAGCGAAATACTGGAGCGGGTTCCGTTTAAGCCGGATGTGATCCTGGTGTTCTGGGTGTCACAGTTTGTAAATACCGCCACGATGGCGGAACTATCGGCCTTAACGGGGGCAAGGATTTTCTGGCTGATGACCGATAATGCACCACTTACCGGGGGCTGTCACTATCCCTGGGATTGCATAGGATTTCAGACTGATTGCAAGGGATGTCCGGCTATTCTAACACCTTCCAAAAAAGGAATCGCGGAGAAAAACCTGGCATTAAAAAAGAAAAACATCCCGGAAACACTGGAATTGATCAGCGGCTCTGTTTCTGATTATAACCGGGCGAAAAAGGCGGCCCTGTTCAGGGGTAAACCGGTTCATAAACTGGTGGCACCGGTGGATGAAGAAAAATTTAAACCCGGAAGTAAATCGGATGCCCGGCAATTTTTTGGACTGGGCCAGAATAAAAAGGTAATATTCTATGGAGCGAATTCGTTTACTGACCCGAGAAAGGGCAGTGCCGAGTTTTTGTATGCGCTCCGGAAGGTCTGTGACAGGCTGGAATCCGGCCAGGATAAGGGACCGGCTTTGACCGATGTGGTGATCCTGCTGGCCGGCAGGGATGGCCAGGATTTCTTTAAAGAAATCCCGATTGAAGTAAAAAGTGTGGGTTACCTGAAAGAAGCAGACCTGATCCGCGCCTACCAGGCAGCGGATTTCCTGGTCTCTCCTTCCCTGGAAGATTCAGGACCCATGATGATTAATCAGAGTGTGATGTGCGGTACACCCATGGTGACTTTTGATACCGGGGTGGCGATGGACATAGTGCGCAATGGCGAGACCGGTTACCGGGCGAAGCTGGGGGATACAACCGATCTGGCAACGGGAATTTTTTCCATGCTATGCCTGAGTAAAGAAGCACTTGGTAAAATGTCTGACCAATGCAGGCAGTTTGCGTTGCAGGAGCTGACTCCGGGTGTTTATGCCACCCGGCTTATGAATTTGTTCAAATAGTTTGACCTTATGAATAGTAAGAAAACCGTAATTGCGGGAAGTGGACTTTCCGCTTTACTCATGGCCCGTATGATCCGAAAATACAGGAACCCGGATGCTGAAATTGTGATTATTGAGAAAGAGGAGAGTATCGGGGGACAGTATGGAAGTATTCAATACGGGGAACAGGGCTGTTTTGATATCGGGATGCATATCATCTATGAAACATGTGTACCTGAAATTGATGCCCTGATCGAGGATATCCTGCCCCGGGATGAGTGGATCGTGCTGGACAATAATTATAAGGATATTGCCGGTATTTACGTTAATGGCCGGCTGCAGACAGATACGCCATATATTGATCTTCGCCAGTTGCCGCCGGCTGAATGGGCCAGGTATGTGGCTGAATTGTTCCGGGTTATTAAAGAAAGTAACAGGGAATACCAACAGGTACCAGCGAACGCTTATGAAGTCCTGGTACAGCATTTCGGAAAGGTGATTACGGATGAGCTCTTTGTACCTGTACTGGAAAAATTATATTATACGCATCCATCCTCCCTGGCAGAGATTGCCACCAAATTCACCACCATCAACCGCCTGGCATTATTTGAGTCAGAGGTAATGGCCGACCTGATGAAGTCGGATGAGATCCGCGCCAGGATTTGTTACCCGGATCAGCTGACCATGCCTTCCTTCCGGAAAAACACACAACGTGGATTCTACCCCAAAAAATATGGCATGTACCGGGTCATCCAGCGGCTCAGGGAACTGCTGGAAGCGGAAGGGGTGATCTTTTTGACAGGACATTCAATCAGTAATATTAAGTCTGAGGATAAAGTGATCACTCAACTGCAGGTAACCGGTAAGGAGGGGAATACAAAGTCCCTCCAGGTAAATGAATTGTTCTGGACTGCCGGCTTACCCGGACTGGCAAACTGCTTGTCCATACCTTTTAATGACCTGGCTTTTGATAAAAAGAAGACCAGTGATGTATACATTAATTTCCTGTTTGACAAGATGCCCGCGATGGATAAATTATATTATTTCTATCCGTTTGATAAAGGGTACCGTTCCTTCCGTGTAACGAATTATACCAACTATTGTCCGGATGCAGCCGGTGAAAGAGGATATCCGCTTTGTGTGGAGCTATGGGCCCGCGGGGAAGACAGTAAGGCAGACCAGGACCTCATTCAGCTGGCCTTGTCAGAACTGAGATCCTTCGGTGTGATCGACGACACTTACCAGACCCGGTTTGCCACGGTGGAGAAAGCGATGGCCGGTTTCCCCCTTCCTTCCGTCACCAATATAAATAGTATGCTGACTATCAGCGACCGGATAAAGCAGGCTGGATATAAAAACCTGATCAATTCCGGGGTACTGTCCAACCGGCATATTTTCTTTATCAAGGATGTCCTGATTGATACCTACTGTAAAGTAACCGGTACTAAGGAGTTCAGTTTCACAGATAATCTTTCAACAGTTTAGGAGTTATCGTAGATTTACGAATAAATCATATGTATAATATATTAGTAACCGGTGTCGGTTCAATAATTGGCTACGGAATAATTGATGGCTTACGAAAGTCAGAACTGCCCGTTAACATAACGGGTATAGATATCTATGAAGATGCCTATGGAGGTTTTCAGTGCGACCATTTTGTACAAGGCATACGGGCAGATGACCCGGGGTTTATTGAATTTATCAATGGCCTGATTTCAACTTACAAAATCGACCTGATTATACCCGGTATTGAACCGGATCTTTACACATTCTGGGAGAACAGGGAACACCTGAATACAAAAGTGGTTTTTGGAAATGAATTGTGTATGAAACTGGCCAAGGATAAATTATTTACTTACGAGTACCTGAGTAAACAGGATATCAGCCTGATCCCTACACTCCATGCTGTTTCTTTTGAGCAGTCGGCTGAAACACTTGGAATTCCTTTCCTCCTGAAACCTGTTTTTTCCTCTGCCTCTAAAGGAATTGAGAAAATCCATACAAAGGAAGAGTTTGCTTTTTTTACAGACCGGATTAAAGGAAATTGTATCTATCAGCGGATTGTTGGTACAATAGAAGATGAATATACCTGTTGTGTATTCGGAGATGGCCTGGGTGGTTTTTTCGACTCCATTATTCTCAAAAGAAAGCTTTCAGGCGAAGGATCTACGAACAGGGCCTCCCTGGCAGAAGATAAATTTATACAGGATTATATCATCCGGTTATGCCAGCTATTAAAACCGGAAGGGCCCCTCAATATACAGTTAAGGAAAGAAGGCGATCAGGTGTACCTGCTGGAAATCAATTCCCGGGTATCCAGTTCCTGCTCAATCCGGACAATGATGGGGTATAATGAACCGGAAATGTGTATCCGTCACTACCTCATGAATGAACCCATAAAAACCGGCAAACGAACAGCCAGCAGGGCTGTCCGGTATATAGCTGATTTCAAAATTGAATAATGAAGACCGGGATTATTTCAGACATACATGGAAATTATCCGGCTCTTCGGGCGGTGCTTGAAGATGCGGAAAAAGAAGGGGTGAACCAGCTGTACTGCCTGGGAGACCTGGTGGGGTATTATTGCCTTTTCAATGAAGTGGTCAGCACCATCCGCGAAAAAGGCATCCGGACATTGATGGGGAATCATGACTATGCACTGGTGAAGAACAAAGGGGTGATTGAACGGTCAAAAACATGTACCCGTATCCTGGGCCGTCAGTTAACTGAAATATCTCCTGAAAACCTGGCCTGGCTGGAAACACTGGAAACATCTTTCAGTTTCACACAGGCCGGAACTGATTTTTTTTGTGTACATGGAGGTCTTCAGGATCCGGTGGATGAATATATCAGGACTATTGACAAATCCTATTTTGAAGCACATAATTTTACGGCCGATGTATTGATTTCCGGGCATACCCATTTACCCAGGAACGAGGAATATCCTCCCTACCGCTACCTCAACCCGGGCTCCGTAGGTCAGCCAAGGGATGGGAACCCGGCAGCATCCTACCTGCTGCTGGAAGAGGGGAAGTATTATCACAGGCGTGTTGACTACGATATTGATGAAATAGCAGGAGCTATGAAAGATTCCGGTTACGATGCCTATATTTATGAGATACTTTACCGGGGAGTGAAAGTGGGGGGCTGAGGCCGGCCGGATTAAAAAAACAGCCAATTCTGAATTTCCAAAACCAGTATAAATGATACCTTTTAACAAACCTTATTTGACCGGGAAAGAAATGCACTACATGTACCAGGCGGTATATTCCGGTAAAATTTCAGGCAATGGCCTGTTCACCCAGAAATGCCAGGCTTATTTTGAAAAGCAGTTCGGCTTCAGGAAAGCCCTGCTTACCACTTCCTGTACAGATGCACTTGAAATGGCCGCGATGCTGGCAGAGATTGAGCCCGGGGATGAAGTGATTGTTCCTTCATACACTTTCGTGTCCACGGCACTGGCCTTTGTCCGCCAGGGCGCAAAAATCATATTTGCAGACAGTTCAGCACTCAATCCCAATATTGATGTCACCAGGCTGGAAGCCCTGGTCACCCCACGTACAAAAGCGATTGTGCCGGTACATTATGCGGGTATTGCCTGTGATATGGATCCAATAATGGAACTCGCAGCTAAATATAATCTGTTGGTGATCGAGGATGCCGCACAGGCTATCGATTCCTATTATAAAGGAAAGGCACTGGGCTCCATAGGTCACCTGGCCGCTTTTTCTTTCCATGAAACCAAAAATATCAATTCAGGGGAAGGCGGGCTGCTCGCTATCAATGATGAAAAACTGGTGGGACGCGCGGAAATACTCTGGGAAAAAGGAACCAACCGGAGCGATTTTTCAAGGGGCGTGGTGAGTAAATATGAATGGGTGGATACCGGGTCTTCTTTTCTTCCTTCGGAAATCATTGCCGCCTACCTCTATGCACAGGTAGAACACCTCGACAGCATACAGGCACGCCGGAAAGAGATCTGGGAAAAGTACAACAGCGGACTTGCTGAATGGAGTAAGGCCAACGGGGTCAGCCTGCCCTGGTTGCCTGATTACGCTACCAATAATGCCCACATGTTCTATATTATATGCAGGGACGGTGCGCAGCGCACTGCCCTGATCGAACACCTGAAAACAGGAGGTATCTGGGCGGTATCGCATTACCTGAGTCTGCATAAAAGTCCTTTCTATAAAGGAATGGACCGTGGAGCAGAACTCTCCAACAGCGATCATTATACAGTCTGCCTGTTAAGGTTGCCGCTGTATTATGAACTGACCAATGAGGAAACAGATAAAATCATCAGCCGGATCGTTGCTTTTTCATGATCCGCCGGATTCAGGCAACAGGTAACCCACTAACATGAACGGTTTTTTTACAAAATATCTTTCCAAGTTCTTTATCCAGCAATGGATCATAGGCGTTGCGGAAGCCAGCCTGGAAGAAATTATCCGTACAAAGAATTTTAATACGGGCTTTCACTGGATTCCGGTGCCTTCAAAAGAAAAGCTGGAAGCGGATCCGTTTATCCTGGATACCGGTGACGGAGGTTTTGATATTTTGTTTGAGGACTATTCCTTATCGGATGCCTGTGGAAAAATTGCCGTGATGAGCCTCGATAAACAGTTCAGGGTCATCAATAAAAAACTACTGCTGGATACAGGAAGTCATTTGTCCTATCCGTTCATTTACCGGGAAGAGGGGAAGATTTTTGTTTTCCCTGAATCAGCCTCAGCCGGCTCACTTTGCTGTTATGAATATAATCCGGTGAAAAAGGAGTTTATTTTTCTGAAAGAAATTATAAAGGAACCATTACTGGATTCCACCATTATTTTTCATCAGCAAAAATACTGGCTCTTTGCCACCCGTAAAGGCAGCTGGTCGGACCAGCAACTTCATTTATATTACGCGGATTCACTCCTGGGAGAGTACAAACCACATCCGCGCAACCCGCTGGTGGATGACCTTAGTGGAGCAAGACCCGCTGGTCATATTATCAGCGTGGATGGCGAATTATACCGGCCGGCCCAGAACAGCCGGTATACGTATGGCGGTAGTATTACCCTTCAGCGGATAACCAGGCTGGATGAACAGGAATATGCGGAAACATTTTATATGAATCTTTCACCTGACAGGAACCGGAAAGAAAACAAAGGCATTTACGGGTTTCATACCATTAATGCGGCAGGAAAATGGCTGGTGGCGGATGGTACGGTCTGGCGGTTCTCCCTGCTCCTGAAATTCCGGCAGTGGGCCCTAAAGTTTGGCGGAGGCAGGAAGAATAATCAAATCAAAAAGGAGGCCCTGACCGGTTAATAATATGAATAAGATTATCCTTCGGTTACTGGCGTTGCTTTTTCCCTTCTATCCATTACTGGCCTGGGGATTCCATTTCGTGAATGAAAAGCCAATGGCCTTTTACATCAACCTGTTACTGCTGCCGGTGGCGCTGTATTACCTGGTGAGTACTTCCAGGAAATTGCCCGCCTACCTTATTACGTTTATACTTTTCACCATTTACCATGTCGGGATTTCCTTTATCACGAATACCCTGCCCAAGAACCAGAATGGTTTTTTCTTTGTGTTTTCAGACTGGAATGTTTTTGCCTGCAGCCTCTTTATCATCATTGAGAATACAGTTTTTGATGAGCCCTATATGCGGAAGATGAACCGCAATATTTTTATCGTTGTGGTCCTGTCCCTGGTGGTGAGTTTAATACAGGTAAAGAACCCCGGTTTCTTTTATAATACCTCTATTGAGATCGATGCTTTTGTAGGCGAGGGGGATATCCGGATTGCCTCCCTGTACAGCTGGGCCGGGGTGAACTCAGGTGGGATAACTTTTCCGATCCTGATTGGTATCCTGCTTAATTTTTATGATACCACGCATAAATATTTCCCGGTAATTGTGATCGGTGGACTGGTGGTGTCCTTCCTGACCAAAGCCCGGTATGTGATGATTTCGGCAGTCATCGCCTTCTCACAGTTGTTTTTTACAGGAAGAGTATCTGTAAAGAAGATCTTTACCCTTGTGATTGGCCTGGCGATTATTGTGGCCGGGGTGATTTTTGCCGCCAACCAGATGGGCTTTAATATCCAGGAAGTGATCGAAAGCCGGATAATGGAAAAGGATAATGATATGGGATCCGCTAAAGCAAGGATCACTTCGTATGAAGTGTTTATGAAAAAATTCCCGGAGAATCCCTGGTTAGGCGTTGGTCCCGCCACCCGTCAGGACGTAATGGATCTGCTGGGTGATGAAGCCCCCCTTATTCACGTGGGTTATTTATCGTATTTATATTTTTATGGTCTGGTCGGCTGCAGTTTCCTTTTTCTGACCCTGTTTTTCATCTTGCGCAGGGGATGGATTGTTGGCCGGCGATTTGGGTTCTGGGGCGGTTTCTACGGATTCCTGACTTTCTGCCTGGCCAATGCGACCTTTGTATATTTCAATTTTTCTGAAATGGGGATTGTGCTGATCATACTATATCTCCATTACTATAATGACCTGGATCCGGAAGAGCTACTGGCACAGGAAGCGGATGAGGCATCAAAAGAAAGCCTATGAGTATTGTAATATTTGGTGATTTATTTACTTTCCCTGAAGGGCAGGCGGCCACTAACCGCGTGTATACCTATGCCCGTGGCTTTATAGAGAATGGAGTAAATGTGCATGTGGTTTGTTTCCTGAGCGACTATAAAAAAACATTCGAAGGCACAACAGAAGGAATCCACTATCACCATACATTCCGGCAATCAGAACGGAGTAATAGTTTTTTCATCCGCCGGTGGCAGAATTTCCAGAAATATATCCGCACCTACCAGGTACTGAAAAAAATCAATAAAGAAGATAAGATCCTTGCCATAAACAGCTGGACCAATCTTTTTGGCACCTTGTTTTTCATCTGGCTGGTCAGCCGTTTACTGGGATTAAAGGTCATTACCGAATGCAGTGAACACCCGATGCTGGAGTTCCAGGAAGGCCGTGTCCGTAAAATATGGGGCAAAGTGAAATTCCGCCTGGAAACTTTTTTGTTTGATGGGGTATTATGTATTTCCCGTTACCTGGTGGAATACCATAAAAAGAAAGGCGTCAATGAGCAAAAATTATTCCTGGTACCCAGTACCGTGGACCCGACCCGCTTTAACAGCACCGGTTCCCGCCCGATTGCTGAATCCTATGTGGGATATTTCGGTTCACTGTCATTTAAAAGAGACAGTGTGGATGTACTGATCAGGGCCTTTGCACTTTTTGCGGTCACTCATAAAACACAAAAGCTGGTGCTGGGCGGATTCTGTTCGCCGGAAATGAAAGAGGAGATCAATCAGCTGATCAGTGAACTGGGTATTGGGGAAAGAGTCATTGTGCTGGATTATCTTACCCGGCAGGAGGTGCTCACTTATATAACCCATGCGGATGTGCTGGTCATGGCCAGGAGCCGGGATCTTGCCTCCATGGCTTCTTATCCTTCCAAACTGACAGAATTCCTGGCTACCGGGAAACCGGTCATTTCAATGAATGTCGGGGAAATATCCGATTTCCTGAGGGATGGTGAAAATGCATACCTGGTGGAACCGGCGGACCACGAAGGACTGGCCCGCAAACTGGTACAGGTATTTGATCATTATGAGGAAGCGAAACAGGCGGGTGAACGCGGGCGCGAACTGACACGAACCATATTTCATTATAACTACCAGGCCAAAAGGATTCTGGAATATATTCAACTGCTTAACCGATAGACCATGAGTAAAGAGCTGCCCCTGGTAAGTATTGTAATGGCCGCCTATAACCGGGCCTCCACCATTGAACGGGCTGTGGAGAGCGTCCGTAAACAGACATACCCCAATATTGAACTGATCATCATTGATGATGGATCTGTTGATAATACAATTGAGAAAGTACAGCCATACCTCAGCGATAATATACGTTTGTATAAGCATGAAATAAACAGGGGCGTGACCGCTGCAAAAAATTCAGGCCTGAACCAGGTAAAAGGAGAGTGGTTCACTATTTTGGATTCAGACGATGAGATTGTACCGCAGGCCATCGAACGGATGATGAGAATCCCATTGTATGAAGACACCACCGTGACTGCCGTTACCTGCAACTGCATTGATACCAGTACCAACGCCTTTTCAGGAAAAGGCCTGAATCAGGATCAGTACCTCGACGTGGATACGATCATGAATACCTGCAAAGGGGAATTCTGGGGTATTACACATTGTAACCTGCTGCAGGGAGAACGGTTTAATGAACGCCTCCGGGGATTTGAAGCCACCTTGTGGTTTAAAATTGACGACCGGGCAAAACGGTATTACTGTCATGAAGGTTTACGCATTTACCATACGGAAGGGGATGACCGGATCATGAAATCCACTTACAATTACCCGAAAGAAGTGCAATTGTACCAGAACCTCTTGCTCGAAAAAGAATTCTTCAGTAAGCTCCGTCGATACCGGCCTGAAGAATACCTTTATTTCTGCCGCAGTGGATTGATTGTTATTCGTACAACCGGCCGGGTGGATATTGCCCGCCAGTATTACCAGATGTTGCCGGAAGCGAATAAAGGCGGTATAAATAAACTGGTATTAGACAGGAAATGGGCCAGTCAGTTGTTACTGGCCATACGCCGGCTGAAAAACAGCCTTAAACCCATTAAAAGTTTGTTTAAAGGAAGCGCAGAATGAAGTTTTGTTTTGTCGTGAATATCTCAGCAACCCTGAAAGGGAAAGCAATCGGCGGAGCCGAACTACAGATCAGCCTGTTGTCAAAAGCCCTGGTGGAAAAAGGGCATGAAGTGGTGATTATTGATTATGCTGCCACTGAGCCGTTTGTTTCAGAAGAGGGTATCCGGGTATTGAATTTGCCGAACTGGCAGAAGGGAATAAAAGGAATCCGCTTGCTGACACACCGGTTGCCCGGCCTTTATAAAGTGCTGAAGGCCCAAAAAGCTGATTTTTATTATGTGCGTATGCGGGCTATGTTTAACCTGATGTCTTACCTGGCCGCAAAGAAAAACAAGGCAAAATTCATAGTCGCCCTGGCCCATGACCTGGATGTGGCTGGATTCCGTCAGCGGTTCAAACATGAATACAGACCGAAATTTAAACTGATTAAATTCTTATCCTTTGACCTCCCCAATGACCTGGTCTATGACTATACGATCCGCCGGGCAGATTTTGTAACCCTACAGCACCAGGGACAATTCCTCAGGTCTAAGCGGTTTAAAGGAAAGCAGGGTGTATTCAGGAATATTTTTGATTATAAGGAAATGAAATCCCCGGTGAACATTCCCGGAAACTTCTTTGTGCTGGCCGGCTCACTCACAATGCTAAAAGGTATTGGCAACCTGCTGACACTGGTACAACTGCTGGATCCGGCCGTCAGGCTGGTGGTGATCGGCGAACCCCGCGGAGAGAAAGCGGAGGCTATCTATACGCAACTGGGCCAGTTTCCGAATGTGGAACTGAAAGGGAGACTTCCGCATTCGGATACGATCAATTATATAGCCAGTTCAAAGGCCCTGATCAGTACCTCAAACTTTGAAGGATTCCCGAATATCTACCTGGAAGCCTGGGCTTGTGGTGTACCGGTGATTGCCTTGCACGTAAATCCGGGTAATGTAATTAATGAATTCAGCCTCGGGCAGTTTTTTAACGGAGACTACCAGGCCATGGCCACTTGTATAAATTCAAATGGTACGTCCGGGTTAAACCCCGCGTATCTCAGGGACTATATCAGCAAGTATCATAATTATGAAGGGGCAGCAGACAGGTTTATTAAATTTCTGGACGTAGTAGTATAACCGGTTAATATGAAAATTATTTTCTTTATAGATTCATTTCCTGCAGGAGGAAAGGAACGCCAGGCACTCGAACTGATGAAAGGGCTGCTGGCGCAGGGTCATACACTTGAACTGGTGGTAATGACAAAGGATATACATTATAAAGAAATATTTAACCTGGGTATAGGACTTCATTTTGTTATACGTAAGACAAAAAGGGATGTCTCTGTCTTCAGGCAGTTTTACAGGATATGCCGGGCCTCCAGGCCGGATATTGTGCAATGCTGGGACAGCATGACTGCTGTATACCTGTTACCGGTAGTGAAACTTTTACGGCTCAGGTTCGTGAATGCCATGATCCAGGATGCTCCTGCTCAACAAAGCCTGCAGAATAAAGTGATCCTCCGGGGCAGGCTGACCTTTCCTTTCAGTAACGCGGTGGTAGGAAATTCCTATGCAGGGTTACGGGCTTACGGAGCCCCTGAAAATAAAAGTGTATGTATTTATAATGGCTATGACGGGCGACGTACAAAAGAACTCCTGGACCCTGTATTATTAAAAAATGAACTGCGTATTGAAACACCCCTGGTTGTGGGTATGGTAGCCACTTTCTCCCATTTTAAGGACTACCCCTGTTATTATAAAGCAGCGGTGGGGCTCCTGGAGAAACGAAAAGATATCACCTTCCTGTCTATCGGGGATCATACGGACTCCGCGGAATCCACCGCCCTGGTTCCGGACACCCTGAGGAAATATTTCAGGCAGATGGGCCGTCGTTCAAATATTGAATCCTGGGTCGGGCTGATGGATGTATGTGTGCTATCCACCTTTACAGAAGGTATATCCAATTCGATACTGGAATATATGGCCATGGGTAAACCTGTAGTGGCTACCGATGGCGGAGGCACCAATGAACTCGTGGAAGAAGGGAAAAACGGTTTTATGGTTCGCACTTCCGATCCGGTACAGCTGGCAGACCGGATAGAATACCTCCTTGATCATCCTGAAATGGGTAAAGCGATGGGAGAAGCCGGACGGAGAAAAGTAGCAGAGGTATTCTCCAACGAAGTAATGGTGAATACATTTATCGCGTTATATGAACGGGTGCTCCGCAAAGAAAAAATCCCGATCCGGGGCTAAGCCACCGGCTATACTGCCATTGATTACTATTTCAGTTATCAGTTTTCATCTAAGTATGTTTTTATTTTGACTACCTTTACTAAGTATTCTAAAATCCATTCATGAAAAAACTCCGTGTTGGTGTATTAACTGATGATGACCAGGTACCGCACTGGGCGTATTCAATGCTTGAAGAAATACTCCAGGGGGATTATGCTGATATTGTCCTGATTGTCAAAAAAAAAGAACCACAGATAAAAAAGCCCGGGTTTTTCCAACGGCTGAAAAAAAAATATAAAGTCTTCTTTTATTTTTTATACCTGCGCCTGGAGAAAAAACTTTATCATCCCCATTTTGACGCATTCGCCCTTAAAAATCTAAGCACCCTTCTTCCGGACACTGAAACGATGGAAGTGACCTGCCTGGAAAAAAAGTATTCAGATATTTTTGAGGATAAAGATGTTGAGCAGATCAGGTCCAGGCAAATTGATGTATTTATCAGGCTTGGGTTCAGGATTCTGCGTGGTGATATACTGAAGGCCGCCCGTTATGGAATCTGGTCCTATCATCATGGCGACAATTCCCTTTACCGGGGTGGACCCGCGGGATGCTGGGAAGTATTTCAGCAAAAGAAAGTGGTCGGTTCCGTTTTGCAGATACTGACAGAAGACCTGGATAACGGGGCCGTACTTTATCGTTCCTGGTCGGCGGTGTATACCCTCCAGAATAACACGCTGAATGGATTCTTCTGGAAGACTTCCCAGTTTATTCCACGTAAACTCCGGGAACTCGCCTTATCTGGCTGGGACAATTTTTCAGCCCGCATCGAGGAAGAAAATGAAGGATTGCAATTTTATTCAGGAAAGAACTATACAGTACCCCGGAACCTGGAGTTTATCCCGATGTTCTTTTCTCTTTTCTGGAAGTGGTTCAGGGGTAAATTGCATAAAGTGTTTTATTATGACCAGTGGATCCTGCTTTTTTCATTTGGCCGGCATAATACACGACCCACCACCCTGTACAGGTACAAACGGATTGTACCTCCCAAAAACAGGTATTGGGCGGATCCCTGTACAATCTATTTTGAAGGCAGGCATTTTATTTTTTATGAAGAAGTGATTTACCAGCGGAAAAAGGAAGAGGGGCATATCTGTGTCATGCAGATCAGCCCGGAAGGTGAAGTGGTCGAAAACAGGCGGATACTCAAAAAAGCTTACCACCTCTCTTCCCCGACCGTTTTTGAATATGAAGGATCCTATTATATGATACCGGAAAGCTCTGCCAATTCCACCATCGAGTTATACCGGGCCGTGAACTTTCCCTATGAATGGGAATTTGTCAAGAATATCATGGAGAACGTAAAGGCGGTAGACACCACTTTTTTTCAGAAGGATGGAAAATGCTGGCTGTTTACAGGACTCAAACGACTACCCGGTACATCCAGTTCAGAAGAATTATTCCTGTATTATTCCGATTCATTATTAGCGGATCACTGGACCAGCCACCCGATGAACCCCGTGGTATCCGATGTTCGTTCAGCACGCCCGGCCGGAAAACTTTTTTACCATAATAACAGGTTATACCGTCCCTCCCAGGACTGCTCAGCCCATTATGGCTATTCGCTGATGCTGAATGAAGTGGATCAGTTAACAGAAACAGTTTATAAAGAACACGTTTCGACCTATATACGCCCGGAATGGGAGAAAGATGTAATGGGCACACATACCCTCAGCAATGATCATAATCTGTTTGTTATTGATGCATTGATTACCAGAAGAAAACATTGGTTGAAATTCTCCAGATCATAAAAAACTTCTATTGTCCTGATGTTCATAACCACAAAGTAGTTTTACGAGGTATTTTTCTCATTTTTGATCTAT
Source organism: uncultured Chitinophaga sp. (assembly GCA_964519865.1). Taxonomy (GTDB): domain Bacteria; phylum Bacteroidota; class Bacteroidia; order Chitinophagales; family Chitinophagaceae; genus JJ008. The sequence continues at coordinate 32,495 of CAZFLL010000007.1, read as the reverse complement.
ATTTTTCTGGAAATAACCTGTAAAGTATACTGATAAGCCTAAAAACGAGTTTTTTAGATACGGCCTCGTAAAGAATGAATTAAAATGAGTTAAATAACCCATTAAGGGTATACACTTAGATCATTTTACACAGTACATTTGCGGGACAAAACCTTATTAACCATAAACCTATGTGCGGAATTACCGGATTTTGCGATTTTAACCGAAAACTTACCAAGGAAGACCTTCATAAATCGAATGAAACACTCCACCACCGGGGTCCGGACAGTGGGAGCATCGCTTTTTTTGAATCCGATGCAGCCAATATCGGATTCGGACATCGCCGGTTATCCATTATGGACGTGTCCTCTAACGGTAACCAGCCGATGTACAGCGATGATGGGTCTGTCGTGATTATCCTGAACGGGGAAGTTTACAATTTTAAAGAAATCCGGGAAGAACTCAGGGCGGCCGGCCATAGTTTTCATTCTGATTCTGATACGGAAGTGATCCTGAAAGCCTACCAGCAATACGGGATCGGGTCTGTCAGTAAATTCATCGGGATGTTCGCTTATGCGATTTATGACAAAAAAGAACAACAACTCTACCTGCTCAGGGACCGGGTTGGTGTAAAACCGCTGTATTATCATTACAAAAACGGTAACCTGCTTTTTGGTTCCGAACTGAAAGCACTGGTGGCGTATCCAACGTTTGAAAAGATCATCAACGAAAAAGCAGTAACACTTTTTTTTAAATATGGATATATCCGGGCTCCGTATTCCATCTTCAACGACACCTTTAAAATTCAGCCAGGGCATTATATCAAAATCGATATAGCCCGTAAAAAAGTGGAGCAGTTTAAGTACTGGGATGTGGTGGATTATTACAATCAGCCCAAACTAAAGATCAGTGAAGAAGAAGCACTTGAAGAAACTGAACGACTCTTCATTTCCGCTTTCCAGTACCGTATGGTCAGCGATGTGCCGGTTGGGGTTTTCCTCAGCGGCGGCTATGACTCGGCCCTGGTTTCCTCTATTCTGCAAAAGCACAGTACTCAGAAAATAAAAACGTTTACCATCGGGTTTAATGAAAAGCGCTGGGATGAAGCCCCGTTTGCCAAACAGATCGCGGCTCATATCGGTACTGATCACCATGAATATTATTGTACATCGAAAGAAGCCCAGGATATATTTCCGCAGCTGGCGGATATTTATGACGAACCTTTCGGGGACAGTTCAGGTATACCCACCACACTGGTGAGTCAGTTTGCCCGGAAACAGGTAACGGTAAGTCTTTCTGCCGATGGAGGCGACGAAATCTTTGCCGGGTATGTGAAATATCATCACCTGGTCAAGATCAATAATTACATTACCAAAACACCCAAAATAATCCTGAATTCGGCCAAGTTGCTGTCCAATACAGCCATACGGGCCGTTCCGGCATTAAAAAAAATCCACAAACTGCAGCGGGTAGCTGAAATGCTGGATAAGTATGAAAAGGATGGTATTTCTGATATCTACAACCGTCATTTTAATCATAAAGACATCGCCTCCCTGCTCACCAAGTATGATGAAAAGATCGGCCTGTTGGATGATATTTCTTTAATTAACGGGAGCAGTGGTTCAGTAGATCAGTTCCTCTACCACGATTACCGCACTTATATGGTAGATGATATTCTGACCAAAGTGGACAGGGCTACCATGAGTGTGGCGCTGGAAGGACGTGAACCCCTCCTGGATCACCGGATCATTGAATTTGTGTCAAGGCTCCCGGCCGAATTTAAATACAGGAACGGGGAAACGAAATACCTGCTTAAAAAAATTGTACATAAGTATATTCCCAAATCGATTATGGACCGGCCAAAATCCGGGTTTACCTTCCCGGTGAATGAATGGTTTACCACCGATCTGAAGGAACAACTTATGTTCTATATTAATGAAGAGCAGTTCAGGAAACACGATTTTATCAATACAGAAAGGGCCATGGCTATCCGGGATGCATTCCTGGCTGGTGATGAACGCCAGAATGTACCCATATGGCTTTTACTGATGTTCCAGATGTGGTGGAATAAATGGATGTAACAAATCCATTGAGTTGCACCAGTAACCAAAACCGAGACCGGCATTGCCGATATCTATGAAAATAATCGTTGTCAATTACAGGTATTTTTTATCAGGTGGCCCTGAACGCTACCTGTTTAATATTACCGAGGTCCTTGAACGGAACGGTCATACGGTTATTCCTTTCAGTATACAGCATAATAAAAATAAACCTACGCCTTGGGAGCCATACTTCATGTCACCGATCGGTACAGGAAATGAGGTCTATGCCAATGAATATAAAAAGACCAGCCTGTCAACCCTCTCGAAAGTAATGGGCAGGATGCTCTATTCATTTGAAGCAAAACGTAAACTGAAGAAACTGATCCGGGATACCCGTCCCGACCTGGTTTATGTGTTGTACTATCAGAACAAGATGTCATCCAGTGTGATTGACGCGGCCTATGAGATGAAGGTCCCGGTGGTACAGCGTATTTCTGATTTTGGACATATTTGTGCTAACAATATATTTTATATCTACCAGCGCAACGAAGTTTGTGAACGTTGTCTTCATGGCAGCCGGATAAATGCGGTTAAATATAAATGTGTGGGGAATTCAAGAGCCTCTTCCCTTTTAAAGGTACTCGCCCTGAAAATCCAGGATTTCAGGCATACGACCAGGAAAATCAGTGGTTTTATAATACCAGCGGAATTCACAGCCGGCCGGTTCAGGGAATTCGGGATACCAGCAGAAAAAATTCATTGCATCCCTACATTCTTCAACAGTACAAATGAAAGCAGCACCGGAATCACTTACGGTGATTTTTTTCTTTACGTGGGCCGGGTTGACCCTGATAAAGGCATCCTGACCATGCTTAAGGCATTTGTCCTGACCGGGTATAAACTGGTGATTGTCGGAAGTTCGATTGAAGGATATGACGATAAAATGAAAGAGTATCTGGCCGGTAAAAAACACCAGGTTACATTTCTGGGAAAGCTTGACTTTCCGGCAATCAGGCCATACCTTGAATCCTGTTTATGTACACTCTGCCCGTCAGAATGTTATGATAATATGCCCAACAGTGTGCTGGAAAGTTATGCCTGCCGTAAAGCGGTAATCGTCTCAAGACTTGGCGCACTGACTGACCTGGTTCCTGACCATCAGACCGGTTTGCAGTTCAGGGTCGCTGATCCGGCTGACCTGGCCGAAAAACTGATCTATATGAACGATCACCGGGAACAGGCTGCAGCGTATGGGAATGCCGGCAGGAATAAACTGGAAACTGAATTTTCTGAGCTGTTTCACTATAACCAGCTCATGGATGTATTTAATAAAGTGAAAAGTGAGTATAATTAACAGGATCATACAGAAATTGGGGAAGAAGGATTATAAAGTAGATGCGGCATTGTCCGGCAGGGAAACATTTATTATCCTTTCTGAAAAAATGGGCAGCCTGCTTCGGGGTTACTGGTACCGTATTTTTTTTAAACAATGCGGTGGGTTTCTATTTGTGGGGAAGCGTTGTAAAATCAGGCATTGCCACAAGATCCGCACCGGTAAAACGATTCAGATCGGCGACCAGGTGGAGATCAATGCACTCAGCCGCGAAGGAATTATACTGGGCAATAATGTATCCATTCACCGGAATACGATTATTGAATGTACCGGGGTGATCCGGAATCTCGGGGAAGGACTGGTGATCGGAAACAATGTCGGGATCGCGCAAAATTGTTTTATCCAGGTTCGTGGCAAAGTCACGATCGGGAATGATGTGATGTTCGGACCTGGTGTTTCTGTTTTTTCAGAGGAACACGGTTTTGAAGACTTGGAAAAACCCATGATCGCCCAGGCGGAAACACGCCGGCCGGTTCAGATCGGAAACAATGTATGGATCGGTACGCGTGCCGTGATACTTGGCGGGGTTACGATCGGGGAGGGCAGTATTATAGCAGCAGGTGCCGTGGTACGCGAAAGTGTCCCGCCTTATTCTGTGGTGGCCGGGGTACCGGCAAAAGTAATCAGGTCAAGAAAATAGAAAATCAATTATCAAAAGCAATAACTATTCAATGAAAAAGAAAATCTACATTGCCGGATCAGGTGGGATGCTTGGTGAAGCTTTTTACCATCAGTTCAGGGATGAATATGAACTGAAATGTACCGATAAGGATGTCAACGATTCCTGGCTCCAGTTCCTTGATTTCCGTGACCTGGATGCTTACCGAAAAGATGTATTTGCTTTTAAGCCCGATTACCTCTTCCATCTCGGGGCCTATACCGATCTTGAATTCTGTGAAAAGAATCCGGAAGATACTTATGCCACGAATACCATGTCGGTGGAAAACGCCGTGTATATTGCCAACCAGCTGGATATCCCGCTGCTCTATATCAGTACTGCCGGGATCTTCGACGGGGGTAAGGATTTATATGATGACTGGGACCTTCCAAACCCGCTGGGTGTTTATGCCCGTTCTAAATATATGGGCGAGCGCTATGTGGTGGAAACCGCAAAACGTTACCTCGTTTGCCGGGCCGGCTGGATGATGGGCGCCGGACCATCCAAGGATAAAAAGTTTATTCAGAAACTGATGAAGCAGCTGAAAGATGGCCGTAAAGAACTTTTTATTGTGGATGATAAAGATGGCACCCCAACCTATACACATGATTTTGCAAAGAATGTAAAAGCCCTGATCCAGCATGAATATTGGGGATTATATAATATGGTGTGTGGCGGGCAAACCAGCCGTCTCGAAGTAGCCGGTGAATTACTGAATCTCTTCGGGTTGCAGGACCAGGTGAAGATCACCAGTGTGACGTCCGACTATTTTAAGGATGTTTACTTTGCTGAACGGCCTCCCTGTGAGCGGCTGGTAAACCGTAAACTGGAGTTGAGGAAACTCAACCTCATGCAGGACTGGCGAGTGGCCCTGAAACAATATGTAGAACGCTATTACCAGGATTACCTTAAGTAAAATGGAAAAACTGAGAATAGCTGCTTTTGGTGGTTTCCGTTCCATCCCTCCACGCGCCGGTGGTGCAGGTTCCGACAAGTTTGCCGTTGAACTGTATCCCCGTATCGTCAAAAGAGGGCATACCCTGCTGGCCTATTGCCGGACTTACCCGGGTGACCCGGAACCGGCAGCCAGTGCTTATGAAGGAGTACAACTGAAATACTTCAAAACAGTGAAGAAAGCAGGGTTTGATACCCTGCTGCACTCATTCAAATCCACATTTGATATTATTATCCATAACCGGGCTGATGTGGTGCACCTGCACAGCGGGGCCAACAGTATCTGGGCAGTCTTTCTCCGGCTCTTTGGAAAAAGAGTCGTCGTCAGTCAGTTTGCCATGGACTGGAAAAGGGATAAGTGGCCCTGGTATGGGAAATTATTTTACCGGGTATCCAATTACCTCACTTCCTGGTTGCCGAATAAAGTGGCGTTTGATAATATTTTCACCCGGGATTATTTTGAAAAAAAATTCAAAAAGAAATTTGATTTCATACCCTATGGTTCAGAAGTGCCACCCATCCCGGACTCAACGGAGGTCCTCGAACGGCTGGGACTCAAAAAAGGGGAGTACTTTCTTTTTGTCGGGCGATTCATTCCGGATAAAGGGCTCCACCTGCTGGTAAAAGCTTTCCCCCAGGTCAGCACCGGAAAAAAACTGGTAATGATTGGTGGTTCACCCAATCCCAATGAGTATGAATCAGCCATCAAATCGGTGAAGGACCCGAGAATCGTTTTCCCGGGTTATGTATACGGGGATGATACGAATATCCTGATGAAGCATGCCTATGCCTATATACAACCTTCCCTGATTGAGGGATTATCACCCGTGATATTGACGGTGATGGGTATCGGTACGCCGCTCATATGTTCAGACATCCCGGAGAATACCTATATCACGGGGAAAAATGCCAGGGTATTTCAGTCAGGCAATGCCGATTCATTAAAAGAAGCCATTGAGTGGTCATTGTCCAATGAAGTCAATCACCGGCAGCTGGCCATTGAAGGCAGGGAAGATATCAGGGTACGGTTCAACTGGGAATCCGTGGCTGATCAGTATATAACATTATTTAATAAATAGAACGAATATGATAAAGGTTGCGTTAATTGGAGCCGGTAAAATGGGCATATCCCATCTCTCCATACTGGGAGCTCATCCGGATGTACAGGTAACGGGTGTCAGCGACACTTCGAAAATGGTTTTGGATGTCTTTAAGAAATTCACCACTTTTCCCGGGTATACGGATTATGAACAAATGCTGAATGAAGTGGAGGCGGATGCCGTATTTGTGGCGGTGCCAACTAAATTTCACGCCAGCATGATCCGCAAAGTCCTGGATAAGGGGAAACATATTTTTGCCGAAAAACCATTCTGCCTGAATGTCGAGGAAGGCCGGGAACTGGTGGATATCGTCAATGCTAAAAAGCTGGTCAACCAGGTCGGGTACCACAATAAATTTGTAGGCACTTTCCGTGAATTAAAAAAGATTGTCCAGGGCGGATACCTCGGGGAACTTTTCCATTTTTCCGGGGAAGCTTATGGCCCGGTGGTGGTCCGTCCAAAACAGGGTAACTGGAGAGCGGATCCGGCCGAAGGCGGGGGGTGCCTGATGGACTATGCCTCCCATGTGATCGACCTGATCAATGATACGATTGCACCGATTCAAAAAGTAAAAGGGGCTATCTTAAAACCACTCTTTTCAAAAAGTGTGGATGATTCTGTTTCCTCCTTACTGGAAGTGTCAGGAGGACTCACTGGCGTATTACTGGTTAACTGGAGTGATATCACTTACCGCAAAATGTCCACCTCCATCACGGTACAGGGCAGTAAAGGAAAGATCATCAGTGATGCGAACGAACTGAAGGTATACTTTAACAGCAATGAGTTCCCGGAAGGGTATTCAAAAGGCTGGAATGTAAAATATGTGACTGACCTTACGGAGCCGGTTGACTTTTACCTGAGGGGCGAGGAGTATTCAGCCCAGGTGGATTATTTTGTCAAAGCCGTACAGGGGAAAGTGCCGAACTCGATCAATACTTTCCAGTCGGCCTGGCATACGGACAAAGTCATTTCATTAATTAAACAAAGTGCAAATCTGTAATATGGAACGTATATTATTTGGGGATAACCAGTTTTTTGCCGTGAATCATATTTCGGATGAGAAATCCAGGGCACAGGCAATCAAATTCAAGGAAGACAAAGCGATCATACGTACCCTGGATTATGCCATCGGGGCGGGAGTGAATACATTTATGTGTACCACCCATGACCGGATCAGTAATATCTGTGATTTTATCCGGGCCAACCCGGATAAATACAAAGGCTATAACATTTTACCCTGTATGCCCTATGCGCATAAGTATGCCAACGCGGTGACAGAACTGGGAATTGTAGGTACGCTGAAAGAATATGTGCCCGGTAATTTTTTCGGATCCCTGTTCAAAGGAGGTATAGCCTATTTATCAAAAGACTTTCTGTCGATCATGGAACTCCTGGTAGATGCCGAAATGAAAATGTTCAAAGGCATTAATACACCTGTAATATTCCTTCAGAATGTGGTGACTGATCTGTTGCTCGGCCTGGGAATGACAGATGTGCTCAAAGCATTCCATGATTATGTAAAAAAGAAATACAATGCGGATGCCGGTTTTATAACCATGAATATGCCCCGGTTGCTAGATGCCCTGGAGAAGGCGGGGGTGGAAAACCCGGTTATCTGCGCGTCAATCAATAAAGCAGGTTTCCGTATGTCCGGTGGGCTGGAAGTATATGAAGAGTTGCTTCGCACCCGCAAAGTACGGGTGGTGGCGATGCAAGTGCTGGCCGGTGGCGCTATTTCGCCCCGGGAAGCCATTGAATATGTGTGCAGTCTCCCGAATGTTGAATCTATTTTATTCGGGGCCTCTTCACAGGGTAATATTGAAGAAACCGTTTCCCTGATCAGGAAATACGATGAACAATACCGGAAGGTCACTCCGGGTGTGAAATAATAATTCCTCCTTTCCGGCAGGAGTAAACGCCGGCAGACGTATCCGGATCGGGCAGGGCAACCGGCATTTCAACAATGCACGGGCACTGCAACTTTATGCTGGATTGTAAATGAAACAACATGGCAGTTCGTAACAAAGGTTTATTCCGCCTGTTTTTTGCAGGTATGGACTTATTCGCGCTGAATGCCGTACACCTGGTATTGGTTATCCTTATGGACAGGATCGACCGTAGCGGCTATTATTATAACCTGTTCTTTATTGCCTGCAATATGTCCTGGTTGCTCTCGGCTTATATCAATGCGGTGTATACACAGGACAATCATTTCAGTTTTGAATATTTCAGTAAACAATCCATAAAGGCCTATGCCTTTTTTGTGGTTTTTATCCTCCTGTTCCTTTTTATTATTAATTATAATTATTCACGGCTCTTTGTAGTCATGAACCTCGTAGGGTTCGGACTGATCGTGCTGCTGACCAGGTCGCTGTTCCTGCTTCTCTTCTTTTTCCTGAAAAAGGGGAACAAGTTCAGCAAGCGGATCATTGTACTGGGTTACAACGACCTGTCGAAACGGCTGGTCAATCACTTCCTGACCAACGAAACACATGTATCCATGGAAGGATACTTTGAAGATCCTCATGAAGTCCATGAACTTTCTTCATTTCCCATCCTTGGCAACCGGCGGGAGTGTATATCCTATGCTATTGAAAACGATGTGGATGAGATTTATTCCACCATATCGCCGGAGTCCAATAAGTATGTATATGACCTGGCGCAAACGGCGGAGAATAATATGATCCGTTTCAAATTTGTTCCCGATTTCCAGTTATTTGTCAACCGGAATATCCATATTGATTTCGTGGAAGATATCCCGATCCTTTCCCTGCGGTCGGAACCGCTGGATGATATTACTTCCCGGATCAAGAAACGGTTATTTGATATCGTGTTCAGCTTCCTCGTGATTGTCCTGGTGCTTTCCTGGCTCCTGCCGCTGATGGCGATTATCATCAAACTCAGTTCAAAGGGACCTGTATTCTTTGTGCAGCTCCGTTCGGGCAGGGACAATAAATCGTTCAAGTGTTTTAAATTCCGCACGTTAAGAGTGAATAAGGAGGCCGATACTAAACAGGTTACAGCCAATGACAGCCGGATCACCCGGGTCGGTAGTTTTATGCGGAAAACAAACCTGGATGAACTGCCCCAGTTCTTTAATGTACTGCTGGGCAATATGTCTGTAGTGGGACCAAGACCGCACATGCTGCGGCATACCGAAGATTATTCCAAGATCCTTAGTGAGTATATGATCCGCCATTTTGTAAAACCCGGAGTGACCGGATGGGCGCAGGTACATGGTTTCAGGGGAGAGATTAAAGTGAAAGAACAGTTGAGAAAAAGAATTGAGTATGATATCTGGTATCTCGAGAACTGGAGTGTCTGGCTCGATCTGCGTATCATCTTCCTGACCGTTTATGTAACGATAAAAGGGGATAAGAACGCTTATTAACCAACCAGTGACAGGAAATAAAATTGTAAAACGAGTTTTCACCGCGTATGTTATTTAATTCAGTCAGTTTTGCACTCTTTCTGCCCGTGGTTTTCTTTTTGTACTGGTTTGCGACAAAAGGAAACATGCGGGTACAGAACCTGTTGTTGCTGGTGGCGAGCTATTTCTTTTATGCCTGCTGGGACTGGCGTTTCCTGTTCCTGCTGGTATTTTCAACCCTGCTCGATTATTATACCGGATTAAAAATTGCCGATGCCGGTACGGCCTTTAAAAAAAGATTCTGGCTCTGGCTCAGTATCGGGGTCAACCTGGGTTTCCTGGGTGTATTCAAATACTACAACTTTTTCATTTCTTCTTTTGCAGACGGGCTTTCGTTACTGGGCCTCCATATCAGTTATACCACGATCAATGTGGTACTGCCGGTGGGTATCTCCTTTTATACCTTTCATGGATTGTCCTATGTCATTGATATTTATAAATCGAGGATCAGGCCCGAACGGAATTTTGTCAATTATTCCGTCTTCGTAAGTTTTTTCCCCCTGCTGGTGGCCGGTCCGATCGAAAGGGCCACCCATCTTTTGCCACAAATCATACAGCCCCGGAAATTTGACTATTACAAAGCGGTGGATGGATTGCGGCAGATCCTCTGGGGACTGTTTAAAAAAATGGTGATCGCCGATAATTGTGCGGAATATGCCAACCTGATATTTAACCATAGCAGCGAATACCATGGCAGCACCCTCGTATTAGGAGCCCTGTTCTTCACCTTCCAGATCTATTGTGATTTTTCCGGTTATTCAGATATAGCGTTGGGTACTGCAAGATTATTTGGGATTGACCTGCTGCGCAATTTTGCCTTCCCTTATTTTTCAAGGGATATCGCTGAGTTCTGGAGACGCTGGCATATTTCCCTGTCCTCCTGGTTCAGGGACTACCTCTATATTCCACTCGGAGGCAGTAAAGGAGGCAACTGGATGAGAATCCGGAACACATTTGCCATTTTCCTGGTAAGTGGTTTCTGGCACGGAGCCAACTGGACCTTTATTGTCTGGGGATTTCTGAATGCACTTTATATTATGCCCTCCATCATTTTCCAGACCAACCGGAATAACCTGGATATTGTGGCACAGGGCAGGCACCTGCCCAGCCTGCGTGAATTACTGGCCATGGGTATTACGTTTACGGTAACGGTACTGGCCTGGATATTTTTCAGGGCTGAAAACCTGGGACATGCCTTTAGCTATATACAGGGAATTTTTACCGGTCCATTTTTAGAAATGCCGGTGTATAAACCCCTCTTACTGCTGATCCTGATTCCTTTCTTCCTGCTGGTAGAATGGGCAGGCCGGGAACACCAGTATGCCCTGGCCAGGATCGGGCTTACCTGGAAAAAACCAGTCCGCTGGGCTTTTTACCTGCTGATTGTGGAACTGATCATATTGTATTCCGGCAGCCAGCAACAGTTTATTTATTTTGAATTCTGAGACATGAGAAAATTTTTAATCAATAGCGCTTTTTTCCTGGCTTGCGGGGCATTGCTTTTCCATGTCAAACCCCTCTGGTTAATGTACAAGGACAGGTATAAAGCAGTGGTATCCGGGGATGAGATTTATTTTGCCCTGAAGAAAAGCAAATCGAAAAACAAAAACAAAAAAGTACTTTTCGGCGATAGTGTCGGCCGTCAGTTATTCGATTGCAAAAAGGAACACGACAGCCTGAACTCCCTGGCATCGAATCAGTCTATCTCGATGGCAGGGCAGTATATTTTATTCAGGCAGTACCTGGAAGCCGGGAATGAAGTGGATACTGCTTATTTCCTGATGCGGCCGTTTACCTTTAAGAATAACCTGGACCAGGTATATAGTTATCATTATTTCCTGAAACCATTTTATAACGATGAGTACCGCCCCTTTTTGACAGAGACAGTGATCCACCAGGTGGAGAAACTGCCTTATTACCGGTTTTGCCGCTATCCGCCTATCCTGACATCTAACTGGGCACCTGATTTTCATCCGCCCGATTCAACGGCGTTTACCTTCCTGTCGCCTGTTTCAGTGGAATACCTGAAAAAAATCAAGGCCCTGGCCGCTGAGAAAAAAGTAAGCCTGGTATTCCTGCCCACACCTGTAAGTGATGAATACCTGAATGAACTGGCGCATATCCAAAAAACAGAAATCAACAATAACGGGCTGGAGGATATCTTCAGCGGGTACTTTGAAAAGATAAACCTGTTGCCTGATTCATTGTTCAGCGACCATAGTCACCTGGTGCACCCGGAAGAGTACAGCAGCTTTTACCGTAAAAATTATTTAAACCTATAATTCGGAGCATATGTTCATAGAAAAAATTCTGAATCCGGTACTGGAACAAATCCGTGTTAACGGGGAGGCCCCGGCTTTTTGTATTAACAGCCGGTTCTATTCCTATGCAGAATTCGGGCAACAAATATCCAGGATCAGGAAAGCTGTCCGGGATATGCAACCAGCCACCGGCCGGATCGGGCTCGTTACGAATGATGATATCGAAACCTATGCGTCCATTTACGCGGTATGGCTCGAAGGACTGGCCTATGTGCCCCTGCATCATCATCAGCCCCGGGAAAGAAGCCAGGAAGTGATCAGCCAGGCTGAAGTGGATGTAGTACTCAATTCAGTACATCCTGCAGATTATTTTCATCTGCGTACGGTGTTTACCGCTGAACTGTCCCCGGTTGAGTTATCGCTTGCACCGGTGCCGGTTCCCGAAACGGACCTGGCTTATATTTTATTTACTTCAGGCAGTACCGGTAAACCAAAAGGAGTGCCCCTGATGCGTAAAAACCTGTCGGCCTTTATAGATTCATTTATGCAGGCCGGGTTCACGGTTTCAGGCACAGACCGTTGCCTCCAGTGTTTTGACCTGACTTTTGATGTTTCGGTTCAGTCATTTATGGTGCCGCTGATTTACGGGGCCTGCGCTTATACAATTCCGCATGACCAGATAAAGTACAGTTATGTTTACGGATTGATGGAAGATCACCAGCTGACTTTTGCCGTTATGGCCCCTTCGATGATACGTTACCTGCGGCCTTATTTTGATGAAATTGATGTGCCCAGTATGCGGTATTGTATCCTGACCGCAGAAGCATCCCCGCTTGACCTGGTCAACGAGTGGGCCGCCTGTATCCCCAACGCAGAGCTGTTTGACTTTTACGGGCCTACGGAAGCAACTATATATTGTACTTACTATAAGTATAAAAGAGGCGGACCCAATAAGGAGCTGAACGGAATGCTCTCCATCGGAAAACCAATGAAAGGAGTGGAGGCTGTCATCCTGGATGAGAGCCGGAAGATACTTGGCATAAATGAAAAAGGGGAGCTCTGTATTTCCGGAGATCAGCTGACACCGGGTTACTGGAATAACCCGGAAAAGAATGCAGAAAGTTTTTTTGAACTGGAATACAAAGGGGAGCTGCGCCGGTTTTATAAGACAGGTGATCTATGTTATATGGATAATGAATTGGATATAATGTATTCCGGCCGGCTGGATTTCCAGGTAAAGATCCAGGGGTACCGGATTGAACTGGGAGAGATCGAGCACCATGCCCGTGAAAGCAACCAGAAACGGAATGCGATTGCCCTTCCATTCCAGAATGCCATGGGCAATACAGAAATAATTTTATTTCTGGAAGGAAAAGAAAGCGACCCTGCCCAGGTAACCGAATACCTGCGTTCCAGGCTGCCTGCTTATATGATCCCTTCAAAATTGCTGGTGGAGGAACAGTTTCCACTGAATACAAATGGCAAAATTGACCGTATCGCATTAAAGAAATTAATCAGTTAAAAAACGAGTATGCGTATCGGAGTAATAGGCAATGACCAGATGCTTTTAAGCTGCCTGCAGTACCTGCAGCAAAGGGAGGGTGCGGAGGTTTGTTTTGTATACTACGATCCTGAACGGCTCAACCCGATGAATCCGATCGATGTTTATTGCCGGGAAAATAACCTGCCCGCAAAAGGCATCCGGAAACTGCACACCCCTGAGCATGTCGATTATATTCGGTCCTGCCAGCCAGACGTAATACTGAGTATAAATAATTTCTGGGTGATCCGCCAGGAAATACTGGATATTCCTTCATTCACCACAGTGAATTTTCATAATTCTGTTCCGGACCGTTATCATGGATTAAATATCCCCTCCTGGGTTATCATGAACGGGGAAAAAGAACATGGGGCCATGTGGCACCTGGTGGAGCAGGGGATCGATACCGGGGACGTGCTGATGTATGCCTCCTTTCCGGTTACGCAAAGGGATACAGCCGCCACCCTGATGGTGAAATGCATCAGGAAGGGGATTGAGATGTTCCCGGCAGTAATGGATCAGTTGTTCTCCGGGCAATTAACGAGGATTCCCCAGCATACAGGGGCTTCATATTATGGTAAAAAGGACTACCCTGAAAACGGGGGATATATTAATTTTACCCTTTCCTGCGGGGAAATTGACAGGTTGGTCCGGGGGCTGAATTATATGCCTTTTGCCAATCCTTTCCTGTATGCCAGGATACGCTGTAACGGAAACGAGGTGATTGTAAATGCGGTGGAAACAGACGAAGAAGCCACAGGGTTCAGTGCTGGTACGGTAGTGTCGATTGATGAGGATGAACTGAAGATACAATGTGCCGATGGGTTAATAATCATTGCAGATGCCATGGATGAGGAACAGGAAGAGTGTATCGGCAGCAGGCTGGCAGAGAAACTGGGTATCCGGGTGGGAGACAGGATCAATGGATAAATTTTCAACCAATAGTTTAAAAAAATATATATGGAAAAAACAGCAGTCGTGGAGAAGTTAACACCGGTATTCCGGCAGGTATTTAATAACCCCACTATCGTGGTAACCGATGAAATGACCGCCAGTGATGTGGACGGATGGGATTCACTTTCTCATATGTTACTGATCACCGAAGTGGAGAATTCCTTTGGAATCAAATTCAAATTACGTGAATTGAATAAAATGAAGAATGTGGGGGATATGATTGAAATCATTATTGGAAAAATATAATGCATGGTTTTCACCTCGGTTAATTTTTTTATTTTCCTTTTTGTCCTGTTGCTGGTGTATTATCTCACGCCACTGCGGTACCGCTGGCTGGTCCTGTTACTGGCCGGGTATTTCTTTTATATTAATACCAAACCTGTATTTGCCCTGTTACTGGCGGCTGTTACGGCTTCCACTTACTTCTTTACCCGGCTGATTGCGGGGACTTCATCAGAATCCGCGCGGGGCCGGTACAAGGTGATCAATATAATTCTGATCCTACTGCCCCTTTTCTTTTTTAAATACTTCGGGGCTATCAATGACGGGATGATCAGTATGTTTCAGCAGTGGCATCTGCGATGGCCGTTGCCGGAAGTAAAACTGCTGATGCCGGTGGGGATATCCTTTTATACTTTTATGGCGATCGGGTATACCATCGATGTATTTAATGAAGAAGTGGAGGCGGAAAAAAATCCAGGGATGGTGGCACTCTTTATTTCTTTTTTCCCGCTGATCCTGTCGGGCCCGATTGAAAGGGCTAAAAATATGCTGCCCCAGTTCAATGCGCCGGTCAATCCTGATTACACGATGGTCAGGCATGGACTGAAACTGATGCTCTGGGGATTTTTCCTGAAGCTGGTGGTGGCGGACAGGCTTGGCATTTATGTGGATGCCGTATACCACAACGTACAGTTGCACAATGGCACCACTTTGTTATATACGGCGATCCTGTATCCATTCCAGGTATATGCCGACCTGGGGGGCTATTCCCTGATCGCGATCGGGGTGGCCGCCTTACTGGGCATAAAAGTGATGCATAATTTTAACCGGCCGTTTTTTGCCACTTCCATGGCTGAATTCTGGAGACGCTGGCATATGTCCCTGATTACCTGGCTGACGGATTATGTCTATACCCCGCTCTCCTTTGCTTTCCGCCGGCTGAAAGTAAAGGGGATCGTTTTGTCACTGATGATCACCTTCCTGATCAGTGGTATATGGCATGGAGCCTCGCTCACTTTCCTGGCCTGGGGTATTTTACAGGGAATTTACCTGAGTGTGGAAGCCCTGACCACCAAACAAAAAACGAATGTGGAACGGAAATTCCGGCTTTCCGGCAAATGGTGGTATATCATGCTAAGCTGCCTGTTCACTTTTGTCCTGTTTGCCATTTCACAGGTTTTTGCCCGGGCTTCCGGGTTTTCAGATGCGCTGCTCGTATTTCAGAAAATTGCTACGGGGGGCGGTACGCTCTTTATCGGGGTACCCTCTATTTTCATATTTGGTTTATCCGGAATTGTCCTGATGATGTTATCTGATTTCAGGGACGAATACCTGCCCGGACGGTTTATGCTTTTTGATAATAAGTACAAAGCAATAAGGATTGCCGCGTACAGTATCACCATCATCCTGATACTGATGATCGGGGTATTTGACGGGGGAGAATTTATCTATTTTCAATTTTAACCAGCATGCTGAAAAAACTGGCGATAAATATTTTACTGGTTGGCTGCACGGTGTTTGTGCTGGATCTCGCGATCGGCAAAATACTAAGGCATTATTATTTTACGGAGACCTCGGGTCTTCATTACCGTACGACTTACTCGATGGAAAAGACCCGTGCGGATATACTGATATTCGGTTCTTCCCGTGCCAATCACCACTATGTTCCTGAAATATTCGAGGATTCCCTGAAGATGTCGTTTTATAATACCGGCCGGGATGGGAATGGCATTTTTTACCAGGTGGCATTGTTACATGCTGTTCTGGCCCGCTATACACCAAAACTGATTGTACTGGATTATGCGGGTTCCTTTGAAAAAGGACAGAACGAGTATGATAAGATTTCTTCATTGCTGCCCTATTACCGCACCCATCCTGAATTAAGGAAGGTAATTGAGATGAAGGGGCCATACGAGAAGTATAAGTTAGGATCAGAAATTTATCCTTTTAACTCGCAGGTACTGACCATTGCCATGGGTAATATGGAGCGTAATAAACACAGGAACCCGGATAACAAGGGATATGTGGAATTACATACAGAAAGGGCCATCGAAAAAGAACGGTTCACCGACAGTATTATAAAACCGATGGATTCCTCTAAAATAAATGCGCTCCGGGAGTTTGTTGCCCTGGCCAAAAAATCCGGAGCCAGGCTGGTGGTCATTTATTCTCCTTTATACCAGGACCTGGCCATATACCCGGAAGTGGATATCTGCCGGGATATCTGCCGTCAGGAGCAGGTGGAGTTTTTCGACTATTCCCGTGATCCGTTTTTCCTAAAAAGGGGGGATCTGTATTTTGACCCGGTTCACCTGAATCATGAAGGGGCATTAATTTTTTCCCGCCTGATCGTTTCCCGCCTCAAAAATAAGGTGGAATAAGAGAGCGGCTGTTTTGCCGGGGAAAACTTATATTTGAGACCATAACAAAAACCTTATAAACTCTTACTATGAAGATTAAATACCTGTTGAAAGGGATATTTAAAAATATCCCCGGCGTGGAAAAAATCTATAATTTTCATAAAGAAACCGGCGGTACGAACAATGCCCGTTATTGTTATTCCGTCTGGCTGAGACACCTCATAGAAGCACATAATAACGGGTTTCCTCAAATTCCCCGCCAGGTGGCTGAGCTCGGTCCAGGTGATTCACTTGGAATTGGAATCTCCGCATTATTATCTGGTTCAGAAAAATGCTATGCCCTTGATATTGTTCGCTATACAGATGCGAAAAAAAATCTGGACATTTTTGAAAAACTGGTTACCCTCTTCCGGGAAAGAGCAGCTGTGCCCAGGGATCATACGTTTGCCCAGATTCAACCCGAACTGGATAATTATGAGTTCCCGCATCATATTTTAACAGAGGCCGTGCTCCAGGAATCCTTAAAGCCTGAGCGGCTCAACCGGATCAGAAAGGCGATCAGTAACCTGGACAACCCGCAGTTTACGACAAGCCCGGACTGTATGATTTGTTACCGGGTTCCCTGGACGGATTCAGCTGTAATAGAGAATGGGAAGATTGACATGATAATTTCCCAGGCCGTACTCCAGCATATCGATGATCTTGAACTCACGTACCAGAGTATGAATAAATGGCTGAACGAAAGTGGCTATATCTCACATTGCATTGACCTGAGATCAATGGGGACTTCCGACTATTGGTATGGTCACTGGTCCTATAATGACCTGGAATGGAAAATAGTAAAGGGCAGAAAGAAATACCTGATCAACCGGCTTCCTTATTCAGAACATATAGCCATGGCTAAAAAATATGGATTCGACATCCGGAATGAAAAACGGGTGATCTCTGAAATACCTGACCGGAAAAAACTGGCACCCGAGTTTAAAAATTTTAATGAAACGGATCTGGCCACTTCCAATCTTTTCCTGCAGGCCCGTAAGGTGATGGTACTTTCCCTTTTTAACGTGTTTTCCTATTTAGCCAATCATTACGATCATGTTGAGCAATCCCTGGTGTTGGCAGCTGCCTGTTAATGGGTTATAAGTCCGGAAATTATGGGACTGCGGTTAAGAACAAAGCTCCTGCATATTGGTAACACAACTATCTAAATTGAAGAGAATAATTATAGACAGGAAATCAGGTAAGATTGTCAATGAAAAAAAAATCAAACGCAAAAGGACATGGATTTTACTGATTGCATTATCGGTAACAGGCGTTCTGAGTACGTTGTCCGATTTTCATCTTGATAAAATACTGGGCATCGATTATTCTGTAGGCTTTGACATGCTGCAGCATGGCGGCTATTATTTTGTACTTGTTCTGGTACTTCTTTATTACCTCCCCACGGAAAGAAGATCCGGTTCTTTATTTATGTTCCTCTTTTCCTTTTCCGTCATTTTTGAGGCCATGCAGCTCTTGGTACCCGGCCGTACTTTTTCCGAGCTGGATATACTCAGTAACCTGTTAGGCACCACCGCGGGTTTTATTGTAAACAATGTTTACCATAATTATAGGGGGAAATAAAAGTGCTGAAAAACTTTTCCTGTACCGGGATGTTATACATTTATACTAAAAACCAGGCGCATGGGCGTATTCAGGCAAATAGCGGAATATCTTTTTATCAGGAAAAAAGACCCGGATCGTCCCAAGGATCAATGGATCGGGTATATGCACGGGATTAACCGGATCAGCCTCTTTGTATTTATCCTTTGTATGATTATCCTTGCGATAAAACTTCTCAGCCGTTAAGGAATCGGCCGACCAGGGCCGCAGCGGTGGCGGATGCATCCCCGCCCTGTTGTAACAGGGTTTTTAGTGCGGCATACTCCTCTTTCATTTTGCGGATACTTTCTTTGTTTTCCAGGATATTTTTTAAAGCCATTTCAAGGTTTTCCGGGTTAAGCTCATGCTGGATCAGTTCGGTTACGATTGCCCGGTCCATGATCAGGTTCACCAGGGAAATGAACTTTACCCGGATCACCCTTTTTGCGATCTGGTAGGTGATCGGTGAGCTTTTATAACAGACCACCTGCGGGGTACCCAGGAGGGCCGTTTCAAGGGTGGCTGTTCCGGAAGTGACCAGGGCCGCTTCTGATTGCAACAATAATTCATAAGTCCGGTGCTGCACATAGGTGACACCCGGGTAAGCACTGAGCTGCTCCTTATAAAAACTTTCATCTGTACCAGGTGCTTTGGCCACTATAAACTGGTATCCGGGAAAACGACGGCTCATCTCCAGCATCACCGGCAGCTTTTTGCTGATCTCCTGCTTACGGCTTCCTGGTAGCAGGGCCACTACAGGTTTTTCTGAAAAACGATCAGTATGTTTCCGGGCTATCGCCGCTTCTGTTTCTTCCACTAACGGATGGCCTACATACTCCACCTCCCAGTTCCATTTATTTTTGAAATATTCTTTTTCAAATGGCAGGATCACCAGCATCAGGTCGATGCACTCTTTCATCGATTTCACACGGTTCTCTTTCCAGGCCCATACCTGCGGCGCAATATAATACACGACCCGGAAGCCCTGGGTCCTGGCCCATTTTGCAATGCGTAAATTAAAGCCGGGATAATCCACCAGTATCAGTACATCCGGCTGAAACGAAGCTATATCAGAACGGCAAAAAGCCAGGTTCCGGAAAATAGTCCGCAGGTTCATCAGTACTTCGGTAAAACCCATAAAAGCCAGTTCCCGGTAATGCTTTACCAGTTCGGCTCCCTGCGCTTTCATTTTATCACCTCCCCAGCACCGGACAACCGCGGACGGATCCGTTTTACGGATCTCACGAATCAGGTTGCTGCCGTGCAGGTCCCCGGAAGCCTCGCCTGCGATGATATAATATTTCATGTATGCAGTTCCCCGCTTAGTTGAAAATTTTCAGTACCAGGATCCCGATACCGTAAATCAGGGTAATGATAAAAATACCTTTGGCTGTTTTGTCGCGGTTGGTATTCACGTAAATGGTAAACAAGACCGCATTGGCCAGCAGGCTCAGGGAACCGATTGATGTGATCAGCCGGTTCTCATGGATGAAATTGTCAAGGAATTCAGTAAAGCTAAAAGACGAGAATTTTACAAAGTAAACGACAGCCAGCCCGGCCAGCGGACCAAACAATCCGAGTACTAATCCAAGCTTCAGGTTGTCTTTGGTAAATATCATTTTTCCCAGTTTTTAAGTTTGTCTTTCAGTGTATAATTGGTGAGGTCAAATTGCACCGGTACCACACTGACAAAATTATTGGCCAGCGCCCATACATCCGTATCTTTTCCTTTATCAAAATTGACAAACTCACCGGTCAGCCAGTAGTAATGCTTTCCATGCGGGTCTTTCCGTTCAATAAAATCTTCCACGTATTTCGCATAGGCCTGGCGGCAGATTTTTATTCCTTTCAGCAGATCGGCCGGGATAGAAGGGATATTTACATTCAATACCGTATGCTTCTCTGGTTTGGTGCTGAGCATTTTCTCCACAATGATTCGGGCATATTTCCGGGCCCCGGTAAAATCGGCTTCAATACTATAATCAAGCAGGGAAAAACCAGCAGAAGGGATGCTTTCAATCGCAGCTTCCACCGCGGCGGACATTGTACCAGAATAGATGACATTGATACTATGGTTGGCGCCATGATTGATACCACTCAGGCAGAGATCAGGTTTGCGGTGCAGTACTTTGTCAACTGCCAGTTTTACACAATCCACCGGGGTGCCGGTACAGGACCAGGATTCCACCCCGTCAAACATATGTACTTTATGCAGCCTTAATGGCTGACCAATAGTAATGGCATGCCCCATGCCTGATTGGGCTTTATCAGGTGCCACGACTACAATTTTACCAATATCCCTGACCGACTCCACCAGGTTGCGGATACCCGGGGCAGTAATGCCATCATCATTGGTGATCAGAATGACCGGTTTTTCTTTCACCCGGGCTTTTACAGCCGGCTTGTTCGTTTTCTTAGGACTATTTAAGGTTTTCTTTTTCATACCCTGCAAAAATCCTTGTTTTTTCCGGGTTCTCCAAGTGACCTCCAAGAAAGGATTTGGAATATCTAAAATAATTAGTATTTTGCGGCTAAATAAATTAGATTATCATGGCTGTCTCCAATCAGAACCTGAAATATCTCCGCAAACTGCGTGGCTGGACCCAGGAAGAGTTTGCCAACAAACTGCATATTAAACGGTCCCTGCTGGGGGCTTACGAAGAGGAAAGGGCTGAACCCCGGATCGACGTACTGGAATTGGTTTGTGATATGTTTAAACTGACCCTGGATGAAATCCTGCGGAAAGACCTGAGTGATAATAAAGCGAACTATCTCGCTAAACGAAGGGCCATGAAAATGTCGGCCGGAAAAGCAGAGATCCAGTTTGTCCCTGTAAAAGCCGCGGCCGGTTACCTGGCCGGTTATGCTGATCCGGAGTTTATTGACGAACTGAATACATTTACCCTGCCGATGTTAACCGGGGGCAATTACCGGGCATTCGAAATTATCGGGGATTCTATGTTACCCACCCCCAGTGGCTCAGTGATTGTAGGGGAGAAGGTTGATAACCTCGATGAAGTAAAAAACAATGCAGCCTGTATCGTTATTTCCCGCAATGAAGGCATCGTCTACAAGCGGGTACAGAAACATAACCGGATAAAAAACAAACTGACCCTGGTCAGCGATAATCCTTCTTTTCATCCTTATACAGTGAATGCTGAAGAAGTATTGGAAATCTGGCAATCCCAGGTAGTGATTTCCAGAACCAATACCCAAAACCGCTGGGATATGAATCAGCTGGCCAATGTGGTATCCGATCTTCAGCAACAGGTGAGCTCCCTGAAAAAAAGAATTAACTAAATAAGAAACAACCATTTAGAAAGTTTTCAAGGTCTTACTGGGCAGCCTTTTATCCTGCTTTTTTGTCTATATATTTGTACAAGGCAAACTGCTCATGAGGCTATATTACACACTCAATATATTTCTTTTACTCCTTTGTTTTCAATCAGTTGCACAGGTTAAAACAACTCAGGCTGTAAAAACCACCCTGGCTCCCCGGATTGACGGGGTGCTGAATGATGCCGGCTGGAAAGAAGCCCCGGTTTTGTCTGATTTTATCCAAAATTCACCCACCCCGGGTAAGCCTGGTTCTTCCCGATCAGAAGTCCGGATTATATATGATGATGCAGCCATTTACGTAGGTGCTTACCTGTTTGATGATCCTTCACTTTTACGAAAGCAATTTACCGCGAGAGACGGGGAACAGATGAGGGATGTGGATTATTTTTCTGTTTTCTTTGATACATATAACGATAAACAAAATGGTTTCCAGTTCCTGGTAACAACCGCGAATGTGCAATCCGACGCCCGGGTATCACCTTCTTACACCGGCGAATTTGGCAGTTATGGCGATAAAACATGGGATGCGGTCTGGGAAAGTAAAGTAAGTCTTCAGAAAGATGGCTGGGTCGTGGAAATGAAAATCCCTTATGTCTCTCTCCGCTTTTCAAAAAAAGAAGTACAGGACTGGGGCCTGCAATTACTCCGTTTTACCAGGCGTAATAATGAAACTGATTTCTGGAATCCGGTCAATCCCCAGGTCAGTGGCTTTGCCAACCAGTTTGGCGGATTAACGGGTATCCGGAATATTGAACCACCTTTACGTCTTAGTTTTTCACCCTATGTCACCACCGGCTTCCGTTCCTCACCGGTCGGCAATACCTACCTGAATGAATGGCTTCGTAACGGTGGTATGGATCTGAAATACGGCCTGAATGAAAGCTTCACGCTGGATGCCACCCTGGTACCGGATTTCGGACAGGTAATCTCCGATAATGTGGTGAATAACCTGACTCCTTATGAAGTGCAGTTCCAGGAAAACCGCCAGTTTTTTACCGAAGGCACTGAAATTTTTAATAAGGCAAAACTGTTTTACTCCAGAAGGGTAGGCTCCCTGCCCGGAGGTTATTATTCAGTGCTGGGAATGGCAGAAGCTGATCCTAATCTGGAGATCATAAAAAACCCAGGCACCACCCAATTATACAATGCAGTAAAATTTTCCGGACGTACAAAAAACAAACTGGGTATCGGAATATTCAACGCTGTTACAGCACCGATGAAAGCCATCTTGCGTAACCGCACAACTGGTCAGGAGACCACGATCGAAACAGAGCCACTGGCCAATTATAATATCCTGGTACTCGACCAGGCCTTCAAAGGGCGATCTTCCCTGACATTCACCAATACCAATGTTATCCGCAACGGGGCCGCCCGGGATGCGAATGTGTCCGCAGTTGATTTCGCTCTCTATGATAAAGGAAACCTGCACGCCTTGCAGGGCACGGCACGGTACAGTAAAATATGGTCGGTTAACGGCTATGACGGATACAATACCACCCTGAAATACGGCAAAGTCAGTGGCAGCTGGCAATATTACCTGTTAGGGAATGTAGAATCTAAAAACTATGACCCCAACGACCTGGGAATTCTCCAGGCGGCCAATGAGATCAGTTACCGGGGAAGTATTTCTTACCGGAGGTACAAGCCTTCCCGTTCGCTCATTGATTACAGTTATACAATTCAGCCACGCCTTCTTTACCTCTACCAGCCCTATGCTTACAGCAAATTTGATGTGGAAGCTAGAGCTTTCTGGCTTTTCAGGAATTTCTGGGACCTGAGTTTTACCGGAGGTGTTATTCCGGGTTGGGAAAGAAACTATTTTGAACTCCGGACAGATGGACGCCCTTTGCGCTATCCGGCGAATTACTCGGCAGAACTGGAAGGCAGTACCGACAGCCGGAAGAAGACTTATGTCAACTTCGGATTTACCTACGCCTTTGCTCCTGAATTCGACAATACTTACAAGGCTGTCACCCTGGGAGCCAGGTATCGTTTCAGTGACCGTTTCTCCCTTGATCTTCAAACCAGTTCACACCTCGAGGAGAATCAGCTGGGGTATGCTTTCATGCGGGAAACAAACGGGGAACCAATAGTCGGATTCAGAAAGAACCGTGATTTTACAACAGTGCTTTCCGGAATTTACAATTTTGCTTACCGGCTGAACCTGACACTGAGAGCCCGGCACTACTGGAATAAAGTAAATTATTATAGTTTCCACAATGTGGACGCTGAAGGAAATCTGCTATCAAGGGCATTCATCAACAACCAGGATGCAAATGTGAATGTATTCAATGTGGATGCGTTCCTCACCTGGGACTTCAGGCTCGGAAGCAGGCTTATACTCGGGTATAAGAACTGGCTCGGGAATGATGAAAAAGTACTGTTCACCACCGGTCAGAACAATTACTGGCGAAACCTGGGTAAAACATTCGATCTGCGGCACGGGAATGAAATGACTATCCGCTTTATCTACTTCCTTGATTATAACCAGCTGCGCCGGAAACATTAAGGCAATTTCATGATCCCGTCTTCCACCAGTGCAAATACATGGTCTTCTTTGACCGGCTCAATTAAAAATCCCCCGGTAAACCGGCTGAAGGCTGGTAAAACGGCGGTTTCCTTTGAAAAACAGAAACAGGGAAAACGCAGGCTTTGCTTTCCTTTTCCTTTCAGCCGGATGGCCGGGTGAAGATGGCCCGTAAAACGGTACATATTTTTTTCTGCTTCAGAGAGATCCTTTTCCGCTTTCTTATCATGTAAAAAAAGGAACGGCCCTATGGCCAGCTTCCATTCATGCACTTGTATACCGGCAGCGTCATACCAGTTATCTGCCAGGATATCATGATTCCCTTTTACCAGGTCAATATGTAACAGGGAGAAATCCTTTCTCCATTTCAGGAAAAGGTCCAGCTCTTTATTGGCCGTGCTGTGGGTGAAATCTCCGGCAATGATCAGTCTTTCTGCTTTATAGAGATACAACTGGGCCATCAGCCGTTGCAGGTCTGCTTTATAAATACTCTGCGGAATACCAATACCTTCTTTACGGAAATGCCCTGATTTACCCAGGTGGAGATCGGCGACGATCAGGGTATTCTCCTCCTCCCATAAAACACAGCGTTCAGGGGAAAGCCAGAGTGTCTGCTCACGGAGAATATGGGGAATCGGGTTTTTCATTGACAGGCTCCAAATCTATAAAACCTTTTCCTTATTTCAGTAGCTGTTGCATTTTTTTCACCCGGTCTTCCAGTTTTTCTGAAGAAAGATCTTCCCGCATGCTGTCCACTTTGATGGGAAAACAGAATGGAGTGAGTTGTTCAGGAAAGGTAAGCACGATCCTGGATTGCTGAATCCGTTGAAGCATATCCCTTAAGCGGGCTTCTTCCATCTGCTGATCCATGACTTCCTGGTAGGATTGCCGCAATAACAGGTTGCCGGGGTCATATTCACTGAATACATTAAACAACAGGGATGCGGAGGATTGCAGGTGCCGGGCTTTCTTTTTTTCGCCTGGCATCCCTTGAAAGATAAGCCCCCCGATCACGGCCACATCCCTGAATTTACGACGGGCCATTTCCGTACTATTCACACTCCGCTGGATATCAGCAAACAGGTTTTCTGTTGAAAATAATTCATAAACATTGGTATCATCTACCGGTATTGGCTGATCACTTAACAATTCAAAGCCATAATCATTCATGGCAAAGGAAAATGTAATGGGCTGTATCCGGCTGATCCGCCAGGCCAGGATGGCTGCCATCGCTTCGTGTACCAGCCGTCCTTCAAAAGGGTAAACAAAAAGATGAAAGCCGTCTTTTGTCTCAATCTGCTCAATGAGTAACTCATTTTCGGCCGGTACATGAGAGAGGGCAGCCTGCAGCTCAAATAGGGGTTGCAATGCTTTTAACTCTTCCGTTTGGGTATAGGTGCCCTGCCGGAAACGATTCAGGGCAGCACGTAATTTTTTACCCAGATTGGCACTCAGGGGCATCCGGCCACCATTCCAGCTGGGGATCATCGATTTTTTGCTGGACGATTTCCGGACCAGTACCGTCATATCTTTTATCAGCACAAATTCAAGATTCCTCCCTGCCAGGGTAAATACATCCCCGGGGGCCAGTCTTGAGATAAAATATTCTTCAATCACACCGATATAACCACCGGTGATGAACTTTACTTTCAGCATCGCATCACTTACGATGGTGCCGATATGCATCCGGTGTCGCATAGCCAGTTTACGGCTCTTCATCCGGTACAGGCCATCTTCAGTTTCAATTTTTTTAAAGTCATCATATTGCTGCATGGCATTGCCTCCTGCTGTGGCAAAATGCAGCATCTGTGCCCACTCTTCCGGGGTCAGGTCGCGGTAGCAAAAGGTGGACCTGATTTCTTTATATAACTCCTCAGCGCGGAATCCTTCCGATATTGCGAGGGTATTCAGGTATTGAAGCAATACATCATAGCATTGGGTGAAAGGGATACGGCTTTCAATCATTTTTTCCCCGATGGCTGATTTGAGCGCTGCCGCCTCCATCAGTTCGAGCGAGTGTGTGGGTAAAAACCAGATCCTGCTTACAGCATCCGGCTGGTGACCACTACGGCCGGCCCGCTGTAAAAACCGCGCCACGCCTTTCGGCGAACCCACCTGGATGACCGTTTCTACCGGGCGGAAATCAACGCCGAGGTCAAGACTGGCGGTACAGACCACGGCCTTCAGTTTACCACTGTGCAGGTTGTCTTCAATCCAGTTGCGTAATTCCATATCAATACTGCCATGATGCAGCGCAATGACACCAGCCAGTTCGGGACAGATATCCAGCAGGGTCTGGTACCAGGTTTCACTCATGCCCCGCGTATTGATAAAGATGAGGGTGGTCCGGCTTTGAAGGATCACGGGGATCAGTTTATGGGCCAGCTTAATGCCCAGGTGCCCTGCCCATGGATATTTTTCAATTTCATCGGGGTAGATCGATTGTACTTCTATCTGTTTGTATATCTCTGCTTTTACGGTTACACCTTGCTGTTGTAAAGAGGAGAGCAGGACTTCAGCGGCTTCCTCCATATTGCCAATTGTGGCCGAGATGCCCCATACCATCGGGGGTTCTGTACCTGGTACTCCGCAATGAACCAGCCGGGACACAGCGAGCTCCACCTGTACGCCCCTTTTGCTTCCCAGTAATTCATGCCATTCGTCCACAGCAATTATGGATAAGGTACTGAATGCCTCCGGGTATCCTTTTTGTGCCAATAGCAAATGCAGACTTTCCGGGGTGATGATGAGTACTTCAGGCATTTGTTTTTTTTGCCTGGTCCTTTCTGCCACCGGGGTATCCCCGTTCCGGATGCCTACTTTCCAGGGTAGCTCCAGTTCTGTCAGTACCTCCTCCATAGCCCGCCCGATATCCTTGGCCAGGGCTCTTAATGGGGTAATCCATAATAACTGTAAACCGCTGTTTTTTTTATGCCGGAAATGATCCGGATGCTGATTGATAAACCGGATCAGGGCACCCAGAAAGACAGAATATGTTTTACCACAGCCCGTAGGGGCATTGACCAGGCCGCTTTGGCCTGAGGAGATATGGGCCCATGTTTCTTCCTGGAATAAAAATGGCCTGAAACCTTTTGCTTCAAGCCATTGATGAATGATTTTATATCCTGCAGAAGATTTCACCAGTGGATCCGTATTGTTCAGCTCAGCAATTGAAAATCTAGTTGACCGATTTTATGATACCATCCTGCCATTTCAGGAAATATAGTTTCTTGTTTTCGAAATAGTCCAGGGTCATGGTTTGTTTATTCAGTACCGGCTGTATGTCTATTTCACGGAAAACATTAAATTCTTTCCGGGACAGGTTGGAGGCGAAATCGGATTTATACAACATCATCAGTTTTACAAAACGCCAGATAGTTTCATAACCCCTCATGACCATATCACTGGGACGGGCAAACATCCGTGTATTAAATGTATTGGTAATACTCATGCTCACTTTATCGGTCCGGTTGGTGTAAAAAGGGGTGCTGTAAATGATTTCAAGTCCCCTGTATTCAGGGCGGGTGAAATCTTTGATCGCATCCCAGGTAGGCATCCCCATGACCGCCGTTTTATAGTTCTGCTTTTTTAAGGTGGCCAGTTGAAGAGCCAGTCTTTTTCCAAAATTTTCATCAAGACTGCCTGAAATACACAAGGTATTCTGCAGGGTATCCAGGTAGGGAGAAAGCTGGTTTACCTGGAAGCTGTCGGTCAGGTCAATGTATTTCAGTTTTAAAGGAACACCCACGGTGTTTTTCGCAAATTCATCAAAGTAGGATTTTATACGGTCTTCCAGTACTCCTTTCTTGCGGAAGACCAGCAGCCGTTCAAGCGAATAGAATTTCTGTAAATGGCGATAGATGCCTTCGCATTGGGTTTTTAGTGTGGGATTCAGCATTACAAAGAAAGGATTACCGGTTACCCCGCCGTCATTCGGCAGGTTTACATTAATCACCGGAATATTCCGTTGTAAACCGGCATCGGCAAACACTTTGACTTCTGAAGCGGAACAATAGGCGACCAGGAGATTGATATCTTTCAGTTCAGCACCGGCCAGCTGTTGCTGGATATTTTGCCTGGACGAACGGGTGTCGAATACATGAACAGCGATACTGGCTTTTTCTTTATTCAGTGAGTCCAGTGCCAGTTGTGCCCCTTCATAAAATTCGAGCCCCGGATTTATAAATTTCGGGAATACATTTTTCGCATACCGGTATTCAGACTGGTCATCAAAAGCCGAGTCCAGGTATAAAGGAGCGAAAACAGCAATCCTGAATTTCGGGGCAGGGTCCTGGGCACTGGCTGTCCTGGCCAGTAAAAACAGGGTGATCAGCACCCAAACTTGAATCCTCATAGTATCCTATTTTGTGTATGGTTATTCCCATTCAATGGTGGCCGGTGGCTTGCTGCTGATATCATATACCACCCGGTTGATTCCTCTTACATTGTTGATGATCTCATTCGACACATTGGCGAGGAATTCGTAAGGGAGGTGCGCCCAGTCAGCGGTCATTCCATCCACACTGGTAACTGCCCTTAATGCAACAGTATACTCATAGGTCCTTTCATCGCCCATTACGCCCACGCTTTTTACCGGTAGTAAGATAGCTCCAGCCTGCCATACCGTTGCATAGAGATTGTTATCTTTCAGGGCTTTGATATACAGGTGATCAGCCTGTTGCAATAACTGTACCTTTTCTTCGGTGATTTCCCCTAAAATACGGATAGCCAGTCCCGGGCCGGGGAAAGGATGACGGTCAATCATTTCAGCGGGTATGCCCAGTTCGCGGCCTACTTTTCGAACTTCGTCTTTGAAGAGAGAACGGAGGGGTTCAACCAGTTCGAGGTGGAGGTGTTCAGGAAGACCACCCACATTATGATGTGATTTGATCGTTACGGAGGGGCCGTGAACAGAAACGCTTTCAATCACATCCGGGTAGATAGTGCCTTGCCCCAGCAGACCGATGCCTTCAATTTTTTTGGCTTCTTCCTGGAATACATCAATAAAGCCGCTGCCAATAATCTTTCTTTTTTCCTCCGGATCGGATTTGCCGGCGAGTTTTGTATAAAAATGTTCACGGGCATCGATCCCCTTTACATTCAGCCCAAGCTGTCCATACATTTTTAGTACAGATTCGAATTCATTTTTGCGCAATACGCCGTTGTCGACAAAGATCCCGAAGAGACGGTCGCCGATTGCTTTATGAATCAGGGTAGCGGCTACGGTGGAATCCACCCCGCCGCTCAACGCCATGATCACTTTACGGTCACCGATCTGTTTTTTTAAGGTCTCAACAGTATCAGTAATAAAATGGGCCGGTGTCCAGTCCTGGCTGCAGCCGCAGATATGTACCAGGAAATTATTGATAATTTTCTTGCCTTCCTTGGAATGATAGACTTCCGGGTGGAATTGCACACCATAGAGCGCATGGCCCTCATTCCCTGATTTCCGGAATGCCGCAACCGGTATACTCTCAGTATCGGCTAAAAGCGTGAAACCTTCCGGAAGTTGTTTGATGGTATCACTGTGACTCATCCATACCTGGCTTTGAGTGGATACATCCCTGAACAGCACATCATCCTTCTTCAACTGGAGGGAGGCGCGGCCATATTCCCGCTTATCGCTTTTTGCCACAATACCCCCGTATTTTTTAGCCGTAAGCTGTGCCCCGTAGCAGACCCCCAATACCGGTACCTGGCTGACCAGGGCGGCCACATCCGTATCAGGTGCATTGGCTTCGTTGACCGAGAAAGGGGAACCGGACAAAATGATACCTTTTAATCCGGGTTCAACGGAAAATGATTTATGGAAGGGGATAATTTCACAATATACATTGGCTTCCCTGACGGCTCTTGCAATCAGCTGGGTGTACTGGGATCCGTAGTCAAGGATGAGTATCTTTTCTGTCATAGTGCTGCGAAGGTAAAGAAAACCGGACAGGCCGGGCGCGGTGGAAAGCCGGTAAAACCGGAAAAATGCCGCTTGTGGGTAACCTGTATTTAACTGCTGCGTCTCACACTAAAAGCTGGTAAACCTTGCTATCTTCGGTAAACCTTAAACAGAGTTTTATGAAACGTATTTTTTTATTCCTGGTTTTTTCGCTGGTGCTGCTGACTTCCTGCCGTGATTTTTTTGGCAGACGGGTCCGTGGCAATGGAAAACTCAGTACAGAAACCCGGACTGCAGCCAGTTTCAATGGGGTTAAAGTCAGCGGGGCGATCGATCTTTATGTTCGCCAGGATAGTTCACCCTCCATTAAAATTGAAGCCGATGAAAATCTCCTGAAATATATTGAAATCGAAAATGACGGCAATATGCTGGTGATTCATACAAAGAGGGGGGTCAATTTACGGCCCACCCGTTCTATACGGGTTTATATAGGGGCTCCGGCATTTTCCCGCTTAGAGGCATCGGGGGCCTGTGATATTTTTTCTGAGAATAAAATCAGCAGCCCGGAAACTTTAAATATTGATCTTTCCGGCGCCTCGGATGCTAAACTGGAAGTGAATGCCCCCCGGGTGGATGTGGATGTCAGCGGGGCGGGTACAGTAACCCTGAAAGGGGAGACGCGTGATTTTTCAGTGGACGGCTCTGGCAGTACGGATATAAAATGTTATGGATTACTCGCCGAAAATACAAAAGTGGGTATTTCAGGGGCAGGCAGTGCGGAAGTGTTTGCCAGTGTAAAACTGGATGTGGATGTTAGTGGTGCTGCCGATGTTCGGTATAAAGGAAACGGAACGGTCAGCCAACGTGTGAGTGGCGCGGGAAGTGTAAAGAAAACAGATTAGTCCTGTTCAGTATGATACAGGCAAAATAAAAAGTCTGGTCCGACAATGTCAGACCAGACTTTAAGTTTATTAGAAAGGCTGTGAATTAATAATCGTTGCCGTATCCGCCACGGTCACGGTTGAAGCCGCCGCCGCCGCCACCTTTCTTGAAGCCGCCGCCGCCGCCACCTTTGTAGCCGCCGCCGCCACCGCCATTACCGAAGCTTCTTTTCTTGAAGCCGCCGCCGCCGCCACCTTCAGGTTTCGGACGACTTTCGTTAACTACAATGTTACGGCCATCAACTTCAGTACCATTCAGGGCTGCGATTGCGGCCTGTGCCTGGTCATCATTGGGCATTTCTACAAATCCAAAACCCTTGCTGCGGTTAGTGAATTTGTCGGTAACAATTTTAGCGGAGCTAACTTCGCCATGTGTGGCAAAAAGGTTTGATAAATCCTGATCCTTCAGGTTCCAACTGAGATTTCCTACGTAAATGTTCATTTTGAAAATTTTAAATATAAAAGTGTCAACAGTAACAGTACCCAATGAACATTCTACCCTTTTTCGAATCGTTCAGGACATGTAAAACTGAAAGAGCACCAAAAGCAAGACAAAATAACGGAAATTTTATTGAGATAGTAATAAATTTTATTTGGGGGGCCAGATACGTATTTAAATAATTGATAATGAGTTTATTAATTATTAAAAATAAAAGACCCTCCGGTTGGGAGGGTCTTTTTATAAGCCAATGACAGGAAAATTACTCAGCTACTACTTCAATCTCAACTTCGGTGGATTTACCGTTGCCAAAATCGATAGTCGCTTTGTAAGAACCCAGTTCTTTCACATCTTCAGGAATTGAGATCTTCTTACGATCGATATCATATCCTCTTTGTTCGCGGATCGCACGGCTCAGTTGAAGCGAAGTGATGCTTCCGAAAATTTTACCGCTGGTACCGGTTTTAGCGCCCAGTTTAATGGGGGCTTCATTCAGTTTAGCGATAACACTGTTGATTTCAGCCAGCATTTTCTCTTCTTTTTTCCGCACCTGCTTCATGCGTTCTTCCAGCTGCTTTTTATTGCTGGGGCTGTTTTCCACAGCGAGCTGGCGGGGCAGTAAATAATTACGGGCATACCCGTTTTTTACTCTGACCACTTCATTTACACCACCCAGGTTATCTACGTCTTGAATTAAGATTACTTCCATTGTTTTCTTTTTGTTCACCAACCCAGTTTCATTTCAGTGAAACTGTCTCCCGCAATACGGGGTTAGGGTGAGGTTATTTTAAAAGATCTGTTACGTAAGGCAATAAGGCCATCTGA
>CAZFLL010000006.1:65829-70913 GCA_964519865.1 uncultured Chitinophaga sp. | reverse complement strand
GACTGGGTGTATGAATTCAGCCGCAACTTCCGCAATGAAGGGATGGACCGCACCCATAATCCGGAGTTTACCATCCTGGAATTTTATACCGCCTACAAGGATTATTTCTGGATGATGGAAACCACCGAACAACTGCTGGAGAAAGCGGCCCTGGATGTTTGCGGCAGCACGGAGGTACCGGTTGCCGATAAAACTATCTCCTTTAAGGCCCCGTTCAAACGCATCAGTATCTACGATGCCATTCATGAACATACCGGTTTTGATGTGAGCCGTATGAGCGAGGAACAAATACGTTCTGTGTGCAAGCAACTGCATATACAGGTGGATAATACCATGGGTAAGGGCAAACTGATCGATGAGATATTCGGGGGCAAATGCGAACACCATTATGTACAGCCCACTTTCATTATCGATTACCCGGTGGAGATGAGTCCGCTTACCAAGAAGCACCGCGACAAGCAGGGACTGGTGGAGCGATTTGAATTAATCATCAATGGTAAGGAAATTGCCAACGCCTATAGTGAACTGAATGACCCGATTGACCAGCGTGAACGTTTTGAAGAGCAGGTAAAACTGATGGAGCGCGGGGATGATGAAGCGATGTTTATTGACTATGATTTCCTGCGGGCTCTTGAATACGGCATGCCTCCCACCGCCGGTATCGGTTTTGGGATTGACCGTCTCTGTATGCTGCTGACCAACAATGTGTCCATACAGGATGTATTGCTGTTTCCGCAGATGCGTCCGGAACGGGGGACTGAGGGAACAGCCGAAAAGGAATAGTCCGAAAGAATAGTCGATAGTCAATAGTCGTTAGTCATTAGTAAATACAATACCTGTTACAGAATAGTCGAACTAACGACTAATGACTAATGACTAAAAAAATATCTTAGAAATATTTCGTAGCTTTCTTACCGAAATCTCCAACAGATGAAACCCTTCATTCCCGCCAAAGTTGCCGAAGTGCTCTTTGCACTGATCATTGCCTATTTTGGCTATACCCATTTCAACAAGGCTGCTTCGATGAGTGGCTGGGTTCCTGATTTTATGCCCGGTGATCCGAAGATCTGGATCTATGTGGTAGGGGCCTGTTTTATATTAGCCGCCATCGCGATTCTTACCGAACTGCAAAAAGTAATGGCCTGTTACCTGCTGGCGGCTTTATTGTTGTTACTGGGTTTCCTGGTGCATTGGAAAAACGGAATGCTTTCCGTTGACTTTCTGAAAAACACTTCCATGGCCCTGATGGCCCTCCTGATCGGAAGTAAAAAATAATTTCTGGTTAATAGCCTTCGATTGAGCATCCCGCGTACCCGGCGGGATGTTTCGTTTTATACAAAGAGATCTGTATACAATTGTGCCCCGGGCACCACCGAATATTTTTCCAGGTCGGTGATCCCTTCCTGGGCCAGCACCTGTTCATCAATAAACAGATTACCCGTGCATTCACCAGAGGGACGGCTCAGGATTGCATAAGCCGCATCGGCCAGGATATCCGGGGTACGGCTCATATTAGCGAGCATGGCACCACCGAGCAGGTTGCGTACAGCTGCCGTATCAATGGTTGTCCTGGGCCAGAGCGAATTGGCCGCAATCCTGTATTTCGCCAGTTCTCTTGCCCAGCCAATGGTCATCATACTCATATTAAACTTGGTCAGTGTATAGGCCACATGTTTCTCAAACCATTTGGGATCGGTTGAAACCGGGGGCGACAAGGTAAGAATATGCGCGTTGGTGGACTTTTTCAGGTGCGGGATACAGGCTTTAGTAACAAAAAAAGTGCCCCGCACATTAATATCATGCATCAGGTCAAACCGTTTGGGCTCTGTTTCCTCTGTATTAGTTAATGAAATAGCAGAAGCATTATTAATCAGGATATCAATCCCACCGAATTTTTCTATCGTTTTATCTATCACATTTTGCACCTGGTCCCCGAAACGGATATCACATTGCACCGCCAGTGCTTTACCCCCGGCTGCTTCAATCTCCGCCGCTGCTGTAAAGATGGTCCCTCCCAGTTTAGCATTCTCTTCCACACTCTTGGCCGCTATTACAATATTGGCGCCCTCTTTGGCTAAACGAAGGGCAATGGCTTTTCCGATGCCGCGGGTGGCTCCGGTGATGAGGGCGGTTTTGTTGGCGAAGCTCATAGTTGAGAGTTGAGGGTTGAGAGTTTGGGGTTTAGATAAAGTTATCTTAGAATTTTGGGTTGACAAATCTTTACGTAGAAAAGGTTTACAGGTTTAGTTGTTTAGGATGGATGATGGAGAAAGTATTGCTGAATTTTCCTTTCTTAGCAACAATCTGGAGGTTTGTCGTTTAAAAAATGGCTGTGATGGAAAGTTTGATAAAAGCAGTATGTTCCGTATATACAACTCAGAAGGCTCCCAACAACTAACAGCGAACACCTTACACCTTACATTTTCCTAGTTGGGCATTCCGTTTTCGGAGACCTTCATGTTTCCGGTGGCTTCTTTGAACGTGATGCGGCGGAGGTCCTGGGTGGCTTCCATACCGGTACCGCCGCGGAGGATCTTATTGGGCCCGTAGTAATTCGCGTATTTGTCGGTATAGAACATTTTAGTGGTCTGGTCCCACCAGAGATCGGGCGTGCGAAGGGTATCTCCCTTTACACTGATGACCACCACGCTGTCGCGCAGGTAAACCTTATTCAGGTTTTCATAATAGATCCCGTAGCGGCAGTCCAGCCAGGTTTCCAGTTTTTTGGTACTGTCGTTAAAAAAATCGCAGTGCAGGCTTTTCGGGAATTCCACTGAAATAGTATCAGCATTGGTCCGGATCATAACCGGGGCTGTGAGCTTGGCCCGCAATTCCCCGTCCTGGCTCATATAACTCACCACGTCTTTTGCCTCTTCCCGCATCACCACATTGCGTGTCCAGTCATTGAGTACTTTATCGTCATTTTCACAGGCCCCCATAAAAAAACAGCCTGTGATAAACAAGGCTGTTGTAAAGAAATTATATGGTTGTGTCCTGGACATTTTCAGTCTGAATACTAACGAAAAGCAGGTTATTCGTATTTGCGTTTGATAAACCAGATATCGCTGAGGGAGAAACCGAGTGAAAAGCGGAAAAGATTCTCCCGGACAAGATTCTTATCATTTCCCCTCTTGATATACTCAAAAGCCAGGTTGATGAATGTCGCCTGGTTAGGTGCCTGGCGGCTGATCGCCATAGGCAGTCCCAGTCCGAAAGAAGCCCCAATCGTTGGGAGTTTTTGTCCCACTTTCACATAATCCGGTCCGAAGAACACCCCAAAACGGTAAGCTACATTGCTGAAATAATTACGGCGGGGTACGGGGTTAAGTTGTAAGCCTGTCCGGAGTTCCCATTTATTGCGCAGGGAATCGGCCTGGCCATAAAAACGGTAATCGCTCCATTTTTGTGTGGCGAAATCCATACCCAGCATCCAGCCTCCTTCTTTATTCTGTACGGCAAATTTCTGCAATACAAATCCTAATGTCATACTGGAGGGAAGTTCCACATTGCCCTTTATATCGCGTGCATCAGAAACACTGTCGAGACGCACATTACCGGCATTATCATCATACACAAATGTTTCGCGCAGGCGATCCTGTTTGCCTTTCAGCTTCTGGGCGAAATTGCCAAACGCGCCAATGGTTAACTGCATTGTTTTGCTGAGCGGCAGTCTGTACTGGACCCCGGCATTATAATACAGGCTGCCAAAATTGGTACGTGTTTCATAATTGGCCTTGTAATACGTTACCGAATCATTGAGAAATATCCGGCGGGTGCTATAGTCTTTTTTACCAAACATATACCCCCCGTTAAAACCGATACTCAGGTTTTCCACCTGCCCGTATTTTTCTTTTTTATAAACGGAGAACCCGGTACCGGCAGAAATCAGGTAGGAGCCTCCATCTCCAGTGTAAAGGGTGGCAGCGCTGTCGATCGGTAAGCCGGTGAATGGATCTTTCAAACGTTCTGTGGCCAGGATCTTATAACTGATACGGGAAACGGGGCGGATACCAAAACTCAAACCCCAGTTTTGCTTCAGGGGCACGCCGATCTGCACATAAGAAAACAATGCATTGCTGGCCGTAAACTTGCTTGCATTGTCCGGCTCGCGTAATGTCCGGTTTTCGAAGTTTAATCCGAGGTCAAGGATGGCCCGTCCGGAACTCAGTTTTTTTGCTTTCTTTTCCCGGATAGCCTGGAAGGCTGAATAGGACGCCGGGTTATTAAAATTGATGGAAAGCTGGTCAAAATAACCGGCCGTCACCCCACCCATACTTCTGTTAACAATATTCGTCCCGGGAACCAGGTCACCGATCCCATAACGGGAATAAGGGGAGTTGTCCTGCGCAAAAACAGGGCTGGCAGCAGCCAGAAACAGCACCACAAAACTCCACTTGGAACCTCGTAACGCCTTGATTATCTTAGGGGTTATTAACTTCGCTCGTTGCATACAGACCTTTAAATATTAAATCAGGGTCTGCAAATATCCTGTTTTTAAGGTGTGAAGCCAAATACACTATATCTCCCCCGGTTAAAAGCACGTTAATGTTCCTGTATTTCTCCTTGTAAGCCTCTATAAATCCATCCATTTCCTTAGCCATTCCCAGCACCACCCCGGAGAGGATATTGGTGGCCGTATCGTAACCCATCAGGGGTACATTGCTATCGGCCTTGACCAGGGGGAGTTTGGCCGTGTAATAATTCAGGGATTTGAGCCGCATTTCGAGTCCCGGGGAGATCGCCCCACCTACAAACTCGTGGTATTTATTGATAAAATTATAGGTGATGCAGGACCCCATGCCGATCACCAGGTTATTAAAAGTGGGATAAAAATGAACAGCCGCTGCCGTCAGGGCCAGCCGGTCGGCCCCGATGGTTTCTGGCTTACCTACCGGTGTGGTGAATGCCACTTTGGTCAGGTGACTCAGTTTGTGAAATTTCGTATGCTTTGCCAGGAAGGTCTCCATCTCCGGGTTATGATCGATCACGGAAGATAGAATGGATTTAGCCGGTTTGAACTGATCGACCAGGGATTGTATCGTAGCCACCGAATCATCGGGCAATACAATCGCCTCTTTTATTTC
>CAZFLL010000006.1:53875-65729 GCA_964519865.1 uncultured Chitinophaga sp. | reverse complement strand
TTTATATCAAACCCGCTCAGGTTTTTAAAATGCCCGTTGAGCCTGATCTTCTCCCTGAGTTGTTCCAGGCCGGAAACCATGGGAATGACTTTGACCAGGTGCCGTTTTATGAATTCGATCCGCTGCCTTTCGTCCATTAGTCCCAGGAGTTCGTATTCTTCTTCCAGTGAAAGACCGATATGATGGGCCACATCATAGCTGGTCATTTTTTCATCCGCTTTATTAAAATCTTTACTGAGTTTTAGCAGGCTATGCAGTTCCCGGATACTGCTCATCAGCTTAAGCATAGTGTCCCGGTTGCCCTGGCCATAATTATCCGGGTAGGTTACTATGGCGCCACTGTATAATTTATCCGGTATCTCTTTGATCAGTTCGAGGATGCGGAATATTTTCAGTCCCCTGGTTTTGATATCCATCTCCCCGTTATCGTATAGTCTGGTCAGCTCGGTAATTTCCACCATGGTGCCGAACTCCTGCAGCTTGTTATTGATCACGGCCGGAATGCCAAATGGTTTTTGGGATGCATGACATTCCTGGATGAGTTGTTTATACCGGGGTTCAAAGATGTGCAGGTTGAGACTTTCACCGGGATAGACCACGATGCCGAGGGGAAAAACAGGAATGAAGTTGGTCATACAGAATATAAAGATAAGCCGGCCCCCTAAATCTTCCTTTTACTCAGGCCGCTTTCATACAGGTAAATCAGCCCGGTAAAAAACACCGACAGGAAGAATCCAAATTGCATTTCCAGTGTGCTTTCATAAATACCGGTCAGTGAGATAAACAACACCCAGGCGGCCGTAAGGTAATTGCGGGTGAAGTATAGTCGCCAGAGCATATAAAAAACCAACAGAACAGGTATTGCCCCGATCAGCCAGCCGGCACTCAGTAACCATTTGAGGTATTGGTTGAACGGCCATTGATACGTTACTTTTTGCTCCGGGAAATTCTCCGTCAGCCGCTTGGCTAAAGCCAGTTCTGCCTTTCTTGTACCCAGACCTGCGGGATTTTCCCGGATCAGTTCCACCGTACTTTCATTGACCATCCGCCGTACCGCATCTGAACTGCCCATTTTTTCAGCTTCTTTCTTTTCCCTCCACTCCCATTGCATATACTGTATTTTCTTCCGGACAAATGGTATGGTGAAAGCCGTTGACAGAAGTAACAGTACGATCACCAGGGACCAGATCCAGTAACTCCTTTTATCCTGCCTTTTGAGATAGATGAATCCGCCTGAAACACCAGCCAGGCCGGCAAACAACCAGCCGGTGCGTACCGATAATACTACCAGGAAGGCCGTAAAGAAAAGGATAAAATACGCCGCCCATTTTTTATGCTCCATCAGCCGGTAGTACCAGGACAAGGCCAGGCAACCACTGATCCAGATGGTAAACCGCTGGTGATCCCCCTGCATTAATGTATAAGCTACCTGGCCCTTTTCATATAAAGCAGCCAGTCCTTCGTGTACGAGCATATCATATATACTCGGAATGGTACTCAATACACCCAGTGATAATATAAATGGAAGCAGCAGGTCAGAGCCGGCGGCCATAAACTGCACAAGGCAAAGGATACTGATAATGCTGAGGTGGAAAAGCATCCGTTGCAGGGTATAAGATCCCGGATCCAGTACCAGCAACCAGGCATAAAACAGGCAGATGCCGGTCACCAGGAAAAAAAGCGGCCTTTTAAATACGGTCCCGAATTCACGCCTGACCGAGGGGAAAATAAGCAGCAGGAATCCGGTCGCCATCAGGATGCTGAGCAGGGCCCGGGAAAACAGGAATCCTGTTATCAGTAACGCCGCCAGTACCAGTGACAGGTAACGAGAAGGTATAAATGCCGGAAAATTCATGGTGATAAAAAAGAAAGTTACACATTTTACGCGCATCCTGTATGTTTGGGGAAGCCGCGGCATAAAGACTATTTTTGCGCCATGATAATTTCCGGATTTACGATAATCAAGAATGCCGTACTGAATGATTACCCGGTCGTGGAGTCGATCCGTTCCGTTTTACCGTTGGTGGATGAAATGATTGTGAGTATCGGTGATTCTGAGGACGATACCGAAAAACTCATCCTGTCAATCGGGGACCCCAAAATCAGAATCATTCATTCAGTCTGGGATCCATCGCTAAAAAAGGGGGGAAAGATACTGGCCGTGGAGACGGACAAGGCCAAAGAAGCCTGTTCGGCAGATGCTGACTGGCTTTTTTATATACAGGCCGATGAAATAATACCTGAACAATACCATGCCCCGATACGCGATGCGGCCCTTATGTATAAGTCCCATAAAAAAGTGGAGGGGCTCCTGTTCAATTATCTTCACTTCTATGGTACTTACGATTATGTGGGCGACAGCCGCAAATGGTATAATAAGGAAATACGCATTATCCGGAATGATAAAACCATCACGGCCTTCCGGGATGCTCAGGGATTCCGGAAAGGCAAAACCCGCCTGAATGTAAAGCAAATCCCTGCCTGGGTGTATCATTACGGATGGGTGAAAAGTCCTGAACTGATGAAGCGTAAACTCAAAAACACCGGGGTGTTCTGGCATGGTGATGACGCCGGGTTCCAGGAGTTTCTGAAAACCGAAGACTATTTTGATTTCAATGATTTTGATTCGCTGGAAAAATTCAGTGGCCAACACCCCGCTGTGATGAAAGAAAGAGTCAGCAAGGGCAACCCTTTGGTACAACTGGACATAACCCGGAAGAAATTTTCCCTGAAAAAACGTTTCCTATACTGGTTTGAAAAGAAAACCGGGAAGAGGCTATTTGGCTTCCGGAATTACAGGATTATCTGATCAGTGATGGATAAATGATCGGTGGGCCGGGTCTAAAAACTGTTCCTGCGTAAAAAATTTCCGGCGGGTGATAAATGCATTCAGTTCCCCGTTCATGACCAGGTGTGTTATCAGCGGATCGGCATTAAAGACCACAGGGGTTTGTGCCGGTATCAGTTTTTCACAAGCACTGAGCGTAACTCCATAGGCATGCAGGAGATCATGGAAGCCTGCTTTCTGTAAATGGGTTGAATAAGGCCTGGGTAACAGGTGGCTGACCATAAGAGGTGACCATTTGATGAGTTTCAGGTAACTGATCACTTTATAAAAAGCCTGTTTTCTTTTCAATGCCGGGGTGGCCATTTCGTTTTTATTATACCCGAAGTAGATCATTTCCCAGTCAGCCGGCAGTTCTTCCATGCTTTGCTGTATTTCACTATCCTGGTCAAAGAGCGGCACCACATCGTCTTCGAAAATCAGTACCCGCTGGTATTGCTGTTGTACAATATGTTCGTATAGTTTACGGTGAGAAAGTGCACAGGCAATATGCCCCAGGATCATCCCTTTACTGTACCGGTTCAGCTGCCGGGCTTTTTTATCATCATAGATTCCTTCTTCATTTACTTTCTCCCAGCTGAGTGTATGTTTGTCCACCCCATAAAAAAACTCATAGTTCAATCCTTCCAGCCGTTCCTTTACTTTCTCCTGCCGGTCGGCGGCCCGTTCCAGTGTGATCACAAAGATCCGGTCGAAATATTTTTCAAGAAATGCTATCGTACTATTAGGTATCTTCAATCTTCAGTAATTTGATGGGTCTTACAAATATACCCGATATTATATATGAAAATTTTACGGGGAGATGAATAAGTTATCGGTCGCCATTATCACCTACAACGAAGAACGCAATATCGGCCGCTGTATTGATTCGGTGCTGTCCGTTGCGGATGAAGTACTGGTGCTTGACTCCCTTTCCAATGACAATACCTGTGCCATAGCCGTTGCAAAAGGCGCCCGGGTGATCCAGCAACCCTTTGCCGGTTATATTGAACAGAAAAATGCAGCTCTTAGCCTCGCCCGGTACGACCTGGTACTGAGCCTGGATGCGGATGAGGCCCTCGATGAACGTTTACAGCAATCCATACTGACCGCTAAAAAAGAAACCCTGTCAGCAGGGTACACGATGAACCGCTGTACCTATTATTGTGGCCGGTTTATCCGTCATGGATCCTGGTACCCCGACCGCAAACTCCGGCTCTTTAATAAACAGCTGGCAAAATGGGGCGGTATCAACCCGCATGATAAAGTGGAGTTCAGTACGCCACAACCAACCCGGCAGCTGGCCGGCGATATCCTGCATTATTCCTATTACAGCCTGGAGGAGCATGTCATCCAGAACAATAAATTCAGTACCATCTCTGCAGAAAGTTATTTCAGCCAGGGTAAAAGAACCAGCCTGTTCCGTATCCTGGTTAATCCCTGCTGGGCTTTTTTTTCCGGGTTTATTCTCCGGGGAGGTTTCCTGGATGGATTTTATGGATATGTGATTGCCCGGAATGTGGCCCATCTTACATTTTTAAAACACAGTAAACTCTACCTGCTTCAACGAAAAGCAGCAAAAGGCTGAGCCGCTTAAACTGTTTCAGCGGTAAAAGGTTCTGTTTACTTTTGCAACAGAACATCCGAACATAAATTATGTGGCAGGAATTATTATCACAGGTTCAGCAGGGGAATATAAAAGCACTGGCGAGGAGCATCTCCCTGGTGGAAAATGAACATCCCGGTTATGAAAAACTACTGCAGTCACTTCCACCCAGTCAATCGAAAATTATCGGTATCACCGGGCCTCCTGGGGCAGGTAAAAGCACCCTGGTGGATGCATTAATCGGTGAACTGATCAGCCATGGCAGGAAAGTTGCGGTAGTATGTGTGGATCCTTCCTCCCCTTTTAATCATGGGGCGGTATTGGGGGACAGGATCCGGATGAGCGACTGGTATACCCATAAAAACGTATTTATCCGTTCGCTGGCCACCCGGGGTTCCATGGGTGGTTTGCATCCAAAGATCATTGAGATCGCTGATTTACTAAAAGCCTGTCAGTTTGATCATATTATTGTGGAAACAGTGGGGGTGGGTCAAAGTGAAGTGGAGATTGCCGGGTTGGCGGATGTGACCGTGGTGGTAGTGGTTCCCGAAGCCGGGGATGAAATCCAGACCATGAAGGCCGGACTGATGGAAATTGCGGATCTGTTTGTGGTCAATAAAGCAGACCGTCCGGATGCTGATATGTTTGTTCGTAACCTG
This sequence comes from uncultured Chitinophaga sp., assembly GCA_964519865.1. Taxonomy (GTDB): domain Bacteria; phylum Bacteroidota; class Bacteroidia; order Chitinophagales; family Chitinophagaceae; genus JJ008. The sequence continues at coordinate 60,640 of CAZFLL010000006.1, read as the reverse complement.
CGGCTGATGCTGGCGCCTTCGTTCAGTAAAAAAGAACAGGAGGTACCGGTGGTTAAAACAGTGGCGGCGCGTAAAGAGGGGATCAAAGAACTGGCAGTACTGATTGAGCAACAGCTGGGTAAAGCCGGCACCAATGAAAAAGCAAGCTGGCTGATGGCCGAAAAAGCCTTTTACCTGATCGGCCAGAAAAGAATGAAAAACGTCGATAAACACCGGTTGAAAGAGGAAATTGAACTTGCATTAATGCAGGGAAATTTCAATCTTTACCAATTCATCGCCGGTAAATAGGCGGTGCACCTATAACACCAACGTCCCATCATATGAAAAACAGGAACCGGCAACTCCGGCCTTTCTTTGTTTTCTCTTTATGGCTCTTCCTCCAGGCAGTCCTGATCCCCGCATCAGGTCAGACCACTGCTATCAGCGGCGTTGTAAATACGTATTACCCGGTACTTGAAATTATTCCTGCCAAAGCCTGTATCCGGCTGAGCAGTACAGCCGGACTTACCGTGAATGATCAGATCCTGCTTCTTCAGATGAAAGGCGCCGCGATCACGACCAGTAACAACAGCAGTTTTGGTACAGTTACGGCACTCAATGAAGCCGGCAATTATGAAACAGGTACGATCTGTTCCATTACCGGCGACTCGGTTTTCCTTTTTCATTTATTGCAAAACACCTATACGCCGGCAACCGGCAAAGTACAGCTGGTTCCCTTTGCTTCTTATGTTTCAGCCAATGTTACAGATACGGTGAAAGCCGCTCCCTGGAATAACAGTACGGGAACGGGTGGCGTGATTGCTATTTATACGGAACAGGACCTGATCCTGAATGCGCCGGTTTATGCCGGCGGGGCCGGATACAAGGGTGGTAACTTCCAGCAAAGCAGTGGCACCTGCAGTGATTTTGCTCCTGCCAATGGGTATGCTTATAATGCGGCTTTCCTGAGTCCGCAAAGCGGTGCAGCCAAAGGGGAAGGCATTGCCGATGTGGTCAGCACACAATCAGGTGGCCGTGGAGCACCGGCGAATGGCGGAGGTGGCGGAAATAATCATAATAACAGCGGGGGTGGCGGCGCCAATCTGAATGCGGGAGGAACCGGGGGTGGTAATTCCAGCAGTGGTGTTTCCTGTACTGTTACTTTAAGAGGGGAAGCAGGAAAAAGCCTGAGCAGTAACAGCGGGCAAAAAATCTATCTGGGTGGGGGTGGCGGTGCAGGACATTCCAATAATGGTTTATCCAATGTATCAGGGGCCAATGGTGGTGGAATCATTTTTATCTGGGCAAATAATATTACCGGCAACAACAATTCCATACTTGCATCCGGTGCTGCCGGTGGTACTTCATTATCAGATGGAGCTGGCGGGGGTGGTGCAGGCGGAACAATTATCATGCACACGAATAATTATACGGGGCCAGTTACCATTTCAGCAAATGGCGGCAACGGGGGTAATTCAAATGACGGGGGCAATATCGGCCGTTGCTTTGGTGGCGGTGGAGGCGGCAGTGGCGGTGTGATTTATTTTACAGGGGCATTACCGGCGGTGACTACTAATGTAAACGGAGGAGCTGCCGGTGTGGAATCCGGTCGAGATGCATCCTGTAATCCTGTTCCGCAGGCAGCTGCTGCCGGAACTAACGGTCAGGTTATCGATAACTATACATTCACCCGGTCTACCAGTCCGTCAGGTCATTGCACCCTGGTATTGGCCACTGAATTTATTTCATTTACTGCTGCCTTATTACAGGATAAAGTGCACCTGAAATGGGAAGTGGCTGAACCCCGGCAAATCCATCGGTTTGATATTGAAAGAAAATCATCAGACGGACAATGGCAAACTATCGGCAGCATCCCCGCAACTGATTTCCGGCAGGAATATTTATTTACGGATCAATCTGTTTTAAAAGGCAACCAGTATTACCGGATCCGGATGGTTGGCAATGACAACTCAGTTACATTGTCCGCCATAAAATCTGTAGCCATTAAATCCGGTGCGGAGTTTATCTTTTATCCCAACCCGGCAACATCCGTTTTACAAATTATACGTTTAAGCCCGGCCCCGGCTTTATTAAAGCTTACCGATCTTTCCGGCAAGACTCTTTTGCAGCAACAGGTGCAGTCAAAACAAATCAGCCTGGCATTGCCAGCCCTGGCTGCCGGTGTTTACTTATTGAATATTGATGGGATGGTGAAAAAGCTGCAGGTACGCTGATCAGGCTTTGCGGTTATTCCTGATCCAGCGGTAGGCGATAAACCCAACGATAGCCATGGGTGCAAAAGCAAGGTAGAGAATGCCGCTATTCATACCTGTAGCCGGTCCTTCACCCAGTTGCTGGGCGGTTTTGGTACAAATAGAACATTGCGCCATTATTTCCGGTCCTGTAAGCAGGAGCACGGACATTAACACTAAACCTGTAATCTTCCCTTTTTTCATATTCTGCTGCTGAGGAGCAAAAATACAACGAAAAGGCGGGCCATAGGTTCAAAAAGACACCTCTTTTTTACTTAACCAGGGTTAAGACAGAGCTTCTTTATCCGGGCATCGGCATTCTTGTTCCCGGCTTTTTTGGCCTTTTCAAAATCGGCACAGGCTTCGGTTTTTTTCTCCAGCATTTCATAACAGACTCCCCTGTAATAATATACATTGTCGTTGGCCCCTTTGGAGTTCTCCAGCACTTTACTGTAATCAACAATAGCTTTTGTATAGTTTTTCAGGTTATGATACAGGATGGCCCGTTGCCAGTACCCCATGGAGTCTTTTGGATAATACTTTATATAATTGTTGTAATCATTCAGGGCGGCACTGCTGTCTTTCAGGACCATTTCCGTCTTTGCCCGCCAGGTTAATCCATCCTTGCTTTTCGGTTGCTTTTTTAGTGCCTGTGAAAAATCGGCAAGGGATGAGTCATACTTTGCCAGGCTATAATAAGCCGCTCCACGAAATAAGTACACACTATCTTCTTTCAGGTTCAGGGTGAGCGCTTTATTAAAGGAGTTAAGTGCATCCCCGTTTTTCTTATACGCCAGGTAAATCCGGCCCTTAACATATTCCGGTACCGCCTCCGACATCTTCATCTGGTATTGATAGTTTTTCTCTTTTATTACCCCGTTTAGCCAGGTTCCTGAAACAATGCTCCCGGTCGGGTACAGCATAGAACCCTCCTTTGGTTTAATCTCTTCGATATTTCCATACGTACCAATATCAACTATGGCCCCGATAAACATGGACTGATCAGGATACCAGATTTCGAAAATGGAACCATCGGAATAATTAATCCGCCGGGCAAAGCGTCCATCTTTCAACAGCCATGTTTTTGAATAGCTATAGGTACTAACCCCATCAAATTCACCTTCGTAAAATAATACCCCGTTCCGGAAAAATTTGCCTTTCCCGGCAGCTGTTCCATTTGTAAAGTTTCCCTCAAAGCGGTTTTTGTTGGGCCAGCTGAGAATGCCTGTCCCGCTGTATACACCATAGGACCAGGCGCCCTCATACCATGATCCGTTTTTAAATACTTTCTTACCTGTGCCCGACATTTTATCCTCTTTAAAACTGCCATTATACTGATCCCCGTTTTTCCAGGTATAAATCCCCGCCCCATCCATTTTATCAGCCAGCCAGTTTCCCTGGTAGGTATCCCCGTTTTTAAAGACCATCCGGCCTGTACCCTGTTTTTTGTTTGACACCCATTGTCCTTCATACCTGGAACTGTCACTCCAGGAGGCTTTTCCGTTTCCATGCCAGTTACCATCCTTCCATTCCCCCTCATACCGTTTACCATTGGTGTAAATACCAATTCCATACCCGTTTGCCTGGCTGTTTTTAAAGTCTCCTTCATAAGAATCCTTATTCCCTAATACCAGTTTACCTTTCCCGTTTGGCGTCCCATCTTCATAATAGCCTTCATAAGTTTCCCCATCATTTTTCACCAGGTATTTTCCAAAGCCATGCCGTTTCCCTTTTTTAAACTCCCCGTTATAAATATCCCCGTTGTTATAAACATACCGTCCCTTTCCTTCCTGTACATTATCCACCCAGCTGCCTTCGTACATGCTGCTGTCCTTGTAAATTCTTTTTCCTGCACCGTCATATTTATCTTCTTTCCAGTACCCATCATAGCTGCCACCATCAGGCCAGGTAAATTTTCCTTTTCCTGATTTCTGTCCTTTGACCCAGTACCCTTCGTAATACCGGCCGTCTTTGAAATAGTATTTTCCAAACCCTTCATAATTCCCGACTTTCCAGCTGCCCTCATAACGGTTACTGTCTGTCAGGAAATACACTCCATAACCTTCAAAGTATCCATCCTTGACCTCCCCTTCATACCGCCGGCCATCCTTCCAGGTATAATAAGCTTTCCCGTTCCAGCTGCCATTGATCCAGTCGCCGTCATAAAAATCACCATTGGAATAATACATTTTCCCTTTGCCGTTGCAGTAACCGTTTTTGAAACTGCCTTCATATACATTTTCATTTTTGTATTTGAATTTCCCAACCCCATCTGTACAGTTGCCGGAAAGACACTGAGCCTGAATGGTGGAAAAGGAGCTGCAAAAAAGGAAGAGAAAGAGAATACGGGACGGCATAAGAAGATTTTTGCCCAAATGTAGCCACTGAGGTGGTTATTGTCCATACCGGGAAGAGGGTATAATCGTGCCGGGATGCCCGCTTCGCGTTCATTTATTTGGCCACGAAATCACACGAAAGGCCACGAAAGAATACAAGCCATGGATCGCACAGATAAGCACGGATTGAAACGCTGAATAATGCAGTTTCAAAATAGTCATTGAAAAATGATTTGAACTTTGGAAGTTAGAATATCCCTATTGAATCGAATATAAATCCGTGTGGATTCGTGTGATCCGTGGCCTGTATTTTGCCTTTTATTCGTGGCCTTTCGTGTGATTTCGTGGCCAACAAAAAAAAGGCTGCCCTTCAGGACAGCCTTTGAGTATTGTAACACGGTCTCTTACACCGCATCTGCTTCCATCTTCTTCTGTACTTTCTTGCGCTCATCTTCATTGAGGATTACTTTACGCATCCGGATAAAGTTGGGCGTTACCTCGATACACTCGTCCTGCTGGATATACTCCATACATTCTTCCAGTGTCATCTGAGTCTTCGGCGCAATGCGGGTGGCATCGTCGCTTCCGCTGGCACGGTGGTTGGTCAGTTTCTTTCCTTCCGTGGCATTCACCACCAGGTCGCCGGGTTTAATGTTCTCGGCAATGATCTGGCCTGAATACACTTCCTCTCCCGGATCCACAAAGAATGTACCACGGTCCTGCAGTTTATCTATGGAGTAACCGGTGGTCTTATCCTGGAATTTGGAGATCAGCACCCCGTTATTTCTTCCGGGAATCGGACCTTTCCAGGGTTTGTATTCGACAAAACGGTGGGCCATTACGGCTTCACCTGCTGTGTTTGTCAGCATGGTGGAACGCAGACCGATCAGACCTCTGGAAGGAATTTCAAATTCCAGGTGCTGCATTTCGCCCTTGGTTTCCATTACATGCATTTCGCCTTTTCTACGGGTTACCAGGTCAATTACTTTACTGGCATATTCCTGGGGTACATCCACTACCAGGTTCTCGAAAGGTTCGCACTTGGTGCCGTTTACTTCTTTGATAATTACCTGCGGTTGTCCGATCGTCAGCTCATACCCTTCGCGGCGCATAGTCTCGATCAGGATACCCAGGTGCAGGATACCACGGCCATAAACCTGGAAACTATCACCACTGTCGGTATCTTCCACCCGGAGGGCCAGGTTCTTTTCTGTTTCCTTCATCAGGCGGTCACGGAGGTGACGGGAGGTAACGAATTTACCATCCTTACCATAGAAAGGGGAGTTGTTAATGGAGAAGAGCATGTTCATGGTCGGCTCATCCACGCTGATCACCGGCAATGCTTCCGGTGTTTCCGCATCGGCGATGGTATCCCCGATATTGAAGTCTTCGATACCCACCACAGCGCAAAGGTCACCGGCGATTACTTCGGTTACTTTCTTCTTGCCCATGCCTTCAAACACGTATAATTCTTTTACCCTTGTCTTTTTGATGCTGCCATCGGCCTGCATCAGCACCACGGGTTGGTTTTCTTTCAGTACACCACGGCTTACTTTACCTACGGCAATACGGCCGAGGAAGGAAGAGTAATCCAGGGAAGTGATCTGCATTTGTACCGGTCCTTCATTGATACGGGGAGGCGGTACGTGCTTGATGATACCATCCAGGAGTGGCGTGATATTATCGATCTGATCGAGGGTATCGTTGAACCAGCCATTCTTACCACTACCATAATAGGTCGGGAAATGCAGCTGTTCTTCAGTGGCATCGAGGTTGAAGAAAAGTTCAAATACCGCATCATGCACTTCGTCGGGACGGCAGTTTGGTTTGTCCACTTTGTTGATCACCACGATCGGGTGGAGGTTCAGGTGCAGGGCTTTCTGTAATACGAAACGGGTCTGCGGCATGGGACCTTCAAAGGCATCCACCAGCAGGATCACCCCGTCGGCCATTTTCAGTACCCTTTCCACTTCACCGCCAAAGTCGGCGTGACCAGGGGTATCGATTACATTGATCTTAACATCCTTGTATACAACGGCGGCGTTCTTACTGAAGATGGTGATACCACGCTCGCGCTCCAGGTCATTGCTGTCCATAATGAGCTCACCTGTTTCCTGGTTATCCCGGAATACTTTGGTGGCGTGTAAGATTTTGTCTACCAGGGTTGTTTTACCGTGGTCTACGTGGGCGATGATTGC
>CAZFLL010000006.1:0-53775 GCA_964519865.1 uncultured Chitinophaga sp. | reverse complement strand
CCGGGCCGCAAAGGTACGTTTAAAAACCCGGGGTCCCAAACCAAACAGGCATTTAATACAGGCTTAACTTCCCAAAAAGGAATATTTACAGTAGTTTTAGAAAAATAGTTTCTATGAAACTGCTTAAATGGCTCGCTGTCATCCTGTTAGTATTTACTGTTGTTTACTTTTCAGGCCCCAGGCCCTCCACACCTAAATACACAAATGATTTACCGGCCATACCGGCCGGGGGGGCGGCCCTGGAGGAATATGTGGCCAAAAAGGAAGCCAGGTTTAAACTCAAACCGGATAATGAAGCCAGGATATTATGGGCCAATGACTCCGCCAAACAGGTCACGGAATATGCGGTGGTCTACCTGCATGGCTTTTCCGCCAGCCAGGAAGAAGGTGATCCCGTGCATTATGAGTTTGCCCAGAAATTCGGTTGCAACCTATACCTGAGCCGGCTCGATGCACATGGTATCGATACCACGGAGCCCCTGGTTAATTTTACGGCGGCCGGAGTATGGCAATCTGCCAAAGAAGCCTATGCAATAGGGAAACAACTCGGCAAAAAAGTGATCCTGATGTCCACTTCCACGGGTGGCAGCCTGGCACTCAAACTGGCTGCTGAATACCCGGAGATTGCCGGACTGATTTTATTATCCCCCAATATTGAGATCAATGATCCCAATGCCTGGCTGCTGAACAATCACTGGGGATTGCAGATCGCCAACCTGATCAAAGGGAAATACAATGTGGCGGCGGATACCACTCCCATCTATGCGCAATACTGGAATAAGAAATACCGGATGGAAGCGACGGTACAACTCGAAGAATTACTGGAATCCACCATGAAAGCCTCCACCTTTAATAAAGTAACACAACCTGTCCTTCTTCTTTATTATTATAAAGATGATGATCACCAGGATAAAGTGGTAAAGGTATCAGCCATGAAGCGCATGTTCAACCAGCTGGGTACTCTGGAAGCCCTGAAATGGCAGCTGGCAATTCCCAATGCAGGTGATCATGTACTGGGATCCTATGTCAAGTCAAAAGATATTACATCAGTACAAAATGCCTGTGAGAAGTTTGCCGTTGAAATATTAAAAATGAAAGAAGCTTCAAATTAGTCCGGTTTGCCATGATAAAAGCTGCCGTTTTTTTACTATTGTTATTTAATTTATCAATGGCGGGGCAGAAAACAGTTGCTCCCCCAGGCACAGTCCGTATAAATGATACACTTTACGCCGATATTACAGAAGTTGAAAATATAGCCTGGAGGGAATACGTATATTATTTATCCCGTTTCGACTCCGCCTCACTGGAAAAAGCCTTACCCGATACCCTGGTATGGGGAATTGACTCGTCTTCCCTGGCCCTGCAGCAATATTATTTTCGTCACCCCTCTTTTAATGATTACCCGGTTGTGGGTATAAGTTACCGGCAAGCCCTTGCTTTTTGCGCCTGGAGAACAGAACAGGTCAACTTCAATTCTTATTTAAAAGAGAAGAAAATCTCGGATTGGGAAAATCACCTGAAAGATTCTTACCCGGTTCGGGTTTATTACCGTTTGCCGACGGAAAAGGAATGGGAAATGCTCGCAGCAGGCGGAAAATCAACCACACAATATCCTTATGGTGTTGACAGTGTTTACCGGAAATGGAAGAAAAAATATACCAGGGTATTCAACTGCAGGTATCCTGAAAATAACCCGCTTGATACCTTATCACAAAAGTTTGGGTATTATACAGCAGCCGGAAAGTCATATTGGCCTAATGGCTTCCGTTTATGCAACCTGATCGGCAATGTAGCAGAAATGGTTCAGGAAGAAGGTATTGCCAAAGGAGGAAGTTTTGAGCACCAACTGGAAGACTGCAAAATAAAAAACAAGCAAACCTATTCCGGACCCGAACGATGGTTGGGATTCCGTTGTGTGGCGGTTGTATTAAAATAATTTTTAAACACGCACATAGATCTTCTTCTTATCCAGTATCCAGCCCACGAACCAGCAGAACAAAGCAAAGCTGACGGCAAACAGGAAGGAACCAATATAATCTCCGGCATGTGAGAATATGTTTTGATACAACCAGCTGTACAGCGGCTGCCTGGAAGCGCCGATGGGTATAAACCACATCAGGGTAGCCCCGATCTCGGATAAGAGATATATAAAAAGAGGGTTCTTCCCGAATACCGTAAAGAATGGCGTCCAGTTGGTACGGCCGAGAAAGTCGGTCACATAACTCAACGCAGCCAGCAGCACACAATCAATCCCAACAGTAAGCAATACAAATGGCCCGGTCCATAATTTTTTATTTATCGGAAATACCAGGTGCCAGAGAAGGGCTATTGCGATCAGCACAAAACCAGTCAGGAGTAATTTGGTCAGCCCTTCCCAGGTCTTTCCTTTTTCCGCGATCCATTTACCGGCTGCATAACCAAATACCACATTGGCAATGGAAGGCAGTGTGCTCAGTACTCCTTCCGGATCGAAAGCGATTCCTTCCCCATGGTACATATGGTTTTCTCCCAGCAACCAGAGATCGAGCCGGGTGCCGGCATTGGTCAGCATATTATAGGGATCGGATGGGTCGCCAAAAACCTTCAGGATCAGCCAGTAGAGCAACAGGAATATGACGGAAAGCCGGATGGCTGTGGCTGCTTTTAAATAACGGATCATTAAGGCGCCAAAGAAATAACCCAATGCGATCCGTTGCAGTACACCAAAAATGCGGGTATGGGAAATGGGGTTGGCTTCCAGTTGCCCGGCCTCGTTCCAGTGTACAAAGGGGAACCAGTACATGAGATAACCGAGTAAGAAGATGATCAGTGTTCTTTTTAAGATGATCCAAAAGACCTGCCCGTCCGATAAACCGCCCCATTTTTTCTCTACAAAACTCAGGGCATTTCCCACCACAAACATAAAGGTCGGGAACACCAGGTCGGTGGGCGTAAATCCATGCCAGGATGCATGATGCAGGGGCATCCAGCTGGTGGCCCCGTTGCCGGGTGTATTGACAATGATCATGAAAAAAACGGTCATGCCCCTTAGTACATCCAGGGCCAGAAATCGTTGGGAAGCAGGCTGATTCATATAGCGAATTATTGATCGAATATAATTAATTACAGGAACTAAACTGTCTGCCATACCAGATGGTTGGGAAAAATAAGATCCAAGATACCAAGACGCCAAGATGCCAAATAATTTTCAGATTTTAAATTTCAACGCCATCTAAGGAAATCCGCTTAGCAGGTTTTGAGATTTTTTATTTGAAATTTATTTGGCGTATTGGTCCTTGATTTTTCTTTGGCTTCCTGGCATCTTCGGTTCTTGGTTCTTTATCAAATCGTATCTTTAAATTGTCCAAATTCCTCTACAATTTCGAAACAAAAAATTGAAGCATGAACAAACAGCACCACATCAAGGAACTGGAAATGAAGATTGAGCATATCCGGAAAGAACCGGTAAAGGGATGGCTGGGAAAGATCAGTAAATCCATGAAGGTCCGGAAGATTGAAAAGAAGATCCGGTCATTACGGAAAGGAGATTAACGAATGTGCCTGCCTTACAGCATTAAATAAACCGCCTTCGGGGCGGTTTATTATTTAGTAGCGTTTATTTCAATTTGCCCAGGGTAAATACGGTCCCCAGCCTGTCCGTCAATACCAGTATCCGACCGCCTTTTACTGCTTCAAACTGGCAATTGAATTTCTCCGGCTTCCCTTCAAAGCGGTTGGTCATCGTAATATCCCAGTTAGTGGTACTGAACGTTCCTTTATAAGTCTGGCTGGAAAATTTCATATTTCCCACCATACCGCTGGCCCCATTGTGCTCACTCTGGTAGGTACTGCTGGTCAGGAAGGTGAATTCATTGGTGGTGGAAGTGGCTGTGGTACCTGCGGTGCCCCCTGTATTTACATAATAATAGGTCAGGGAAGCATAGTCACTGGTACCCCATTTACCAACGAGGTCATTGGCGCTCACCGCAAATTTGTTACGCCACTGCATATCAGCCGGCTTCTCCCATCCATAGGATTCGCTGTGATATGGACCAAAGGCCTGTTCATATTCCGCCTTGCTGTTAGTTATAAATTCCAGGTAACGGCCATTGCCTTTACTGTAATGCATCTTAAATAAGACCACATGAACATTTTTTCCGGTACTGTTCTCTGTAAGATCCCCTTCCATAAAACTGACCGATTGCCAGCTTTGTACCGACTTCCATTCAAAATTCCGGAGATTGGTATACCGGTGAGCCACCAGCACATTCCAGGCTTTCAGGTCTTCATCCTTTAGCACAGACTGATAAGCGTCTGCTTCTTTATTCGGATAATGAATGAGTACACGGATATTTCCTTTTGTTACTTCTGCCCAGTCTTCTTTCACCGTACTGGTCCAGCCATCATCAAAATTGGTGGTGAAAAATGCGAAACCGCTGCTTTTTGCCGGCTGATTGTCTGTCTTAACAGGAGGATTTGTATTTTCTGCTGTTTTGGTTTTTACTTCATCCACTTCCATTGATTCAATAAATTTTGAAATCACGGGCAAGTAGACCTGGCTGTTTGTATTAGCCTGAACACTGATACAAACACCGAACCCAGTCATTGTAGTAACAGTTGAAACGGCATCCGAGTTATTATACCTGAATTTTCCACTGGCGCTTTTTATTTTCCAACCACCGCCTTCTGCTGTTTCCGTGGTTACAGGTGTTTCGGTGATTTTAAAAGGGGTGGCTGAAAGCACATTCCATTCTGCCAGTAAATCAGTATCAATATCTCCCCTCGAAGGCATATTTGCATATATAATCAGCGCACACCAGGTTTTTTTCTTCGTATCATTTATGGAGTATATGATAGCCTTGTTACGGATTTCTTTTTTCCAGCCTTTAGGTGCTGTATAAGAAACCAGGTCAAAATGTTGCTTCTGGCCTATGAGTTGACTGGTCACCAACAACAGACATATCCCATATAAAAACTGTTTCATGCGTTTAATTTGAACTAAAAGTAGGTGCTCTGGCAGATAGTTTCTTCCTGTAAAAAGGGGAATTCAGGCAATATCCACCCTAAAAGCAACTGTTTCAGGTGCAACCGTTGCATTTCCCCCACTTTTACTATCTTCCTCTTTTAAACGTTTGCTATGTTCAAATCAAAGATCGCCGGCATTGGTAAATACCTGCCTTCCAATGTTGTAACGAATAACGACCTGTTGAAATATATGGATACCAGTGATGAGTGGATCCAGGAACGCACCGGTATACAGGAACGCCGCTATGCCCACCGCACGGAAGAAACCACCACCACCATGGGGGTGGAAGCGGCTAAAGTGGCCATTGAAAGAGCCGGCATCACACCGCAGGATATTGATTTTATCATTTTCGCCACGCTGAGTCCAGACTACTATTTCCCGGGCTGCGGGGTATTGCTTCAACGGGCCCTGAAGATGAAAGAGATCGGCGCCCTGGATATCCGTAACCAGTGCAGCGGTTTTGTATATGCGCTGAGCGTGGCCGACCAGTTTATCAAAACAGGGATGTATAAAAATATCCTGGTGGTCGGGGCCGAGAAACATTCTTTTGGCCTTGACTTCAGTACCCGTGGCCGTAATGTATCCGTGATCTTTGGCGATGGCGCCGGGGCCGTGGTATTGCAACCCACCGAAAAAGAAAACCAGGGTATCCTCTCCACCCACCTGCACAGCGATGGCAACAGTGCAGAGATACTCGCGATGTATAACCCAGGTACCCATGCCAATCACTGGAGCGAACAGAAACTGGCCAGTTTTGATGAGGCGGAGATCGGGCAGATGTTTTTCAGTCATGCCATGATCGATGACGCCCAGGTGTTCCCGAATATGGATGGCCCGGCTGTTTTCAAAGTGGCCGTGGAGAAGTTCCCGGCTGTGATCAAAGAAGCGCTGGAAGCCAATCACCGGACCACGGCTGATATCAACCTGCTGATCCCCCACCAGGCTAACCTGCGGATCAGCCAGTTTGTACAAAAGAAACTGCAGTTACGGGACGACCAGGTCTATAATAATATCATGTATTACGGTAATACCACGGCCGCTTCTGTTCCTATTGCCCTTTGTGAGGCCTGGGAAAAAGGAAAAGTCAAAGACGGTGACCTGGTTTGCCTGGCCGCCTTCGGCAGTGGCTTTACCTGGGGCAGCGTATTGTTAAATTGGTAAATGAAAAGCAACTTCCCCCTGCTTGTTGCAGTCTGAATACTATTATGAAAAAGATTTTCTTCCTGTTTATAGCCTCTTTATTCAGCCTGGCTATCCATGCCCAGCAAAGCTGGACAGTGTCTCACCAGAAAAAAGTATTGTTGAAGAACGTGGAGGAAGACACGGAAGGAAATATCATTAAGATCAGAAGATCCGCTTTATCACTCAGTGGATGCCTCACCATCACTTTCAAGGTAAATGACGGCACCGTCATCCGTACCCTGATGGCGGATGACAGCAGCCGGGTGGGTATTAAAAACTGGGAAAAAGTAAAAAAGACCATCTCCATTTCCAATACAGACCTGAAGAAACTCTTTAAAGGACGGAATAAAATCCTGCTCTACTTTACCGAAATACCCAAGGATCCGGCAAAGGCAGCCGTGGTAAGAATGCGTCCACTGCATCTCTGCACACTGGAGTTGAAATAAACCCCGCCACTTTCGATTCCCTTCCGGTTTGTTACTTTTGCCCGGATGGCCAGACAAATCCTCTATATCATTAACCCCATTGCCGGTACAAGGACCAAGAAGGACCTGCAGCAGTTTATTGAACGCAAAACAGAAGCGGCCGGTATTCCTTACCAGGTTTTCCCTTCTGTAGCCAGCGGTGATTACTCCTTTCTTATCCCTATTATTAAAGAACAGGGTATTACTGATGTGGTGGTGGCCGGGGGTGACGGGACCATCAGCCAGGTGGTGAACAGTCTGCGGAATCAACCGGTCAGTTTTGGGATCGTCCCCTGCGGTTCCGGCAACGGACTCGCCCTCTCTGCCGGTATTTCCAAACAACCGGAAAAAGCCCTGTATACAATATTTAACGGGAACCCTGTGCCGACAGATGCCTTCCTGATCAACAATCATTTTTCCTGCATGTTATCCGGTATCGGCTTTGATGCTAAAGTGGCGCATGAATTTGCACAGCAATCCCAACGTGGTTTGAAAACCTATGCATCACTGGTTAGCCGGAATTTCTTTAATGCGGGCACTTACCCGTTCCAGGTTGAAAGTAATGGTGTCCTTTTCTCCACCGATGCTTATTTCATCAGTATTGCCAACAGCAACCAGTTTGGCAACCATGTAACGATTGCACCCAAAGCCAGTTTGTCGGATGGAATGCTGGATATCGTTATTGTCCGCAAAATGAGTAAGCCGATGCTCTTATTTACCCTGCTGAAACAGGTGATCAGTGGTAAACCTAAAAAATTGGGTTCAAAGATGCTGAAACAGTCATTGGTATATTTCCAGACGGACCAGCTCCGGATCAGCAACCCCGGTGCGGCCCCTTTGCATATAGATGGTGATCCGGCAGCCACCAAAAAAGAATTTGACGTGCAGGTGCTGAAAAAATGTTTCCGGCTGATCCAGCCTTAATCACTCCTTTGTTGCCGGGGTAAAGAGTTCCTTTACCCGCTTAAAATTTCGCTGGTTATTCACGCCTTCTATTGAATGCATGATATCCTTTGCCTCGCGTTTGGTGAGGTGAAAATTGAGCGCGGCTTTGTTTTCCGTATTATCACTCTGGTACTGGAAAGCCACTTTATATACCGGCATGCCCTTCGCGGAGATAAAATAATCGAGCATATCATTCTGACCGTATTCCATCATCTTAAACCAGTTGTGCTGTAACAAGAGGAAGGGTTTGGTGGCATGATCGGTAATATCATCTGACAGGTAGGGCGTTTCCCAGCCTCCGGCCTGCCGGTCACGAATCTGAATAATCAGCACACCGCTTGTATTTTCTTTGATCCAGTCCTCAAAGGAGGATAAAAAGCGGAGTGATGTTTCCTGTCCATAATTATCGCGGAGTCCCGCATCCATCACATCAATTACGGGGTCCGAAGGCAGCCACACATTCGGCAATACGATCGGGAACGTGGCATTCATCCGCAGGGCGGAAAGCATCCGGATATTATAGGGATCCTGTTTCTGGAAAAAAGAAACAAAATCCACGGCATCCGGATCAGCCTGGGGCACAAAACCGGTGTCCACGATACCCCGCATCATAAAACGGACGGGTTGCGTGGAAATGATCATCTTACGGCTGTCGCGGGTGATCACCGAATTAAAAAACATCAACGGTATCCGGGCATTCTTCTCTTCCTCCGCATAATCCCTCAGCTGCTTGTCCAGGAATCCCCGGGTATTTTCGCTCAGTTTTTGTTCAAAGGAATAGCCCCTGTCTTTCACGTAACGATAAGGGCCAACCGAGAATTTCTGTGCCGGGGCAATCAGGTCACGGGCAAAAAAAGAAGTGAACAAGGGGTTAAGCAGGTCGCCCGAAATATCACTGACATATTCCTTATTCTGCAGTTTTATATTTTCTCCCTTCAGTTTGCGGAGGTAAAGTTCCCTGAAATAAGCCGCCCCGATCATACCCCCGGAGGCCCCGTTGATCAGGAAGGTACGTTTCATGATTTCCCCATTGGTGATGCTGTCCAGCGCCTGCAATACGCCCATAGTAAAAGTGGCGCTTCGGTGACCACCCCCGCTGGTATTGATCAGCACCAGTAAAGGTTTTTGTGTGGTGTCTGTCTGCTTTTTTTTCCAGGCTTCAAGTACAGTAATCATATTCTTCCGGTCAGCTTCCACTTTTTCAGGCGTACACATCGCAGCGAGGTATTCGCGGGTGTACTGTGGCCTTTCTGTTTTATTCCAGTAATTAAGTCCATAGGCCTTATTGCGGGGATCGATCCAGTCGAGTTTATAAAATACATTCAGCAGTATAACCAGCCCGATCAGGTAAGGTATACTCCAGCTCTGCAGGAAATAAGTCACGGCACCGGCCACACCGATCAGGATTGAAAAAAAGATCGTGATACTTCCGGCAGCCGGTAACTGGAAGAAATTATTATCCAGGAAAAAACCGATCAGGATCAGGAATAAGAAAGCGGCAAATACAGAAAGAATAGCCGCGATATGATGTCCTTTGAAAATTGATACTACAAATTCATCGGTATAATGGGTTACATCCCGGGCGGCCCTCAGGCGGAACGGGGTTTCCAGGTAGGTATGCACCCTGATCAGCGGTTTGTCGTGGTACACCTGTTTGACCTGTCCCAGGTGAGTAATATAATTTTTAGGCTCAGCAATCACCGGCATCATCCGTTGCAGGATGCTCCGGTCGGCCTGGAAGAAATAGATCAGTGAGGCGGCCAGGATAAAAACAAAGCCACTGATAAAGCCACCGAAAAAGAAAAGGATCTCCGTTCCTTTTACCAGTTCCTTGGTTTGCAGGAAATGGGTGGCCCTGAAAAAATAAAACAGGAGAAATACCAGTGGTATGATGGAGTTGTTGATACAGAATTTTAAGAAGGGATTGGTGGCGGCGGCGAGAAAACGGATATGCCTGCTGAAAAGAATAAAGGAAGTGATGTTCCAGCTCATAATAAACATACCGATGGACGCGCCGACGATCGCGTAACTGATGGAATTGACATTGCCCAGGTATTCCGGTGCCAGGAAAAGCGAATCCGCCCCGAATGTTTTCATGAAATTTCCATTCACTGTACTGAACAGGATAAACCAGAACAGGAGTAATACCTGGTACTTCCTGAAATGAAGGAACAGCAGCTGAACAGGAAAGGAATGATAGAACCCTTTGATCCAGGATTTCATGAGCAGGTGAATAGTTCACTCTAAAATAACAATTATTCAGTGCCTTTTCAAATAAGCTGCTTACTGAACTGTTAATTTACTGCCTTATGACGTACGATATAACGTATCCAGATCATGGATAATAAAAGGAACATCGCGATCAGCTGATGTATCTGGGCCACCCATTCAAACTGTCCCCACTGATTGGGCACTATGGAGGTACTGCAGAGTACGGCCAGTATACCGAGTATTACCTGAACGGTAACCAGCAGGGCCGGCCACCAGCGTGTATGGGTGAAAAGAGAGGAGCCTTTTATTTTAAATAATTGTATAGTCTGCCAGATCACGAGAAAGAATAATATATAAGCCAGTCCCCGGTGAATAAAGTGAATAGTCACCCGGTTATCGATCAGGTCCAGCAGGCCCCCTTCCTGACCCAGCATATTCGGGGGAATGATATGGCCATTGATATCCGGCCAGGTTGGCGCCGCCGTGGCTGCTTTATGCCCGGCCATAAAAGCCCCATATACCAGTTGAATCCCCAGCAGCCCGATGATCCAGTTGGTCAGGCGGCTGGCTTTCTGACTGATCACTATTTTTTCCTTTGGCACCAGCAGTTCCAGGGCAAACCAGAATGTATAGGCCAGTAAACCGAGGGCAAAGACAAAATGCAGGGCCAGTTTAGCGGGCTTAACATAGATCGCATCGCCGGTCAGGCCGCTGGCCACCATGATCCATCCAATCGCTCCCTGTAAAGCACCCAGTAAAAACAATATCACCATCGGTTTTACCATCGAGGGTTTAAACCGTTTCTGGATAATGAAAATGATAAAGGGAACCGCGAATACTACCCCGATCAGGCGGGCCCAAAGGCGATGAAACCATTCCCAGAAAAAAATAAACTTGAAATCCTTTAGTGTAAACCCGGAATTGAGTAACTGGTATTGCGGCGTGTGCTGGTATTTTTCAAACTCCGTCATCCATTGCTGTTCGCCCATGGGAGGCAGGGTGCCCGTGACTACATTCCATTCCGTAATGGATAAACCCGAACCGGTTAGCCGGGTGATTCCTCCTAATAAAACCTGTATAATGATCATGCCCACACCCACCAGGAGCCAGATGGCAACGGGGCGGGAGGAGCGGGTGTTGAGGTCGTTCGTCATGGAGTAAAGTTAACAAGTTAACAGGTTGAAAGGTTGACAAGGATGGAGATTCGGTTACTTACGACAAACCTCCTTAGAAGGTCCTTGTTAACTTGGTAACCTGTCAACTTGTTAACTCTCTTCCGAAATCAATAAATTGCACAAATGTTATTGTCATGTTACCAGGAAAATCAACTGGAAGCCGGTTGTGATGAAGCCGGGCGGGGTTGCTATGCCGGCCCGGTGTATGCTGCCGCGGTAATACTACCGAAAGACTTTTATCACCCCTTACTGAATGATTCGAAAAAGTTATCGGAAGTACAGCGGGATGAACTGAGGCCGGTGATTGAAAAAGAAGCCCTGGCCTGGGCGGTGGCCAGTGTAACGAATGAGGAGATCGATCAGATCAATATCCTGAAAGCATCGATTAAGGCCATGCACCTGGCATTGGACCAGTTAAAAAAGAAACCGAAATACCTGTTGATCGATGGTAACCGGTTTTACCCCTATAAAAAAATTCCCCACCAGTGTTTTGTAAAAGGAGATGGACGGTTTGCATCGATTGCCGCAGCGAGTATTCTGGCCAAGACCTGGCGCGATGAGTATATGATAAAACTGCATGAGCAGTTTCCGCAGTATGGATGGGATAAGAATAAAGGATATGGGACGGCCATTCACCGCAAAGCCATTGAGAAATATGGTTTATGTGATCACCACCGGAAGAGTTTCAGGCTCCTCCCCTCACAACAGGAAATGTTCTGATCGGAAATCCGTTCCAATTACAAACGCGGCCTGCCAGTAAACAATCTTCAACTTTAAGCACTCCGTACTTCTAACTTCGTACTTCTAACTTCGTACTTCTAATTTGTCCATTCCCCCAACCCTTGCCTTACCAGCACCGGTTCATCATCAGTACAGTCAATAATTGTTGAAGGAACCATCCCCCCGATACCACCATCGATAATAAAGTCCACTTCGTGCGGGAAGTTCTGGTGCATCACTTCCGGATCCGTATAATCTTCCACAATATCACCGGGTAATGAAGCACTCAGGATCGGACGGCCCAGTTCCTTAATAATGGCCTGGGCAATGGTGTTATCGGGAATACGTAATCCGATAGTGTCCTTTTTGCTCTGGAGTATTTTAGGTACCAGTTTACTGGCCGGCAGGATAAATGTATACGGGCCGGGCAGGAATTCTTTCAATAACCGATATGTTGGATTGGGAATTGGCTTGGCATATTCACTCAGGTGTGAAAGATCATTGCAAATAAATGAAAGCTGTGCCTTTTTAGGATCCACCTGCTTGATCTTACAGATCCGTTCAATGGCTTTTTGCTGTAAAATATCACAACCCAGTCCATAGACGGTATCAGTAGGGTAAATAATGATCCCTCCCTTTTGCAGGCATTCCACCACCTGTTTGATCAGGCGTGGCTGGGGATCCTTGGGATGAATGTGGAGTAACATGATATGTCGGGCAGTTAAATTAATATCTTTTGTGCTAAATAGCTAATAACTAGACAAATATAAAGGGTGACCTGCTGCCTGGTATAGGGCAATGCTTATAAAAAAAGGGATGTACAATATGTACAGCCCTATTCTCTATTAACTATTTTCTGTTCTCTGTTCTCTTATGCAATCGTCCACACTTCATTTCCCTTCAGCAATTTATCCAGATCCGCGGGTTTGCGTGATTTGGCTTCTTCGATCTGCGCGGCCATTACATCTTCATAACAGGGGCGTTTGGTTTCGTAGAACACACCAAACGGGCGGGGCAGGTGCCCCTCACTCTTCGGATTGTCAAAAATACGGGTCAGGATCTGTGCTTTGTAGATATCACCTTCATCATGTACCCAGAGTTCATCCACTGTATGCCCGGCATTCAGGTCTACCACGATGGGTTTGAAACCATCCAGTTTGATCCCCTTGTCATTATTCGCGCCAAATACAAGCGGTTTACCTTGTTCCAGGAACAGGGTCTCTTCCGCTTTACTTGATTTTTCAGTAAAGATCTCAAAAGCCCCATCATTAAAGATGTTGCAGTTCTGGTAGATCTCCACGAATGAGGTTCCTTTGTGTGCATGTGCTCTCAGCAGCATGGCCTGCATATGTTTGGGATCACGATCCATGGTACGGGCCACAAAAGTTCCATCAGCTCCCAATGCCAGTGCAGCAGGATTAAAGGGATGGTCCACACTTCCCATCGGGGAAGACTTGGTGATCTTATTTTCTTCAGAAGTCGGGGAATATTGTCCCTTGGTCAATCCGTAAATCTGGTTGTTAAACATCAGCACATTAATATCCAGGTTACGGCGAAGCAGGTGAATAGTATGGTTACCGCCAATACTCAGGCTGTCGCCATCACCGGTTACCACCCATACACTCAGTTCGGGCCGTGAAGCCTTCAGTCCGGAAGCAATGGCCGTGGCCCTTCCGTGAATGGAGTGCATCCCGAATGTATTCATGTAATAGGGGAAACGGCTGCTGCAACCGATACCGGAGATAAATACGATATTCTCTTTGGGAATTCCCAGTGAAGGCATTACTTTCTGTACCTGGGCCAGGATGGAATAGTCTCCACATCCGGGACACCAGCGGACTTCCTGGTCGGTGGCAAAATCTTTAGCACTAAGGGCAGGGGCTGTCGTTACGTCACTCATAGTATAATTGATTCTGGCAAATTTAATGAATCTGGCGGAGGGGAGAAAAGGAAAATCGGGTGATTTTTGTCAATTGATCTGTACACCAAAGGGCCGGAGTTGCTGATACCCAGGGCTTCCGGGCTGACCAAGCTGCCAGGGATGGTAACTGACTGAAAATTGAATAAGGAACAATTCCCTGGCTAAAATGCTCAATATTCATTGCAGTTCCTCCCAATACTCCGCTGCCCTTCTTGTATGCGGGATCACGATCGTTCCGCCTACAATATTGGCCACGGCAAAGACCTCATACATTTCTTCGGTATTGACCCCCAGTTCATGGGCCTTGCCTAAATGGTACTTGATACAATCATCACAACGCAGTACCATACTGGCCACCAGGCCAAGTAATTCCTTGGTCTTTACATCCAGTGCCCCGGCTGCATAGGTATTGGTATCCAGGTTCCAGAGCCGCTTGATCACCAGGTTGTCTTTACCCAGGATTACTTCATTCATTCTTGTACGATATTCATTGAATTCATTGACGAGATTACTCATGTTGACCAGTTTTATCCGGTAAAAGTAGAAAAGATCGCCTTTTATCATTTACTAAAGGCGGAAAGAGCCTGAATTCGTATTTTCATCGGACTAAAACCAACATATGCGAAAAATCCTTTTTGTATTCCTGCTTCTCCCGCTTACCATTCTTGTATTTGCACAAAACGGAACGGAGCCGGTAAAAGTGACCGATCTGCTGAAAGTAAAAACAATCGGCACCCTGAACCTGAATGCAACCGGCAGCCAGGCGGTATTTACTGTACTGGCAATTGAACCCGAGGCGGAGAGCAAACTGGATTTTAAATACAGTACCCAGATATGGATAGTCAATACAGATGGACAAACAACGCCGCGCCAGTTAACCACGGCCAAAGAATCAGCCTCCCAGGCGGTGTTCAGTCCGGATGGAAAACAGATCGTGTTTGTAAGGGCGGTGGATGGTAAATCGCAGCTTTTCCTGCTCGGCCTGGAAGGTGGTGAAGCTACCCAGCTGACAAAATCAAAATACGGAGCCAGTAACCCTAAATGGAGCCCGGATGGAAAACAGCTCCTGTTCTCCGCTTCCGTCACCATGAAAGAACTGCTGAATGATTCTCTCCTGAATCCCGGAAAAGCAGTTCCTGTCTGGTCATTGGAAAAACCGGGACTGGATAATGCTGCTGTACTGAAGAACACCTCAAAAGCCGATCCCGACGGATCCCTGGAAGAAGCCAGGGCCTACCTGGACAAAAATGCGGAGGACCGTAAAGCCAAGGTTATTACCAAACTCAATCACCTCGATGAAATGGATGTGAACGGGGAGATGAGTTTCACCCATTTTTTTATTATGGATGCCAGAGCGGGTGCAAAAGCCGTGAATGTCACCAAAGGATTTTATCGTTATACCGGCGCGGACTTTACACCGGATGGCAAACAGCTGATCATAACCGGTAATGCGGAAGCTACAGAACACCCCGACCGGGTTCTGGAAAACTGTATTTATTTAGCCAATACTGATGGCAGCGGGCTGCGCAAAATACTGGGAGAAAAAGATAAAAGTTTTTCAGGCCCGCGTATATCTCCAACCGGTAAATGGCTGGCTTTTCAATACAGTGGTACTTCTTTTGTCAGTATCCCTGTATTGGCTGTTATGCCCTTAAACGGGACCTGGAAAGACAAAACAGATCTGCCCTTTGACCGCAATAAGGCCTTTATCAACTGGAGTGCCGATGAAAAATATATTTACTTCACGGCCCAGAGCAATGGCGGGCAGCCGCTTTACCGGATGGATGTTACCGCTAAAAAAGCAGAACAGCTCACTGGCTTTGATAACGGAATCTCCAATTACGACCTGGCTGCCGACAAACTGGTCTTTGTAAAAACTGAAGTAGCCAATCCCTTTGAGCTTTATGCGGCAGATGCTTCCGCCAAAAATGAAAAACGGATCAGCAGTTTTAACAAGGAATGGATTGCCGGCAAACAACTCAGTTTCCCGGAAAAACACAGTTTTAAAAATGAAAAAGGCCTGACCATTGAATACTGGGTGATGAAACCGGTTAACTACCAACCGGGCAAAAAATTCCCATTATTACTGGAGATACATGGCGGACCCAGTGCCATGTGGGGTCCCGGCGAAAGCAGCATGTGGCATGAATACCAGTATTTCTGTGGCAAGGGTTACGGGGTGGTATATGCGAATCCCCGCGGCAGCGGCGGTTATGGCCTCGATTTTTTAAGAGGGAATGTCAATGACTGGGGAACGGGTCCTACCAAAGATGTATTGACCGCCCTGGATAAAGCGGTGGCGGAAGGATGGGCCGATACCTCCAGACTACTGGTAACGGGCGGCTCATATGCCGGTTACCTGGTGGCCTGGATCATAGCGCATGATCAGCGTTTTGCCGCTGCCTGTTCACAAAGAGGGGTGTATGACCTGGCTACTTTCTTTGGCGAGGGCAATGCCTGGAGGCTCGTGCCGAATTATTTTGGTGGTTATCCCTGGGAAGCTGCAGCCAAAGCAACACTGGAAAGAGAATCCCCGATTAATTATGTGCAGAATATCAAAACACCCTATATCATTTTCCATGGTGACAATGACCGCCGGACAGGATTTGTACAAAGCGAAATGCTGTATAAAAGCCTGAAGGTGCTGGGACGCCCGGTGGAATATGTCAGGCATCCCGGAGGCACACATGAACTGACCCGAAGCGGTAATAACCGCCAGCGGATCGATCAGATGCTGAGGACCTGGGAGTTTTTTGAACGTTTTATCCGTTAAAATTTAAACCGGATGCCGCCATTCTGCCAGGCGGCTCGTCAGAAATAATCTATGATGTTTAAAAAGAAACTCTTTGTCTACGCCGGGCTGCTGGCCTTTGTATTTTTCGGGGTCGCTGCTGTAAAAGCACCGGCCCTCCAGGAACGGAACCTGAAAGTACTGCCCATGGATATACCTGACCAGAAACTGGACAGTATCATGGAGTCGTATAATAAAGCGTTGGGGGTGAAGTGCGAGTTCTGCCATGTGAAACAAAAAGTATACCCTGGCAATTTTGATTACCGTTCCGATGCTGAACCCATGAAGGAGAATGCAAGAGAAATGATGCGGATGACCATTGAGATCAATAAAAATCATTTCTATTTCAATAAAGACACGAGGCCGGAGTACCTGAATACGATTACCTGTAAAACCTGTCACCGGGGTGAGCCGTTTCCCCCGGAGAATTGAAAATTGATTTTTTGATAAATGAATATTGAGCGTTTCGTCTCAGATTTAGATGAAATGCTTTTCCAGGGCAACACAATACACCCCTACGGGGTGAAACGGGCAACTCTTTTCAACTTGGTGCTACCAACAATACACCCCTAACGGGGTGATACAAGACTTGCGAGATATAGAGCAATCTTCACAATATGGCATATATGATGCCTGGCCGGCATAACGAAATACTCCTTCCACCCCGTTAGGGGTGTATTGTCGGTAGAAAAAACACCGTGTTATGAGATTTCCGTTTCACCCCGTAGGGGTGTATTGTGAAAAAAAACTCCAAAAATAGCGACGGCCACACATCCAATAGTGCAATCGGCTAAATTGGCCATTTTCAAACCTTATCGTTATGGCTAACACCTACACCCAGATCCATTATCAATTTGTATTCGCCACCAGGTACCGGGACGCCTGCATCCACTCCTCCTGGAAAGAGGAATTGCACAAATTCATCACCGGCACTGTTCAGCGCTATGAGCACAAAATGCTCCGGATTAACAGCATGCCAGATCATATTCACCTGCTGATCGGGATGCGGCCCCATCAATCCGTCTCAGAATTGATAAAATCAATCAAGTCAGAAAGCTCCAAATGGATCAATGAAAAGAGATTCTGTCCTGGCAAGTTTGCCTGGCAGGAGGGATTTGCCGCATTTAGCTATAGTAATGAACATATAACAAATGTGGCAGGCTACATTACGCGGCAGGAAGAACATCACCGAAAAATCCTGTTCAGGGACGAATATCGGAAAATGCTCAAAGAGTCAGGAATTGAATTTGATGAGAAGTATCTATTCAGAGATCCTGAATAAATAATATATGTAGATTGAGTTCAATGACTGGTGATTTTTTCACAATACACCCCTACGGGGTGAAGTGGGCTTCTTTTAACACCTTGATGCTACCGACAATGCACCCCTATGGGATGAAAGAAGGCCATCTTTAAATCCGGTCAACTTACAAAACATCCTTTTGCGTAAGTGAAGAATTGAACGCTTTAAATTAAATACGCCCGGGAGAACAGCAAATGAAAACTGAACATTGAATATTGATTTCATTGTATCGAAATATTCAATTCTCCTCACAGCTTTCCAGCCACTTCTTTATTCCCGTCACTATGGCTTTAGCCACGGCTTTATGAAAGGCCGGGTCCCTGATCAGCAATTCATCTTCTTTATTACTCAGGAAGGCCACTTCCACCAGGCAATTGGGGTACTCGGTGGGCCCGCTGAGGGCAAAATTGAAACTGCCGATATTGCCGAATTCGGGCAGACCGGTTTTCAGCATTTCCTGGTAGATAAACTGTGTCAACGGGCGGAAACCAATATAACGGTAATAGGTACTCGTACCACGGATACTGTCTTTGGAGGAAGAGTTAAGGTGTATACTGATCAGGAAGTCCGGATCTTCCTGCTGGAGCATCAGGATGCGGTCAGGCATATTGTAGGAAGTGTCTTTCTCCCGGGTCATTAATACAGATGCCTTTTCATCCAGCAGGGACTGTTGCAGTTCCTTTGCGATCAGGAGCGTGTAATTTTTCTCCATGATCTTTGTTTTTAAACCGGTGGCCCCGTTATTGTCTCCTCCATGACCTGCATCCACGGCCACGCGCATATGCTGTAATTGTAAGAAAGCCGGCTGACGCTTAATACGGATCACCAGTTTCTTGTCCTGGTAATAAATATGATATCCCCAGTGCTGCGGATGTTTCAATTCAATGATTACCCGGAAAAGATCATCCTCGGTTTGCTCATGGTAAACATTCTTTATCTCCAGGGCTGAATTGAGTTGGGTGATCCAGTTTGTATTATTCGTCACCCCAAACAGGTCCACCACGATGCGCGACGGATTGATCTCCTGAATACTCCGGTAAGGCAGTTTCTCTTCCAGTGGCAACACCACATAATCGTATCGTTCATCGCCCCATATTTTCCAGCTGTTGCTCAGGTAATAAGCAGAGACTCTTAGACTGTCATCCCGCTGAAAATTGGTTTTTGGCAGATAGGCCAGGTGATTGGCCGATAACCGGATCTTATAGTTAATCACCGTACTGTCCACCACTTTTACCAGGATCCCGGTGTCCAGGTAAGTCATTTTGGCCCCTCCCAGCCGGTCTGAGCCCAGTCCATATTCCAGGTAGGGCAATACCCCGCTGGTCTTCCCGGTAATAAAATCAGTTGCAGGGGGCTGAGCCTGTATGGAAAGGGTGATTAAGACAAGGCTTAAACGGAAAAATCGTAACATACCAGAAAGATAGGATAAAAACACTTTTTCCTGCTGCGCCGTATAATTACGGATGGGTAACACAGTTTTACTGAATTTTTGTGCAAACTCTTCTATCTAAGCACTATATGAGCTTTTTAGCCGTTAATATTGCAGAATAATCCAATACTTTAAACGGTATCGCTGACCTTATCCTGGAAAAACCAATTTGAAATGAACTGGAATTCGATCATGGGCCTTGTTTCTTCCTTTGCACTGTTCGGCCCGATAATATTAATCCTCATAATGGGCCTGGCCCGTTACCGAAGTTTCCCGGTACTGCTCATCTATTATAGTTCCGTATTTATTTATAACCTGATCACCGAACATTATATCCCTGTCAGTTTTAACATAGAAAAAAACTGGGGCTATATCAACAACCTGGCGGATGCGCCCATGCTGATCCTGTTCTTTTCGTATTTCAGTCCTTCTAAACTTTTCACACAACGGTTAAAACTGATGGCCGCCAGTTTCATTGTATTTGAAGCCATCGTATTGAGTGTGGTGGGCCTTAATATGGATGCGATCACCATCATCATCGGGCCTGGCCTGCTGATCGTATTTGGTCTGTGTATGTTTTTCTTTATCCGCTTTACCAAACAGGCGATTGAAAACAGGAAAGCAACCGGCAAGGCACTGATCGTAACCTCCCTGCTGTTTGGTTATGGTTGTTATTTCATCATCTATCTTCTTTACTATGTTTTCAGGGCACATATCAATCCAACAGGTGAGATTAACCAGCAATATATGAACGATACATTCCTGGTCTATTTTATTGCAGCCTCCCTCTCCTCTTTCCTGATGTGTATCGGGCTGGTGGTGGAGCATACACGGATCCGTAAACTGAAAGAATTAAAAATCACCCGCCGGGAATTATCAAGCCTTTATACAGAAACAAAAAGGGCTGTCCCGTTAAGAACAGCCATGCTTGATTTTGACCGTGAGCAGTGGAATTAAAAACAATATTTACCCGCAGCAATCATCAGGTCTGCAATCCGGCGGCGGGCATCCTTTGAATTAAAAGGCTCCGCTTTGGTAAAACGCTTCAACCCGATCAGGATCATTTTTAACTCGTCCCCGTCAGCAAAGGCATTGATCGCGTCTTTCCCGGATTTATTGACCCGGTCTGCTGCATCATAGAGATAGGTGCGCATGATATCGAAATAGGGCTGGCAGTCGGCCTCTCCTTTTTCTTCCACCATCTTCATCACCCTCAGTAAAACACTTTCGGCATTAAAGGTTTCGATGGCCATATCGGATATGTTCATCAGCACTTCCTGCTCACTTTCAATTTTCATCATCAGTTTCTGAACAGCTGCACCTGAAGTCATCAGGATGGCTTTTTTCAGATTGGCAATCAGCTTGCGTTCGGCTGCAAAGGGCGTATCATCTTCGCTGAAGTCCGGTATACTCATCAGTTCTTTCTGTACACTCATGGCCGGGCCCATCAGGTCAAGACGGCCACCCATGGCTCTTTTGAGGGTCATATCCAGTATCAGCAGGCGGTTAATCTCATTGGTCCCTTCATAGATCCGGTTGATCCGGCTGTCGCGGTAAGCACGCGAGGCATTGTACTCGGCACTGAAACCATTGCCCCCATGTATTTGTACGCCTTCATCCACCACAAAATCGAGCACTTCACTGCCATAAACTTTCAACATGGCACACTCAATGGCATATTCTTCGGCAGCACCGAGCAGGGCTTCACCGAATGGTTTTCCGGAAGCCAGCAGTTCATGTTCCTTTTCATCCACCCATTTAGCGGTGCGGTATAAAGCCGATTCCGCCACAAATAAACGAAGGGCCATTTCTGCCAGCTTGTGTTTGATTGCCCCGAAATTGGAGATGGGTTGTTTGAATTGTTCTCTTGTTTTGGCATACCCCACTGAATCAGTGAGTGATTTGCGGGCGCCCCCGATGGCAGCGGCACAGAGTTTCAGCCGGCCGATATTGAGGATATTAAAGGCGATCCGGTGCCCTTTCCCCACTTCACCGAGAAGATTCTCTGCAGGTACTTTACAATCCTGGAAATATAATTGAACCGTAGAAGAACCTTTGATACCCATCTTTTTTTCTTCCGGACCCTGGGTAAAGCCTTCTGTACCCCGCTCAACAATAAAACCGGTGAATTTATCTCCATCAACCTTGGCAAATACGGTATACACCTGGGCGAATCCTCCATTAGTGATCCAGCATTTCTGTCCATTCAGCATATAATACTTGCCGTCATCACTCAGTTTAGCCGTTGTTTTTGCACCGAGTGCATCACTTCCGCTGTTCGGTTCGGTCAGTCCGTAGGCCCCGGCCCATTCACCTGTAATAAGTTTGGGAATGTACCTGGCTTTTTGTTCTGCTGTGCCGAAATAGAGAATGGGTAATGTACCAATACCGGTATGTGCGGCAATGGCTACAGAAAAAGAGTGACCGGCACCCAGGTATTCATTAATAATGGTGGAGGTAACAAAATCCTTACCCAGTCCGCCGTATTCCTCCGGAAAGGAAGTGGCGAGCAGACCCTGTTCACCGGCCTTGGTCACCAGTGATTTCATCAGTCCCGGTTCCAGAGAATCAATGCGGTCCAGGTTAGGATACACTTCTGCATCCAGGAACTGGTTACACATATCCCGGATCATGCCTTGTTCTTCTGAAAATCCTTCCGGGCTGAACGTTTCAGCAGGCAGGGATTCCTTGATCAGCCATTCAGCACCTTTCAGTGATTTACGGGCGTCTGTTGCGGTACTCATAATGAGGAGTTTTTATTTATTAAAATAGTTGGTCTTATTTCAGGTTATCGTATACAATCTGTAAAACATCTTTACAGATCTCGATCTTATCAGCAGGCACTGTCTCCAGGGCTTCATTCAGTGTTTCCTCCGCAAGGGCCATGGTATCTTCCTGCAGTTTCTGTGCCTGTTTGGTCAGGTAAATCAGGTTGATCCTCCGGTCATGTTCAGATGCCACTCTTTTTACCAGGTTCAGTTTTTCCAGGTTGTCCACCAGTCTGGTGATACTGGGTTTATCCCGAAAAGTGGCATTGCATAATTCCTGCTGACTGATGCCCTCCTGTTTCCATAAATGATACAGCACACTCCACTGTTCAATCGTAATATTCAGGCCGGCCGTATTAAATTTTTTCTGCAACCGGCGGGCAATGGCAATGGATGCTTTACCTGTTATAAAGCTGTATAACTCACCCTTTTTAAATTGGTTGTTTGGCATATAGTTGTTTGTGCAACTTAATATTTATCTTTCTTTTTTCCAAAAAAAGTATTCCTTTTTTCCAATTATCCTATTACTTTTAGAGCCCCATCTCCTGCGAAGCCTTTACAATAATTTATTATTAATATGATTATCAGCCGTTATTGCTTAATAATGTCTATAGGCCTGTTACTGTCTGGGAATATTACCGCCCAGAAGAAAATTGTTGTCCTTGGTTCCTCCACGGCCGAAGGAACGGGCGCCACTACTTTTGACAGCTCCTGGGTAGGCCGGGTATATCATTATTTTAACCTGAATACATCGGATGGGGTGGATACAACCATGGTAAACCTGGCTGTAGGGGGATACACCAGTTATCATGTTATGCCCACTGGTTTTACACCACCCGGCGGACGTCCTTCACCGGATCCTTTACGGAATATCACCGCAGCCCTCAGTTATTCCCCGGATGTGATACTGGTGAATCTTCCTTCCAATGATATATTCCAGAATTACACCGTACACGAAGTGATGGATAATTTCAGGCAGATTTCAACCATTGCCGGAAATGCGGGTGTCCGTTTTTTCATTACCACCTCACAACCCCGTGATGATGATCCCCCGATCCCGGTTAATTTAAAATCGCTGAAAGATTCCATAATTGCCAGTTTCCCCCTGAAGTATATTGACTTCTGGTCGGACCTGGTATCCAATGACGGCCTGTTTCACCTGTTACCGGAAGTGGGTTGGGGCGATGGGGTGCATATCAACAACCTGGGTCATTTTTATGTGGCGAACCGGGTAATCGCTAAAGGCATTTTCACCGCGAATATCAGCTTACCGGTACAATTGATTTCTTTTAACGCCATCCCCAGGAATAATACAGTGCGACTGTCCTGGACCATTGAACAGGAAGAACCATATACCACGTATACCCTGGAAGAAAGTAATGACGGCATTCACTTTACCCCCCTGGATCACCTGGATGGCAGCGGCGGGCCTCAGCAAAAAACCTATACCTGGACCGACTACAGTCCTGCAGCAGGAACCGACTATTACCGGATCCATATCACCGAGAACAATAAAGAATCGTACTCAAAGACAATCCCGGTAACGATTAAATATGCGGGCATCTCCCTGTCTAAACTGTACTGTAATCCAGGGGGTGACCAGTTAAATTATCATATCACTTCCGGCAGTCAGCAGGCCGTATCAGTTCGGATCGTAAACCCAACCGGAGCGGTAGTATGGCAGCAAAGCAGGTCCGTGAACCAGGGTATCCAGTCCTGCAATATTAATGTCAGCAACCTGGCTGGCGGACTATATTACCTCCAGGTGCTTTCAGAAAATAATGAACCGGCAGCGGCGGCTTTCATGAAATAACACGTATTTCGCATGTAGTTAATAAACAGCATGCAGCAAGACCGGATCAAAGCGGAAAGCAGTTCCCTTGAATATTATTATTCCCTGAACGGGGATACCCCCCTGGTCTGTTTTCATGGATATGGTGAAAATGCGGACTCCTTTACTTTTCTGGAAAAAGCACTCCCGGCCGGTTATTCCCTTTTTGCCATTAACCTCCCCTTCCACGGCAATACCGAATGGAACGAAAAAAGTAATTTTAGCCCGGCCATTCTCACCGAGATAACCAGCCTCATACTCCGCAAACATTTTTACACTCATTACCCTTCCGGTAAAAAAATGATTCTCGCCGGTTATAGTCTTGGCGGACGCATCGCCCTGTCTATATATGAGCAGATCCCGGAAAAAGTACAGAAACTGGTATTACTTGCCCCCGATGGACTAAAAATGAATTTCTGGTACTGGCTGGCTACCCAGACCCGTTTTGGTAACTGGCTGTTTAAACAAACCATGGAAAATCCTGCCTGGTTTTTCGGGCTGATTAATACAGGCCGGAAACTGGGGTTGGTCAATAACAGTATTTTCCGATTTGTCCAGTTTTATATCAAGGATGCCGGTATCAGGCGCCTTTTATACCAACGCTGGACTGTATTAAGAAACTGCCGGCCTGATATAAAAAACATAAAGCGGCTTATCCAGGAAAAGCAAACCCAGGTCAGGTTGATCTATGGCCGGCATGACCGGATCATACAGACATCCATTGGGGAGCGGTTTATAAAAGGAATTGAAACGCATAGCCAGCTGGTCATTATTCATGCCGGTCACCATGTACTGCATGAAAAACATGTGAAAGAAATCCTGCCGGCTCTGCTGCAATGATTAGATTTGCCCCGCCGCATGTTACTGCTGTATATTATCATACCATTATTCATCCTGTACAGTCTCCTGCTTTTTTATTACGGGCGGGCCTGGAACAACGTTCCGGATTATACACCACAGCATACAGCCACCACCCGTGTCAGTATTATCATTCCAGCGCGGAATGAAGAAAAGCATATTGCATTGCTGCTAAATGCCTTATTCAAACAGTCCTACCCTGCCGGCCTGACAGAGATCATCGTCATCGATGATCATTCCACCGATCAGACCGCTTCAGTTGTTCAATCTTTTCCTCCGGCAAAACTGGTTCAGCTGAATGCCGGTTCACTGAATTCCTATAAAAAGAAAGCCATTGAAACAGGGATAGCCGCCGCCAATGGTGACCTGATCATCACCACCGATGCCGATTGTATACCTGGTCCTGAGTGGATAAGTCACATGGCTTCATTTTATGAAGAAAAAAAGGCAGTCTTTATTGCAGCCCCCGTTGTGTTCAGTCATAATAATTCCCTGTTACAGGTTTTCCAGGCACTCGACTTCCTGGTATTACAGGGAATAACAGCGGCTGCTGTGCATAGCCGGTCGATGAGTATGTGTAACGGGGCGAATATGGCTTATGAAAAAAAAGCGTTTTATACAGTGGATGGATTTAAAGACATTGACCAGATCGCATCCGGTGATGATATGCTGCTGATGCATAAGATCCGGAAACAATTCCCGGAGGATGTGTATTACATTAAATCAAAAGCAGCGATCATGACCACCGCACCAATGCTCAGCTGGAGGTCTTTTTTAAACCAGCGTATCCGCTGGGCGAGTAAGGCCAGGAGTTATTCGGATAAACGGATTTTTGTGGTCCTTCTGCTCGTGTACCTCTTCAATCTCAGTATGGCTGTTTCTTTGGTTGCCGGTTTTGCGGATTCCCGGTACTGGTTGGTTTTTGCAGCAGCCTGGATCGGCAAAACACTGGTTGAACTGCCCTTTGTATACCGGGTGGCCAGTTTCTATAATGAAGGTTCCCTCGTCAACTGGTTCTTCCTTTTTCAACCCCTGCATATTTTTTATACCCTGATCTCCGGGCTGCTTGGCCAGTTCGGTTCCTATGAATGGAAGGGAAGAAAAGTAAAATAAGTATCTTTCACCAGTATGGATTCCACCCCCACATTCCAGCAGGCCGCCTGGCGGAGACTGAAGAAAAACAAAGGCGCTGTCTTTGGACTGGTGGTTATTATCCTGTCTGTCTTAGTGGCCATCTTCGCTTATTTCATTGCCCCTGACTCTTCTCCTTATGCCAACCGGATTATACTGGAGATCG
This sequence comes from uncultured Chitinophaga sp., assembly GCA_964519865.1. Lineage (GTDB taxonomy): Bacteria > Bacteroidota > Bacteroidia > Chitinophagales > Chitinophagaceae > JJ008. The sequence goes on along the minus strand of CAZFLL010000006.1, from coordinate 27,875 downwards.
GGGGGGAGAAGCCCGGAACCACCCGTGATTTTGTAAAAGTGAGGAAAGAGAAAGAAGTCAGTGCAACGGGATTCTTTCAGCAACTTGCCAGCGGAAAGGAAGATAAATACTATTATGTGCCCATCACCGGTCATACGATCAAAGGGGACAGTATCATTGTTCAGAAATATATTGACGAAGGAATTACAGAGCGGATCGCCTATCCCCTCAGCCAGACTGCAGCAAAACCGGTGGTGCATCAGAAATTCATTACCGGTACAGATAAGTACGGCAGGGATATCCTGAGCCGTATCATTGTAGGTACCCGGGTCAGTCTGAGTGTGGGACTGATCACGGTACTCATCTCGCTGAGTATTGGTTTATTGCTGGGATCGCTGGCTGGTTTTTACCGGGGTAAAACCGATGAAGTGATCATGTGGTTTATCAATGTGATCTGGAGTATTCCCACTTTATTGCTGGTATTTGCAATCACCCTGGCATTGGGCAAGGGCTTCTGGCAGGTATTCATTGCCGTTGGACTTACCATGTGGGTGAATGTGGCCCGCCTTGTTAGAGGCCAGGTGCTGGGTATCCGGGAACTGGAATATATTGAAGCCACAAAGGCTCTTGGTTTTTCCGATCTGCGTACCATTGTACGGCATATCTGGCCCAATATCATGGGACCGGTCATGGTGATCGCTGCTTCCAATTTTGCTTCAGCGATTGTGATTGAAGCCGGCTTAAGCTTTCTCGGGGTGGGCGTACAGCCTCCAATGCCCAGCTGGGGGCTCATGATCAAGGAGAATTATAATTTCATCATTACCCAGAACCCCATGCTGGCCCTGGCTCCCGGGTTTGCCATTATGCTGCTGGTGCTTGCATTTAATCTTTTTGGTAACGGGTTACGTGATGCGCTGAATGTACGGGGAAGGGTCTGATCAGGCATTTATTGTATCCTGCTTCTCTCTTGTCTGCCTGTCCACCACAATCAGTAAAGAAAAACAAAGGAAAAACAAACTACCCACTTTATCAGTTTCCACCAGGTCACTGAGGCAATTCACCGTGATTATCATTACCAGCATCACGGCCATTACCATGGATATGGTCTTATAAAAAACATCCTTTGCCCTGTGCCAGAGATGCTGGGCATACCAGAGCATGGCGCCGAGTAAGAGCAGGAAGAAAAACAGTCCCGGGTATCCCTGTTCGATTACCGTGAGCAGAAAGTAGTTGTGTACGGTGGAATGTTCCGGGTTATCACTCACCCATGTTTTAAATGCCGGAACGCCATAAGGTTTGTAATTATCATAAAATGTGTTCGGGCCAAAACCGGTAACGGGATTATCCTTTACCATCCGTACCCCTGCGATCCAACGGTAAAACCGTTCAGCAGTGGATACATCTTTCAGTTTATAAGTAGCCACGAGGTGTTCCCCGAAATCCTTATGAAAAATGGTCCGCTGGTAATTGTGGGCAAAGCGCAGGTAGTTATTGTCCTGCTTTAGCCAGAAAAGTGCCGCCAAGGAAAGAAGAATAAAAACAATGTATGCTAAAAAGAGTCTCTTCTTCTTCACCAGGAAATAAGCCAGCGCACCTGTCAGCAAGGCCAGCCAGGCACCCCGGGCATAGGAGAAAAAAAGCGCGGCCAATGAAAGCCCGATAAAGAGGCTGATCCACCTGCGTTGAGTACTGTTATTACTTAGTTGATAAAATGCAAGTCCCACCGGTATCATACAGACCAGCATGGCCGAATAGTTCACATGATTGCGGAAAAAAGGGCTCACCGCTTCATTCACCCCTGCGAAACTATATCCGCTGAAACTATGCCTGACCAGCGAAATAAGTATAACCAGCAACATAGAAACGGCCAGTGCTTTAGCTCCTTTAATAATAGCGGCCTTGTTGTTAAATACGATCAGTGGTGCCAGGACGAATGCACCCATGTACCAGGACTTGGCCAGTCCATACTTTACAGAGATCAGCGGGTCGGATGAAAAAATGATGGTGACAATCATCCAGGTAAACAGTCCGAATAAAAAAAAGAACAGGGGGTGTGTTTTGATTTCCCGGTGTAAAACCTGCCGGTTATACAACGTGTATAAAATAAAAATCCCGCTTGTCAGCAACATCAGGAGTTCATCCGGAATATCAGTACCCAGGCTGGAGCTGAAATTATATTCAAAAGAAAGCGGAAGACTAAAGAGGAGCAGATAAAAAGCCAGCGCTTTGTTTTGCCAGGCAGCATATACCAGCAACAGCCCAAAAGGAATGCTGGCAAAAAAATATTCTTCCTCAAAGGCCGCCAGTAAAAAGCTGCCCAGGAAGAGTCCGGTAAATAAAAAGAAGACTCCTGATTTTCTATACCTTGCCAGGGCCATCAGGACTGATTGTTTTTCCTTTTTTCCAGTAATGCGGCCAGCAACAAGGAGAAGAGGATGGCCAGTACGGCGGTGGCCAGTATCCATTGCAGATGTTTCGGGCGATCGGGCCAGTCACTGGCTTTGGCATTTTCAATCACGATCAGGGCCAGTGCCTTTGTATTCACGGCCAGCTGGTATTCACTGATCAGTTTATCATAGTCGGCCAGGCGAAGGGCCAGGGCCGCTTTTGCTTCTGGCTCGTTGGCGGTTTCCCTTTCCTTAACTAATTTTCCTTTACTGCTGATGAGCGATAACAGGGTTGATTCATTCCCCGCATTCTGCAGGTACTGGTGCATGGACTGCAGTTGTTTCATCACGGCATTGGCCAGCTGTGGTGCCAGGTTTTTATCTGTATCCCATACCCTCACTTTTAATTCACCATATTCACTTTTAGTAACTCTTGTATTCTTCTTCAGCAGTAAGGCTGCTTTATTAATGGCGGCTTCACCTTTCTCACCCATTTTATAATGATCCTGCAGATTGAACTGAGCGGTTACGGCCAGGTATACCGTATCCAGTTTGCCGGTACCCACCACCAGGTCCAGGTCATCCGGCGTACCCAATGTGGTATAGAGTTGTTCAATATTATTGTTAAACAGCCTGGCTTTATCGGAGGCATAGGTGCTGGCCGGGACTGCGGTGGCCACTGACAGGTATTCCGGTCGTTTTGTATAAACCACAGCTGCTACAGTACCCGTGGAAAGAATGAGCAGGACAAGTATCTGCTTCCACCAGTTTTTGATCAGGGTAAAAATATCAGGCATCAGGATCTGTTTAGTTATTGATAAATATTTTTTTCCATTCAGCGGGTCTTGCAAGCCGGGTGAAATACAGCAATCCAATCACCAGAAATGCCGCACATATCATCAGCCATGGTATACCCGGAATAATTGATTTGCCAAAGTAAAGAAAACAAAACAGGATAGCCCCGATTAAAATACCCGCCAGTCCGGAGCGCAGGTAAACCGGTAACCCGGCTTTGCGCGTTGCCAGGTATGCCGTGGTTATACCACAGGCTGAATGACTGACCAATGCTGCATAACAACAACCCAATGCCCCATATGCCGGAATCAGGAGCAGGTTCAGCCCGGTGTTAAGAATCAATGCGGCAAATACAATATAACAGAATGACCGGATCTGCCCGGTAGCAGTGAGTACCGTGCCGTATACCTGTACCAGTGCATAGCCCAGTAAAGCGGGTATACAAAACTGCAGCACTTCAATGGCATAAGGATTCTGGTCGTGGTATAGAAGTGATTGCAGGAGGGGGGTCAATGCAACAATAAAGGCAATGGCAGAAGCGGAGAGCAGGAGCAGGAAATTCCGGGTGGTTTTGATGGCTTCATTCACCTCTTTTTTCTGGTCCTGGTGTTTAGCGATAAAGGGCAGCAGGAAGGAAGCCAGTAAATAGCCGGCCATATTCCCGGCATCCAGCAGACGGTAGGCCCCGGCATATATACCCGCCTGGTAAGCTCCATCGGGGTGAAGCCGTTCGAGCAGGAATCCGTCCAGGCGGTAATGAGCCGACATGAGTAATATGATCAGTCCGTACGGAACTATAGAGCGGAAGAACTGACCTGAATTGAGTTCTACTTTTTTAAATGAAAAAACAACTCCCTTTTTCTCCAGGTAAAATAAAACAGACAACAGGGCTATCCCTGTACAAAGTGCTTGCCCACCCAGGAATTTAGTGATGGTTACCGGACCAGCCACAGGCAACAGGAAAAAACTGCCGCATACCAGGATCATCAGTGTTTTATCCAGCACGGAAAAAAATGCATCGGCCCTGAACCACTGACGGGCACTGAGAACAGCCCGCGCATATAAGAAGAGGGAGGTTAATGCCTGAATCAGTATCAGTAAAAATAACCAGCTCCATTGCTGTATACCTGTAACAAATGCAACTATAAATACCACAGTGGCATACAAGAGGATCATATATAATTTCAGCCGGAGGAAATACCCGGTGGGTAACTGATTGTTTTCCGGGGCAGCCGCCAGCTGACGGCTCATGAAGGCATTGAGTCCCCAGTCAAGCAGGAAGCCCAATACAATCGCCAGGTTGAGTAACGCAAAATAAGAACCGTAGATCGCCGTGCCGGTACTGTTCTGTACCGGGCGGTCGATCCCGAATATCCACAGGGGCTTGACCAGCAGGTTGAGTACCAGCAGCAGTCCGAGTGAAGCATAAAATCGGGAGACGGTCTTCATATAACAAACAGGAAAAAGGTCAGATCACTTTTACATTCCGGCTGAAACTTTCTTCCAGCGAAATAAAGGTTTCAGTACGTTCGATGCCTTTGATCTTCTGAAGCTGGTCGTGCAATACAGACCGGAGCTGGGTGATATCCTTACAGGCGATCTCGGCAAACATACTATAGTTGCCCGTGGTATAATTCAGTCGCACGATCTCCGGGATTCTCTGCAGGTCACGGGCCACCGTATCATAGAGCCCGCTTTCTTTGAGGTAGATACCGATAAAAGCGATCACATCATAACCCAGTTCTTTCAGGTCCGCTTTTAATCTTGTACCTTTAACCACGCCTGCCTCCTGGAGTTTTTTGATGCGTACGTGAATTGTACCACCGGAAACAAACAGTTTTTTACCAAGATCCGCATAAGAGATTTCCGCATCCTCCATCATATGGTGGATGATCTGCAGGTCCAGTTTGTCCAGATTTAATTTTGCTGCCATATTGGGGTCTGAAATTTAATATTATTCAATAAATATAGTCATTATTTGAATAATATCTATACTTTTAAAATATTTCTTAGATAATTTGGAACGAAAAGAGAAACCGCTGTATATTTGTATCAACAAACAAAGAAACAGTTCTTTAAACATTGTGGGGTGATGAAATTGCGTAAGCATGGCAGACATGCCCTCTTGTCTCGAGGGTGGGGAATACAGGATAAACGTTGCATAACGCCGATCCACTGACGAGTGGACCGACTGGGGTTGACCACCAGTAGGTTGAGAGTAGCACTCTCTATTCATTTGTGCAACAGCTAACTGCCCCGTGGAGGTTCGATCCCTCCCCCTACAGCTTTTCTCGTGCGACTTTTAATTTTTTGAAGCGCTGGTAGCTTCAAAATAGCCTCTGTGTTCCTTTCACAGAGGTTTTTTTATGGCTGGAACCTCCGGTAGCTGGGAGACAAAAACGCCCCGTATAGATGCTACTTCTTGACCGGGATTTATCATTTATTTAAACCAGGTCCGTTTTTGCTGTAACCCATTCCCTGTTAATTTTGTTTTTGATGCAGACCCTGATCGTCGACGATAATAAAATTGCCCGCACCAGTATGAAACACCTGGTGAGCCAGGTAAAAGACCTTATCCTGGCGGGTGAATGTGCGAATGCAACGGAAACTGTTGCATTCCTTCAATTGCACAAAACAGATCTCCTGTTGCTGGATATTGAAATGCCCGGTATGTCGGGGCTGGAACTTACGCGTAACCTGGGCGATCAGCGCCCCGTAATAATTTTCACCACTTCTAAAAAGGAGTATGCAGCCGAAGCATTTGACCTGAATGTAGCTGACTATATTGTAAAACCGGTTACCCCGGCCCGGTTTGCACAGGCCATCGATAAAGTACGGGAGCTGATCAGCAGCAACCAGGAAGAGTTCCAGGTAAACGAAGATAGCTTTCTCTTTATCCGTGACTCTGCTATTGTACGCCGCCTGGATGTGGAAGACATCCTGTATGCCGAAGCCATGGGAGACTATGTAAAACTACATACCAACCGGAAATTCTATGCGATCCACAATACACTGAAATCGGTGGAAGAAAGGCTGACGGCCCATAAGTTTATACGGGTACACCGTTCTTATATTGTAGCCTTGTCTAAAATTGACAGTATCCAGGACGGCGCCCTTGTCATTAACGGCACAGCTATCCCGGTGGCAGATGCCTACCGTGCAGCACTGAACAAAAGGATGAACATCCTGTAACCGAAACTTCCCCCTGATTCACCGACACGAATTGCCATTTCAGCGAACAGGCCTGTCTCCCCGCATTTCCCGTCATTAATTTTATTACCAGTTGATGTATAACAGTTTTGTAAGCCTTCTCGTGTACTGTTGGTTTTGGTTTCCGGGCTGTATGTTTATACAGCCCTTCTTTTCTTTTATGAAAAAATTTTACCCCATATTATTCTTCCTTGACGCCGGCCTGCTTGTCTGGCTTTCCTTTTTTTTCCTGACAGAAATGGATAAGGGTAAGCCCTGGTATTTTATCGGGTTGCTGGTTTCGGCAATCATAGCTTGTATTTCAGGACTCGCTATCCTGGTCCGCTTTTTCTTCGGTAAAGACGCGTCAGATTCCCGGCATTAATTTCAGTAAATTCGGGTTCAGCAGTATGAATGCCAACCGACTTATCTATACTATTTTTTCCGGTTTCATTGCCGGTATTCTTGTATTAATCTATATCCAGTACAACTCGGCTAAAAATATAAATGCCCTGATCAGCGGAAATGAAAAATTACTGAGTGAAATAGCTGTAAGCCGTGAATTGAAAGAACTGGAAAGAGACCTCCTGACCGCAGAAACTAAAATACGGGGCACTGTGGCATCCCGTGACACCTCGCATATAATTGGATTGGATACGCAAATAGGCCGGATCGAGGCCGATATTGAAAAACTTCAGCAGATTACAGATGATGACAGTTCAGTGATCTATGTAGACAAACTGGATGAACTGGTGCGGAAAAAAATCCGGTATAACCAGGATATGCTTGATGCCTTTATCAAGCCTGGAAAACCAACGGCTGCCAGCCTGTTTGCCGCCAATACCGGGAAAGCACTGACTGATTCTATAGTCACTGCAATTAATAAAGTTGAAAAAATCAGGAAAACTGTCCTGGAAAAAGCAACCCGGTCCGCAGATATCAGCGGAAAAAAAGCATTACGTCTCAGTACTATCCTGATTACACTGGTCCTGCTTACTGCGCTCGCTGTCTTCTGGTATATCATCCATATTATCCGCAAGCAGATCCGCCTGATCACCGAACTGAACAGCTCAGAAAAAAAAATACGGGAAACGGCCGCCATCAAGGAAAAATTCCTGGCTAATATGAGTCATGAGATACGGACCCCCATGAATGCTATCCTGGGCTTCACCCGACTACTGGAGCGTCGTGACCTCGACCCCGACTCCAGGGAATTCGTGGAAACCATTCGTCAGTCGGGTGAAAACCTCCTGACTATAATTAATGATATACTCGATCTCTCCAAAATTGAAGCGGGTATGCTGCGTATCGAAAAAGCCCCTTTCAGTATCCGTGAAGTACTACACTCAGTCAGCCTGCTGTTTGCAGATAAAACCCGTGAAAAAGGGCTAACACTGGAAACATCAGTGGAAGATGCGGTGCCGGATAATCTCGAAGGGGATGCCGTACGCCTGATGCAGATACTGGTAAACCTGGTGAGTAATTCAGTCAAATTCACCGCTGCCGGTTATATCCGGGTAATAATTTCGCTGGAGGAATCAAATCCTCCCCTAGTACAATTGGGATTTAAAGTCACAGATACCGGGATCGGGATTCCCGCGGAACAGACCGGTAAAATATTTGATCGCTTTCAGCAGGCAGATGATACGGTAAACAGGAAATACGGTGGTACCGGCCTTGGATTATCCATTGTCAGGGAATTGGTTCTGGCCCAGAAAGGAACCATTGACGTACAGAGCCGCATCGGGGAAGGCACCAGTTTCCACCTTCGGCTCCCGTACACGGTTATCCCTGATAAAGCTACGGGCAGTGCGTTGCCGGATCGTATTCAACAATCTTCAAATACGGGCAAGTCATTACATATTGCCATTGCTGAGGATAACAAAGTGAACCAGCAGTTACTGAAGCATTTGCTGGAAAGATGGAATTACCAGTACAGTTTTGCTGATGATGGCCATGAACTGATCCGCCTGTTACGGGATAAAAAAACAGACCTGGTACTGATGGATATCCAGATGCCGGGTATGGATGGCTATTCCGCCACGGGGGTGATACGGCATGAGCTTAATTTAACGGTTCCGGTAATTGCCATGACTGCACATGCCATGGCGGGGGAAAAGGAAAAATGCCTGCAACTGGGGATGAACGATTATATTTCCAAACCCATCCGGGAAGAAGAACTCCTGCGGTTATTACAATTATACGGAGCTCCTGCGGTAACACCTGAAGCGCGGGCGCCGCTGTCTTTTACAATCATTAACCTGCGCTACCTGAAGGAACTCAGCGGCGGCGACCTGCAATTTGAAAAAACCATTACAAAGGAATTCCTGGACGCCATACCGGCTGAAACAGCGGCCTTGGAGAAATCAGTAAAAGAAAAAGACCAGTCAGCCTTACGAAGTCAGTTGCATAATCTCAGGAGCAGTGTGGCGGTTATGGGTTTACTGGAATCACTCGGATCGCTGCTGGATGATGCAGAATATGGAGAGCATTCCCCGGAAAAAACGGAAGAGCTGGTTTCCTCAATTATTTCCGTTTGCCGCAAGGCTCTACGGGAAGCGCAACAATTTTATGACCAGTGCTGAGACAGATTCAGCTATTATTTCTGCCTGTCCGGCGAAACAACCCCCATCATTTTCTGTTCCTTACTAGTTTTCCGGTATCAGAAATCATGCGCGTATGATGGTACATAAACATGTCCGGTACTTCTGGAAAATACTGAAACACCCGCGGGTCATTATTTTTATAGCCATGGGGAGCGCTATCATTTTCCTGACATTCCTGACCAATAATAATGCATTGGAAATCGCCATCTCCGGGATAGCGTCTGTATTTATTGGCATCGGTGTTAATAATTTTTCAGCACAGGAAAACCATGATAAAGAACTGCAAAAACGACAAAGTTTATCCCGCCATGCTATCTCCCTGCTTGAATTATCGGTTAACAAAGCAAAACAATTAAGGGAATTGCAGGAGAAAAACGGATCCGGTGATCTGCCGCCGGAGTTACAGGAGCTCGAACAATTACTTGCATTGGTCCGCCAGCTGCTGTCAACCGGTTACTGACCCCCTTTACCGATTGTTTTTGCCTGCCCGGCTAATGCCCTCCGTAAAGGGATTATTCACGGATAGTTTTACACTACCCGGACAGGAGTCCTGTTTCCTATTAATCAAACACTTTACCAAAAGTATAAAATGAATAACCCCCGACAGATCTTTCAAACCCGTTCTAAATGGCGCTGGCAGGTATTTAAATGGTCCGGCCGGACCATCCTGACCCTGCTGCTGATGATGATCCCGGTTGCTATCCTTACCATGATGTACAACAGCAAACCCCTCTTGCCCATCCTGGGCAACGACAATAGCCAGCACCCGGTAACAAACCCCTCGCTGCCGAAAAACCTGGATAAGGAGGATCTGAAAAAGTACAAGGGTTTTCAGGCTTTCCTGCGTGCCAAGAAACAGAATGAAAAACTGCGTATGAACCGGAACCAGGTAAGCAGCAACAGTATCCGGGCCGCCTTTTATGTGGATTGGGACCCCCAGTCATTTTACTCTTTACAGAAAAATATAGATAAACTGAATATGGTGATCCCGGAATGGTTTTTTATAGATCCGGTAACTGATACGCTTGTACCCCGGGTTGACATGGCCGCACTGGCACTGATGCAGCGAAACCCCGTGACCATCATTGCGCTTCTGAACAACATCAATGAAAATAAAGGAACCGGGGATTTTGACGGAAATATTCTTCACCGTATCCTTCATAATAAGGAGAAAAAAGAAAGGCTGATCAATGATATTGTAAAATACCTGACGCAATACAGGCTCCAGGGAATCAATATTGACTTCGAGGAATTGCATGAAAAAACAGATGAGCCGCTGATCGCATTCCAGGAGGAACTCTGGCACCGGCTTCATCCGATGGGTCTCCTGGTGACCCAGGATATTATACCTGGGAATGAGGATTTTAACGTGCGGGCACTAATGCCAAACAACGACTATATTTTCCTGATGGCGTATGACGAACATTACAGCACCAGCGTGCCTGGTGCGGTCAGCAGCCAGCAATGGATTGAAAAAGTACTTGACCAGGCCGCTACCGATATCCCGTCTGAAAAAATCATTCTTTGCCTTGCAGCCTATGGGTATGACTGGACACCAGGGGAAGAAGCGCTAACCCTGACCTATCAGCAGGCAATGGCTACAGCCAAAGAATTTAATACGGCCCCTGAATTTGACAATACCAGTTACAATAACCATTTCTCATACACAGCAGCTGATAAAAAGAAACATGAAGTATATTTTACAGATGCAGCGACTAATTTCAACTGCCTGCGCTTTGCTGATGAGTACGGAACGGGTGGCACCGCGTTGTGGCGGCTGGGCAGTGAAGATGAGCGGTTGTGGTTGTTTTACAACCGGAACCTGAGCAACAGGTCGGTCTCACTGCAGCCTTTTGATTTTTCCCTGCTCAGGAATGTAATTCCTTTATATGAAAAGCCGGACTATATCGGGGATGGGGAAATTCTGAATGTGATGACTTCCCCTGAATCCGGCAACCTGGAAATGGAGACAGATCCGGCTGAGGCAATTATCTCTGAGGAACGGTATATAAAAATGCCGTCCACTTATGTGATCCAGAAATACGGGAAAGTACACCGGCAGGTTATACTGAGTTTTGATGATGGCCCTGATCCTGTTTATACCCCGCAGATCCTGGATATCCTGAAAAAAGAAAAGGTACCCGGTGTTTTTTTTATTGTCGGAATGGAAGCTGAAAACAACCTCCCGCTATTAAACCGGATATTCAGGGAAGGTCATGAGATCGGTAACCACACATTCACCCACCCCAATATCGCCGGGGTCAGTGCTGAAAGAGCCATGACCGAACTGCAAAGCACCCGGTTATTGATTGAATCGGTTACTGGGCACAGTACCGTGTTGTTCCGGGCACCGTATAATGCTGATGCGGAACCCAGCACAGAAGTGGAATTAAGACCTGTTACTATCAGTAAAAATGAAAACTATTATACTGTAGGGGAGAGTATCGATCCGAATGACTGGGAAAGCGGGGTCACATCAGACAGTATTTATGCAAGTGTGATCCGGCAATACGAACATAACCCGGATAAAGGCATCATTCTGCTGCATGATGCCGGCGGAAACCGACAGGCCACCGTAGATGCATTGCCCCGGATCATTCATTATTTTAAAAACAAAGGAATAGCCTTTACAAATGTGGCAGGTCTTTTGGGTGTCAGCCGTGAAGTTATTATGCCCCCGGTAAGCAGTACCCTGCTTCGCATCGACAATGGCATTGCCCATACCGGGTACTGGATTGAACGCTTCCTGTCTGCGGCTTTCTGGGTGGCCATCATCGCTGGCCTCATCCGGGTGCTGCTTATGGCGGTTATGGCAATTGCTGATAAGATCAGGAACAGACACCTGGTTGCCGCTCACGGCGGGTTAACGGATACTCCACCGGTCACCATTATTGTTCCGGCCTTTAACGAGGAAATCAATGCGGTGAATACAGTTAATAATTTACTGCTGCAGGACTATCCTGACTGCCATATTCTATTTGTGGATGACGGATCCCGGGATGCTACTTTGCGGAAAGTAAAAGAGGCCTTTGACAATAATAGCAGGGTTACTATTCTGACAAAAGTAAACGGGGGAAAAGCTTCCGCATTGAATTATGGTATTGAACGGGCCTGCACAGAATACCTGGTATGTATTGATGCCGATACACAACTGAAACCGGATGCCGTTTCTCAGCTAATGAAAAAAATGATGGAGGGCTCAACGGGAAAAATGATTACAGGTGCTGTAGCCGGAAATGTAAAAGTGGGCAATGAAAATACCCTTCTTACCAAATGGCAGAGTATTGAGTATACTACAGCACAGAACTTTGACAGGCGTGCTTTTAACCTGATCAATGCCATAACCGTTGTCCCGGGCGCCATCGGGGCATTCCGGAAGGAAGCCATTGAAAAGGCCGGTGGATTCACGACCGATACACTGGCAGAGGATTGCGATCTGACGATCCGGATTTTACGTACCGGCTACCGGGTGGTCAACTGTCCGGATGCCATCGCCGTTACCGAAGCACCTGAAACCCTGCGCCAGTTTCTCAAACAACGTTTCCGCTGGAGTTATGGCATTATGCAGGCGTTCTGGAAAAACAGGTACGCCTGCTTTAACCCCGGGTTCAAAGGTCTGGGCCTGATGGCTCTTCCGAATATCCTGATATTCCAGGTTCTGTTGCCCCTGTTGGCTCCGGCAGCGGACCTGGTGCTCCTGCTGAGCATTTTCTGGAACCGTTACAACCCGGAAAATCTTCAGAAAATTGGCTGGTATTACCTGCTTTTTCTGCTCGTGGATGTGCTGATCAGCGTTCTGGCATTTTCCTTCGAAAAAGAAAAACCGGGAAAACTGATCTGGCTGATTCCCCAACGATTTGCCTACCGGCAGCTTATGTACTATATCCTGTTTAAATCACTGGTACGGGCTATAAAAGGGGAGAACCAGGGTTGGGGAGTATTAAAAAGGACCGGGAATATCAGGCCGGTCTCACCGGTGCAAACCAGTTCCTGACCAGATACAGGCATTTCAACGATTGAAATTGCCTGTCCGGCGAAGAATGAAACAGGAGGGCTGGGCAGATGAGTAAGTTTATACTGTAAAAAAAACCTTTAAAACAATTTAAAACTGGTAACATGAAAAAAATCCTGACCGCCGTATTTGCCCTGCTCTTTTTCAGCTTTGCAGGCATAGCACAGACCACCGGGCAAAAAACCTCTAAACCCGGAAAAGAAGTGGTTAAAACGCAAACCGGTAAAGCGGTTAATACAAAACCCACAAAAGCGCCGCTTGTAAAAACAACTCCGGTAACAGCAAAAACTGAAACCATTAAATCAAAAGCCGGTCCGGCTAAAACCGCCACGATTCCTTCCACCCCGCTAACACCGAAAACGCAAAAAAGCACCCCGGCCCTGAAAAAAGACGGAACACCGGATAAACGATTTTCCGCGAATAAACACCTGAAAAAAGACGGGACCCCGGATAAACGATTTTCTGAACATAAGAAGGGTCAGTGAGTGGTTTTCGAATGCAAGCCCCGGGTAATTCCGGGGTTTTTTTCTGCACTTGTTTTCAATTCAGGAATTACTTTGTATTGCTACCTTTGCGCCCATAACCAGTTTAGTCCTTTTATGAGTCATACAGCCCGCCTTATCCTTATCCCTCTTGCATTCGGGATCCTTCCTTTATTTTCCCAGGCACAGGATGCCACTTTAAAAGCCCTTCGTTCAGAAGCCGAGCGCAGCATTAAGAAAGATCCGGATACTACAAAAAAGACCTGGAGAAGAGGGGGTATATACGGTATCAATGTATCACAGGGCTCGCTGAGCAACTGGGCGGCCGGCGGGGATGATTTCTCGCTGTCTGTAAACTCAATGCTGAGTCTATATGCTTTTTATAAAAAAGATAAACACAGCTGGGACAATACTTTTGACTTCAATATCGGTTATGTAAACACCACCAGCCTGGGTGGACGTAAAAACGATGACCGGTTTGACCTGCTTTCCAAATACGGTCATGCCCTGAATTCAAAACTCAACCTGACCACCCTGTTCAATATCCGCTCCCAGTTATTTAAGGGATATACCTACCCATCGAATGTAAAAACCTTTTCTTCGGCGTTTATGGCTCCGGGTTATATACTCACGAGTCTGGGTCTCGATTATAAACCCAATAAAAACCATTCCATCTTCGTGTCACCGGTTACCGCCCGTTGGGTGATTGTACGTGATACGGCCCTGGCCAATAAAGGGCTTTACGGGGTTACACCGGGTAAAAAATCAAACCTGGAATTCGGTGCCTTTGCTACCATTTCTTATTTCCGGGAGATCAATAAACATGTCAGCTACAAAAGCCGGATTGACCTGTTCTCCAACTACCGCCACAACCCCAAGAATATCGACCTCTTTATGTCGAATATGCTGAATGCCAAACTGGGTAAAATAATGTCGGTTTCCTGGAGCCTTGATTTCATCTATGATGATGATGTACGTCTCTTTGGAAAAAACCAGCGCTCAGCCGCATTACAGGTGAAATCACTGGTAGGTATCGGCTTCCTGATAAGGTTCTGATTATTTTATTACTAATTATTGATTATTTACTACTATCTGTAAATGGTTGAAAATAAAGACTGTGCTCTTAATGAAGCCTGTATTTACTCCCGACATGTCTTCCGTAGCTTTAGCGAAGGAAGGCTGATTTAACATCTCCTTTATACTATATTTTCCCTTTGTCAGTTTACTGTGTGCTCTATCTTTGCAATACCCTCTGAAAAACGGACAAACACACACATCAACCAGCAAACGAATCACCGGATGAACAAGTCTGTTTTATTCTTCATGTTCTTATTTCTCAGTTCCGCAACCCAGGCACAGGATGCCATTGTCCGGAAACTACAAATGGAATCGCTCCGGCAGGTGAAGCGGGATGTTCCTGATACAGGAAAGAAAACCTGGAGAACAGGGGGGGCGTATACCCTTAGCATCGGGCAGGGCAGCCAGAGTAACTGGTCAGCCGGTGGCGATGATTTTTCGTTTACGATAAATACCAGTCTCCGTCTCTTTGGCTTTTTCAAGAAAAATAAACACAGCTGGGACAATACCCTTGATATCAACTTTGGTTATATCAATACCACCAGCCTGGGCAGCCGTAAAAACGATGACCGTTTTGATTTTCTTTCCAAATACGGTTTATCGCTGAGTAAAAAATTCAACCTGGCCACCCTGGTCAATTTCCGTTCCCAGTTCCTGAAAGGCTATACCTATCCCAATAATGTAAAAACCTTTGCGTCCGCTTTTCTTTCCCCTGCATACCTGATCGTGAGCCAGGGAATTGATTATAAACCGGGCAAGGATCTATCCATCTTCGTTTCCCCGGTTACTTCCCGCTGGGTATTTGTGACCGACAGTATTCTTTCGGCCAAAGGCGAATACGGGGTAAAACAACATACACACAGCATTAACCAGAACGGGGCTTTTGCCACGATCGGTTACCAGCGCGCGTTTAATAAATTTGTCTCCTATAAAAGCCGGGTCGATCTTTTCTCCAATTACCAGAAGGATCCGCAGAATGTGGATGTATTCATGACCAATACCTTTTCTGCCAAATTTGCCCGCATCATTGCCTTCAGCTGGAATGTGGATATGATCTATGATGATGATGTCCGCCTCTTCGGCCCTAACAACTCTTCGCCCGGACTTCAGTTCAAATCCATCATCGGCGTTGGTCTCCAGGTAAAAATCTAGTCGATTGATGACAGTTGACAGTTGATAGTCGTTAGTAAATACAGGGGTTTCTATGTTCAAGTTCATCAAGACTCCCCATTTCTTCTGACATATCTGACTACCGACTAATGACTAAGGACTATCGACTATATTTGCCGCTATGGGTCAGAAGAAATTAATCCGCTTTGCCGAGCTGGAGACTTTTAAAAATGTATTACAGTTCCCGGAAAATATGGCCGGAACCTGGGCCGGTTTTTTTGGCAATACGCATCCTCTTACGCTGGAACTGGCCTGCGGAAAAGGGGAATATGCGGTAGGACTGGGACAATTGCATCCGGAACAGAATTTTATCGGGGTGGACCTGAAGGGCAACCGGATATGGGTAGGGGCTAAAAAAGCGCTTCAACAAAAGCTTGATAATGTGGCTTTTCTGCGAACCCAGATCGATCAGATCGCGGAATATTTCGGACCCGGCGAAGTGGCTGAAATCTGGATTACGTTTCCGGACCCCCAATTGCGTATGTCAAAAGCCAAAAAAAGGCTGACACACCCAAAATTCCTGAGGCTTTACCAACAATTCCTTGCTCCCGGTGGTTGTATACATCTGAAGACAGACAGTCCGGACCTCTACCGGTTTACCAAAACGGTCATTGACCTCTACGGATGCCCGCTGCTGGAGGATTCCGATAATGTATATGCGGCGGAAAAAGTATCCGCTGAATTAACGATTAAAACCCATTACGAATCACTCGATATTGCCGGTAGTAACCGGATTCATTATCTCCGTTTTGCACTACCGGCTGATCTCGGAAATAAAGAGAAAGACGGGGTGTTGAAGGAAATATTATTGCAAGATGAAAAATCTGACTGAGGACCTGCATTATTACTGGAGTGACGATGGATTGATTGTTTTCACTGAACAATACCATCTCGAAAAAGGCTATTGCTGTGGCAATGGCTGCCGGCATTGTCCTTATGATTTTGAAAATGTGCCTGAACCCCGCCGGTCAGAACTGGCTGAACACAGAGAGAACAATCCACCGGCCAGCCGGCCTTAATATCTTCCCTGCTTACCAGCTGCGATCTTTTGCCTGCATTCCCTAACTTCATAGCATGGCCACTAAGAAAAAATCAACGGAGAAATTAAAAACACTGAAGCCCTCCGGCAGTAAGGAAGATACATTTTTCGCCATGGTGTATGAAGTGGCGCGCCAGATACCAAAAGGCCGTGTTACCTCCTATGGTGCAATTGCTGCTGCCATCGGCACCAAATCCTCCGCGCGTATGGTGGGCTGGGCCATGAATGGTTGTCACCGCGTAAAACCTAAGGTACCCGCTCACCGGGTGGTTAACCGCAACGGCTTACTCACTGGTAAATTTCATTTCAATCCGCCCGGCTTAATGGAAGAGTTACTGAAGAAAGAAGGCATTAAAGTGAAGAATGACCAGGTAGTCGAGTTTAAAAAATTGTTCTGGGATCCGCTGGAAGAAATCAGTTAGTAGTTAGTAGTTTGTAGTCAATACACCTCCTTAGAAGGTTCATATAAATAAACCAGTTAAACTTGTTTTACGGAATCTACTCGCAACTCACATCTCGCAACTCGTAACTTAAACGTAGTAAGGGCTGATCATCCAGTACACCACCACCCCGGTGACGGCCACATAAAACCAGATGGGCCAGGTGATGCGGGCAAGCTTTTTGTGCTGCGGCCATTCGCCAATGAGCGCCCGGTAAGCTGTAAACAGAATGAAAGGCAGAATCAGTCCGGCCAGCGGGATATGCGTGAATAAAACGAGGTAATAGATTGTTTTGGCGATTCCTTCGGCGCCGAACTTTGTTTCGCCTGCAAAAAGATGATGACAGATATAACTGACCAGGAAAAGAATGGACAGGATCATGGCGGTCATCATGAGGCCCCTGTGCCATTTATATTTTCCCGATTTAACGGCCACCAGGGCTGCCACCAGCAGCACCGCTACCGCGGAATTGATCAGGGCATTGATCTCCGCAAACAGGTGTACATCAAAGCCCAGGTTAACATCCAGTTTAACCCGGCTGAGTACGGATACAGCCGCAAATACAATAACGGAGAATATCCAGATCAGGGTTTTGGCCTTTTTGTCGTTCTTGTTCCAGGCAGCCTTAAGCATTGTTCTTATTTTTCTTATTGAGGAAATACAGTAAAAGGAATACACCAAGAATGGCGCACAGGAATGAAACCGCCATTACTTCCAGTTTGCCGGCGAAAAAACTCTTCTTATTCGGGTCTTTTTCCATCGTCAGCATCACCAGGTCGCTCGAAAGCTGGGCCAGGGAGGCTGTATCGAGCCCGCTGTAGTAACCACGTACATGGCGGTTACTGTCGATCAGTACAAATTTATCGCTGTGTACAAAGTTGGTATCCACCCCTTCTCCATCGATGAGTCCGAGCTTGATCTCATTCAGGGCAAAATCATAAATCGCCTTTTTATCCCCTGTCAGCAACCACCATTGTTCCGGGTTGATCTGGAAGCGATTGGCCCAGTACTTCAGGCGCTCTGTAGAGTCCCGTTCCGGATCCACACTGAAGGAGAGAAAATGGACCAGCTTATTGGTCTTGTCCCCCACCCTTTTCCCGTTATGAATGGATTCAACCATTCGTTTCATGTTCGCGGTCATACCCGGACAGATCGTAGGACAACGGGTAAAAAAGAAATCAGCAATGATGATTTTCCCGTGAAGACTGTCCAGGTTCACTTTCATTCCATCCTGGTTGGTCAGGTTCAGGTTGGCCACTTTATGCCAGAGGGTATCAGAAACTCTTTTCCCGTTTTTGGTTTTGCTGATAATCGAATCAGGGAGGTAATGCCGGGGCATATGAATATTGCTCTCGCTTTCTTCCTTAACTATAAAGTAGGAAACCAGGGGAATCAGGAGGGCGATCATCACGGCCACTAATGCTTTCTTGTTCACGTCAGTATATTAAAAAATAAAACCATTAAACCGCTTCCTTGTTCACCTGGCAGCCGGTTTAATGGTTAAAATAAGTAAATCCTTCAGACTTTATTCTTTACCGCTGGCAGGTGCCGCAGGCTTTGCTTCTTCTTTATGACCATGTTTGGCCGGCATGGTTGATTCCTTGAAATGCTTATCGTACGTATTCCGCAGGTTTTTATAGGAGTTGCCATCCCAGATAAAAGCACCTATAAACCAGATAAAAAGCATCAGCGGCACCACGATGGTCATGATCATGTTCCGGATCTCATCACCGAGGTGCATGAAAACGGATACAATATAGTAAGCTTTGGCCAGGGTCAGGATACAAACCATTCCTTTAAAAGCCAGTACCAGGAACTCACTGGGGTTTTCGCCTTTGTGAATGGTATATATGGACAGACCAATAATCAGTTCGATCACGGTGATCACCGAAAGGAGAATCGTTGTTTTCTTTACCTTTTTATAGAACGTGTCATCATCAGCGTGGTGATGGTGAATCGTTACTTCTTCGAAAGCCGGATGTTGCATAGCGGAATAATTTCTGTTTATTAAAGCCTTCCGGTTGACTGCCATAGCAGCTGGCCGGGATTCAATGTTTTAATTTATATCAGGTAGAAGCAGAGGAATACGAATACCCATACCAGGTCTACAAAGTGCCAGTAGAGACCGGCCTTTTCGATCATCAGGTAATGACCCCTGTTCTGGAAAACGTTATTCTGCGTCATTTTGAACATCACAATATTGATGATCACCCCGGAGAATACGTGGAAACCGTGGAAACCGGTAATACCATAGAAATAGCCACCGAAGGCAACCGGTCCTTTGGTACGGACATGCAGTTCTTCCAGGTTGATATTGCTGATGAGTTGCTGATCGGTCATACTGGCCAGCTGCTCATGGCCGAGGGCATGATTGCTTGTATGCGCGAGACTCATCAGTGTTTCATGTGGTGTTTTTGTCAGTGCGGCGGCTACGGCATCATGATCGGCCAGGCTGCCCCAGGGATTGGCGCGCATGGTCTGACCGATAATATCCAGTTTGCCATCGATGAGCACGGCGTGTTCACCGGTGATCAGGTGATGCCATTCCCAGGCCTGGCAGCTAAGGAAGGCCAGACCGCCTACGATCGTCCAGGCCAGCCATTTCAGTACGCCGGCTTTATCCCCTTTGTGCCCGGCATGTACGGCCAGTACCATGGTCACCGAACTGATGATCAGGATAAAGGTCATCACACTCACGAAAGCAAGCGGAAGATTGGCATGACCGGCTCCCGGGAATGCATTAAATACCACGTTGGGATCCGGCCAGAAGTTCTGGCTGAAACGGATAGACCCGTAGGAGATGAGGAAGGCTCCGAAAGTAAAGGCATCACTCATCAAAAAATACCACATCATCAGCTTGCCATACTCCAGGTTGAAGGGGCTCTTACCACCACTCCACCACTTGGTCTGATGTACTGTTGCTGTTGTCGCCATGTCAGTTGTCAGGTTTTACTTGTTTCGTTATGTCGTTTTAGTTCTTACCGAGTACCAGGAAAAATACCAGCAGGTAAATCCACAGGGCATCTACAAAATGCCAGTAGGTTGCGGCTACTTCCACCGGGACAGAACTGTAATTCTTTGTTTTTCCCAAAAAGCCTTTGATGAACATGACCAGGAGGGCGATGATTCCGGCGATCACGTGCAGGGCGTGTAAACCAAAAATCACATAAAGGAATTGCCCGCCTCCGGATCCTTTAAAGGTGATCTTCTGATTCCACAGCTGCTGAAATCCCAGCCACTGGCATACAATAAAAACGGCACCCAGCAATACGGTAATCCCGATCAGGCTGCGGTACCTGTTCATTTCACGGTCTTTAAAAGATCTTAAGGACAGCTGGATCGTCAGGCTGCTCAGCAGGATCACTCCGGTGGAAATCCAGAAGATCGTGGGAAGCGTAACGGGTATCCATTTATCCTGGTTACTCTTTACAATAAAAGCACTGGTCAGACCGGCAAACATCATGATCAGGCTGCCAATCGCCACCCATAAGGTGAACTTATGGGGGTGCATTTTCTGTTTTTCTTGTGTACTCACTATATCCATCTCTCTTTTTATGTTCTAAATTTTACTAAGCAACAGCGCAAACATCACCACCGGAAGGTACATATAGCTTCCAAACATCACTTTCCGGGCTGCACTTACTTCCATGGTCCGGTACAAAGTCACACACCGGCCGATCATAAACAGGTTGGCCACGATAATCATTCCAATACTGATCATACCGGCCACTGTATCATAACTGCACATTCCTGTAAAATAGGGAAGAACAGTTACCGGAACCAGGAGCAAAGAATAAGCAATGGTCTGAATAGCCGTAAACTTTGTCGGTCCTTCATTGGCCGGTAAGAGCTTAAACCCAACTGCCGAATAATCCCGGTGTGCCACCCAGGCAATCGCCCAGAAATGGGGGAATTGCCAGAAAAACTGGAAGGCAAAAAGGATCCATCCGCCAGTGGACAGCCTGTCATCTCCCGCTGCCCAGCCAATCAGGCAAGGTAGTGCTCCGGGGACTGCTCCCATCAGCACCGCGATTGAATTTACTTTCTTCAACGGGGTGTAGATAAAAGCATAGAGAAACAAGCTAAAGGCCGCGAGTCCCGCAGACAACCAGTTAAAGTAGTAGCCCAGCATCAGCACACCGGCAATTCCGGTGATGATCGCAAAGGCCCAGCCTTCTGCCTGTGTCACCCTTCCGGATGCCACTGGCCTGGTGGAAGTGCGTTTCATCTGCGCATCCGTGTCTTTTTCCACCACCTGGTTGATCGCGTTGGCGCTGCCTGTTACCAGCATTCCGCCTGCAAAGAGCAAGAATATCATGGTCCAGTTGTACTCGACCACTTTGGGAGCCAGCAGGTAACTGATCACACTGCTGAATACCACCATGATACTCAGTGAAGGCTTTATCAGCATCAGATAGTCCTTAATCTTTTTCATGCCTTCACTTATATTCAAAAAACAAATCCATGTTCACTTATGACATCTTTATAATGCCACCCCCTCGGGGTTCGGTTCCCACTCAACGCTTATTTCTATAATCATGTCAGCCCTTCGGGCTTATCGTACTTCGTACTTAGTGTTTTGATTCATTCGCTCCCACCGGTTCTGTCTGCGGGATAAACTCTCTTCCGTCTTTCGCATAGTCATAAGGCCAGCGGTGTACTTCAGGAATTTCTCCTTCCCAGTTACCATGTCCCGGGTTGATCGGGGTAGTCCACTCCAGGGTGTTGGCACCCCAGGGATTCTGAGACGTTACTTTTCTTCCTTTAAATATTGAATAGAAGAAGTTGAACACAAACATCAGCTGAACCGCGAATACGATGATCGAAACAACGGTGATCATTTTATCGAGGTCGGCAAACTGGTTGAAAGAGGCCCAGCCTTTTTTGTCGAGATAACGGCGTGGAACACCGGCCAGACCCTGGTAGTGCATGGGCCAGAAAATCAGGTAAGCGCCGATCATGGTTACCCAGAAATGCAGGTAGCCTAATGTATTATTCAGGTAGCGTCCGAACATTTTGGGGAACCAGTGATAAACACCGGCAAACATTCCAAAGAAGGAAGCCACACCCATTACAATGTGGAAGTGCGCCACCACGAACATGGTATCGTGCAGGTGGATGTCAATGGTTGAGTTGCCCAGGAAGATACCTGTAAGACCACCGGAGATAAATAAGCTCACAAAACCGATCGCGAACAAGGAAGCCGGGGTGAAGCGGATATTACCTCTCCATAGTGTGGTAAGCCAGTTAAACACTTTGATCGCTGAAGGCACGGCAATCAGCAGGGTGAGTAACACGAAGACCGAACCCAGGAAGGGGTTTAATCCCGTGACAAACATGTGGTGCGCCCATACCAGGAAGGCCAGGATAGCGATCGCAAACATGGAGCCCAGCATGGCCATATAACCGAAGATCGGTTTACGGGCATTCACGGATAATATTTCAGAGACCATTCCCATTGCGGGCAACAGGATGATATATACTTCAGGGTGACCCAGGAACCAGAACAAGTGCTGGTAAAGGATTGCACTACCCCCTTCGTTCGGCAATATCTCTCCATTGATCACGATATCACTCAGGTAGAAACTGGTACCGAGGTTACGATCGAATAACAGGAGGATGGCTCCGGATAATAATACGGGGAATGAAAGTACACCCAGTACGGCCGTGAAGAACATGGCCCAAATCGGCAATGGCAGACGGGTCATGCTCATTCCCTTGGTACGCATATTCAGGATGGTGGAAATATAATTCAGACCACCAAGCAGGGAAGACACGATAAACAGCGCCATCGCGATCAGCCAGAGGTCGGTACCGATTTTTTGTCCATCACCCGCCTGGCGCAGGGCACTCAGGGGAGGATACATGGTCCATCCACCGGATGCGGGACCAGTATGTACAAATATGGAGGACATCATCACCACACTGGCGAGGAAGAAAAACCAGTAGGATAACATATTCATAAACGGAGAAGCCATATCACGTGCCCCGATCTGCAGGGGAATGAGTAAGTTGGCAAAAGTGCCGCTCAGACCAGCAGTCAGTACAAAGAATACCAGTACCGTACCGTGAATGGTTACCAGGCCATAATAGAATTCAGGCTGGATCTGTCCGCCTTTGGCCCAATGACCAAAGAAAGTCTCCAGTATAGGAAAAGTCTGGTCAGGATAACCCAGTTGTAAACGGAACAATACAGAGAAGAGCCCCCCGATAATGGCCCAGATGATACCGGTAATCAGGAACTGTTTACCGATCGTCTTATGGTCCATACTGAAGATATACTTCGAGATGAAGGACTGCTCATGGTGACCATGTCCGTGATCATCATGATGTACAGCGTGTGCTGCTCCGGAATGTATACTTAATGCTTCGCTCATATTCTCATTTATTTAAGCAACGATGATGCTTGTTTCAATAATTAACGGATAACTGCACCGGTAACGGGTGCTGCGGCGCTCAGCGTATCTTTTTTAACAGCAGGGTCTTTATCAGGGTTGGCCACCAGGTACTGGGGTTTTTTACCAGCCATCCAGGCATCAAATTCTTCCTGGGTTTCCACCACGATCACCCCTCTCATACTCCAGTGTCCTTTACCGCACATCTGGTCACAGGAGAGTTCATATACGAAATCCGGGTTGCCGGTTTTCTTACGCATATCAGCCGTGGTGATGGTCGGGGTGAACCACATAGTGGTTGGAGTTCCTGGTACAGCATCCATTTTCATCCGGAAATGGGCCAGACCCACATCATGGATCACATCTTTGGCTCCAATAACCAGCTGAACCGGTTTGCCTACCACCAGGTGCATTTCCTGTTCTACGAATACGTCATCGTAGTTGGCGGGATCGTCCCATATCTGGCCGGCGGGGTTGCCGATGGCCGGGTTTACATTCTTGAAGTATTTTTTACCCAGTACGCCATCTCTTCCCGGGTAGCGGAATTCCCAGCCAAACTGTTTACCGGTCACTTCCACCACCATTGCATTTTTAGGGGCTTTGCCGGTGATCTTGAACCAATAGAAAATACCAAACCCAACCAGTACGGTCAGGGTGATGGCCGGGATTACGGTCCAGATCAGTTCCAGCTTATTATTATGGGGGAAATAAAAGGCTTTTTGATTTTCCTTTTCCTGGTATTTATAGGAGAACCAGAAAAGAGCGATTTGCGTCAGTACAAATACAATAAAAGTGATGGCCAGGGTCACATACAGCATACGGTCCACCAGTACCCCATGATCAGAAGCGGGTTCCCCCAGGATTTTACCCTTGAGGCGTTCATTGCAATAAAATACACCGATCAACCCGATAATGAGGAAGGCCAGCAGCAGAAAGCCGTTGATCTTATTGGACTGTTTACGGGAACGCTCATATCCCCGTAATACGGCTACATACTCACTGGCTTTGGCAATCTGGAAGGTGATTACAAAGCCCAACGCTAAAATTGCGACAATGAAAAATGTCTGCATAACTTAAAATGAGGTGGTTTTTATTCTAATAACTAACTACAACTGACTGTGCCGGAAGGCCATACCATCAGGTATGGTGAATCAGGCTTTCTTTTACAAACGGGTGGTTTTTAGCCAGCAGGGGAGCTTTAGCCAGCGCCCTTCCCGTTACAAACATGATCAGACCAACGAATCCAAGTGCCACGCCCATATCATATAAGATAT
Organism: uncultured Chitinophaga sp.; assembly: GCA_964519865.1. Lineage (GTDB taxonomy): Bacteria > Bacteroidota > Bacteroidia > Chitinophagales > Chitinophagaceae > JJ008. The sequence continues at coordinate 3,030 of CAZFLL010000006.1, read as the reverse complement.
TAGGTACATGTGTGGCTCCGGTGGCATCTTTCATTACACTGGGGAAAACCATCTGGTAAAAATCCAGCCAGTGGCCGAAAATGATCATGATCGACATAAATGTAATAGTTCCGTAGTTTCTTTTAGCATCCCTCGTCATTAATATTAACAACGGAGCAATAAAATTGATTATAAACATGAGCCAAAAGATTCCTTTATATACGCCGTGGGCCCGGGGCTGGAAATAAACGGTTTCCTCGGGGATGTTGGCGTACCAGATCAGCATGAACTGGGAGAACCAGAGATAGGTCCAGAATACAGAGAAGGCAAACATGAATTTCCCGATATCATGGAGGTGTTCATTATTGGTATATTCCAGGTAGCCGTTGTTTTTCAGGAATACCACAAACAGGGCGATCAGGGCCATACCGGATACAAACGTACTGGCAAACGTGTACCAGCTGTACATGGTACTGTACCAGTGTGCATCAATGCTCATCAGCCAGAGCCAGGGGATGGAAGACATTACAGTCAGGGAGAAAACCACGATAAACAGGGCCGCCCATACGGTATTGTTCCATACATATTTCTTCCGGCCTTCAACAGTGGTGATCGGGTTATTGTCCAGGCTGCGGGAAAGCTGACGCATTTTCCAGCCCAGTACAGACCAGAGTACAATGGTCAGCACGGTGGCAACGGCAAAGAAGGTGGTATTTAAGAATCCTTTTTTATGGGTCAGGATCTCATCATGGGCCACATGATCTTTATCCGCCCAATGGTAAATGGTATGATTATCCCCAAAAGCGATAGAAAGCAGGATGGCACCCGCGATCACTCCAATAACAGGAACAACGGCTGAAATCGCTTCCGGAACCCGGCGGAAAGCCATCTGCCAGCCGCCCCAGGCCAGGGTGGTGGCACAAATAAAGAACATGGCCGCATTCACAACCAGTAAAAAGTATACACTGTTCTGTAACAGGGAAGCCCAGAACCTGGCTGATTGTTGGGGATCACTTTTAGATCCGCTGGTAACCCATAATCCAATAATCGCCAGGATACCCACTGCCATTAATGCAATGGCAATCGTATTATATCGTTTTGGCACTTCAAAATTTTCCCGGATAGACATCAGTTATTATTTAATGTTTCTTCAATTCGGTTTGTTATTTCTTCGGAGCAGCAGCGGCAGTGTCTTTGGCAGCCGGTGCAGCAGTAGCCACGGGAGCAGCAGCTCCTCCTTTTTTCGCCTGTTGTTCTTTTACATAAGCCGTGATCATCCAGCGTTGTTTGGTACTGAGCTGGGAGGCATAGCTACCCATGGTGTTTTTGCCATAAGTCATGGAGTGGAACATGGTTCCTTCAGCCATCGCCAGCATCAGGGGATCGCCTACGAGGTTACGGGGAGCAGCCGGAAACACACCACTTGCATACAGCGGGCCCTGTCCGTCCAGTTTGGTGCCATGGCAGATGCCACAGTTAACCAGGTACAGGCGTTCTGCTTCTTTCATATCCCGGGAAGCAGAATCCAGGGGATTCTTCACTTCGGCTGATTTTACATAGCCGAGGGAGTCATTTTTAAACGGGTAAGCCGCCATTTCGCCACGGGCGATGGTGCCATCCACAGGTTTAGCTATATAATGCACACCGGCTTTGTCCAGTGCTTCGGTGGAAGCATAGGTTTCATAAGCCCGGCTGTATGACATATCCGGCATATAGGCTCGGCCTTCTTCCCTTCTCGGGCCGCCACAACTGATCATGGCCACCATCAGGGCTAAACTACCGGTAACAAACAGTGTTTTCTTCATTATCTCTTGTTATTACGATGAATGATGCTTAGTTCTCCTTGTGAAACAGTTTCTTATCCTTGTCATAGCGTCCGATCCACCACTCTGTTTCTTTATATTCCACTTTCACTTCCTTCGCCCCTACCGTTTCCAGGAAACTCAGTACTTCCGCTTCATTGGTTTTATCGGTGCATTCCAGGGCCATGACAAATGTGTCATCCGTGGAGCGGGGATTAAAATGATCCTTTTTTACAAAAGGGGCCAGCTGACAGAGATAGCAGAAAGTCAGCACCATACCCACGGAAGCAAATAATACAGTCAGTTCAAAAGTTACCGGGATCCAGGCGGGCAGGGAGAAAAACGGTTTACCACCGAAATTGATCTGCCAGTCAACGGTCAGGGCCCAGGTAATGAAACCAACGGCCGTGGCCGTACCGGAAATACCATAAATGAAGCCGGCAGTATGCAGGCTGGTATCCCTTAAACCCATGGCATGATCCAGTCCATGGATCGGGAAGGGAGTAAATACATCATGGATCTTGTATCCTGCGCGGCGCACTTTTTTCACTGCAGGAAAAAGTACTGCCTCATCATCAAAATTGCCGACTACAAATTTTTTTACAGCCATTGTGTTTAGCTTTTAGCTATGAGTTTCGAGCTGCGAGCCCTTCACTCAGAAACAATTATTATAATTAGGTCACAAGCTCGTAACTCGTTGCTCGTAACTCGTACCTTTTCTATGCTCCGTGATCGTGACCATGTTTGCCACCAAACTCCTCCGTACTCTCTCCTTCCAGTTCTTCCATATGATCTTTGAAACTCTGCCCGTTTTTCTTCAGGATATGCTTGATCTCGGCGAGGGCGATAACCGGGAAGAATTTAGAGAACAGGAAGTAACAGGTGAAGAACAGCCCGAATGTACCCATGTAGAAACCGATCTCCCAGATAGTAGGCGTATAGTAGGTACTCCAGGAAGAGGGCAGGTAATCACGGTATACTGAAGTAACGATGATTACAAAACGCTCAAACCACATACCGATATTCACCAGGATCGACATGAAGAAGGTTACAAACAGGTTCCTTCTCATTTTCCTGAACCAGAAGATCTGGGGAGATAATACGTTACAACCCATCATGATCCAGTAGCTCCAGCCATAGGGGCTGCTCAGGTTAAGACGGTTCTGGAAGAAAGCGAATTCCTCATAGCTTACGGCAGAATACCAGGCCATGAACAACTCGGTGAGGTAGGCGATACCCACGATAGAAC
>CAZFLL010000005.1:36394-76275 GCA_964519865.1 uncultured Chitinophaga sp. | reverse complement strand
GACCCGTGACCGCGTGGAAATTAATGACCGATGACAATCATGCCACGATATTGCACCGGAGTTTGTATGAAGGTCTGCTGATTTTATTTCCTTATAAAGATTGATGCTATTAAATGGCAAATCCTATGCACCTTTACTCAATCCATGTCCGCTTAGCTTCTACTAATGTCCACTGGTCATTTATCTTTTTAAAGTATGCATACCCTCCCTCATAAACCATTCTGAAATAAACAACAGCATTGTTGAAATCCTTATCAAATACTATTCTTGAAGCATATGGATATGAATGAAGTTGCCAATACCCGCCCCAATGCCCATACCATATTTTTATGAAATTCGAAAGAAACTTCATGCGCTTTTCACTCTCCCCTTTTGAACGCGCCGGCGACATAATACTACCTTTCCCGAGTTTGTAATGCTTATTGCCCAGATAGCGATTGAGCAGATCGTTGTACTCGGTCGTAAGTGGCAAACATTTTACATTTGCTAACTGAAGTTGTGGCCGGAAATACTCCAGTGTGTCATACTTTGAAGCAACGCTAAAATCCATAGTCCCATTCTCTGTTGTTTCATGCACCAGGGTGTCAATAATGGCAAAATCAATCCTGTCCTGAACTAATAAATATTTTACGTCTTTGTATATATCGTTCCCCCACTCTGAACCACCCGTTTTACCGATATCCAACGGATTATAAAACAAATTGTACACCAGGTAGATATTTCTCGTTGTGTCATTCAATTGCCTGAAGGCTTCAGTTGAAATGGGTGGGTTCTTCGTTGCCCAATGCTCAAAAAAGGCCTGAAGCCCAGTTAGTGATTTATTCTTGTAAGCTTTATACAACAGCGTATCGGCTTTTTGACCAAAAGAAGCCGTGAGAACAGATAAAAGGCAAATGGAGAGAATCAGTCTTCTCATAAATCATTTAAAATAAGATGCAGGGAGATTGCTGTTTACACAAAGCTAGACTGCCGACATACTTTGTCTGGCATTGTTAGTCTGCCGAAACCCACGTTGATTATTGAAAATAACTCTGAGAATAATTTTGTCACCCGCCATATTGCCAAAGCCTTGTTAGCGGTTCAGCATTTTTATTGTTGGGTATATTCATTGAATATCATTACTAATTCTTCTGTTGGATGAAATCCAGATTCCACCTTCCCGTGCACAAAGAAACCATCTTCATAAGTTACTTCTGAAAGTGAATGAGGCAAATCCTTATCAGAGATATTTTCTGAAAGTTCAGTTATCGGTACAGGTATCCACTCTCCCCCATCTTGTTCTCGATATACATAAGCAGCTTTCGTCAATACATATAGAGTTTGCTTGTCTTTTGAAAATCCACATTTAACAACCACATATTCTCCATTATGGTTTCGGAAGAAAACCGCTCCCTCAGTCAAGTTCTCATAATATGTGATTAATGGATTGCCCTCAAATTCTTGTGGTGTACATGGATATTCATTTGGCTTATCCTCACGGGTAAAAATAATGCGTTGTGCCGCGTTTGGAGTTTTAGACAATATGTAATCAGGGAGTCTAGCAATTGGAGTCTCAACAACTTTCCGCTTAAATATCCACTCGCCTAAAGAGCCTCCTTTTAACGAGTTGTTACTTTCTGCCCAGGACAACATTCTTGCTAAACTTATTTGAGCTTCTTCTACTGAAACGGCACACATCCACTCATAGTTTGGATCTTGAAATTTCTTACGGAATTTTGAAGGGTCGTTAAGAAATGCTTCTACACTTCCACAAACAAGTTCAATACGTCTTGCTGTAATTGGGTTAAGTAATATATTTTCTAATCTTGTTACCCAACGTAGATTCTCTGGTCGATTGTTCTGTTTGTTTGTGTCAATATGGTCAACAACGTGTTCTTTTGTAGGGGGCTCTCCATGAAAAGCGTAAGCAATAATTCTGTGAATACGAACAGAAGCAATTTCTAAATATCCTGTCTTGTTGTTTAATTTGCCAAAAGTCCAATTGTTGTCTGTTGGTCTTGGTTTTTCCCCCTTGATTGGATGTCGTAAGACTGCTCCGTTATCACGAACAGAGTAATTCTCATTTTTGTAAAAGCATTTACTAATTTTAGTATAGTCGTTCAAATCAACCATAATAACTCAAAATGATACCATGTCAGTTGGTAAAATCGTAATGTCATGGCCGTCGTATACTGATCGTTACCGAGAAAGCATTGCCGAAGATAGAAATTTTATATTCGCTCGCCTGGATCTGCTGGCTGGCTTTTTGCCAAAATCAATTATTAGGAACTACAGCAGGACTTTATTCTTCAAGCCCTGAACCGCAGTACAATCACCGTTGCTGATAGCTCCAATGTCAAGCCCCACTGTAGGCAACACCAATATTGGTGGCAGTTATTATTTCTTAGTCAGTCTTAGGAAATTCTTTAATTGTAGATGATAATCTATTGTCCAGCCAATCAAAATATAATTCTTGCTTTGTTATGAATTTTTTTCCAATTAAGTCCTCGTAACTGATTTCTATTTCTCCAAAGCTTTGGCCTGATACTCTTCCCATAAAATGCTCGCCTCTATAATTTAAAAAGCGATTAAAGCTTAATGAATCATATTTAGGAAATGAGATAGGATTTTTTCCAGTTGTGTCAGAAATGTCGAACTCCAAAAACACTTGCCCATCTTTTGGTATCCCGTTAACTTTAGTAAATTTTAAGCGTAAATTTCTATTGTCAATACCAGATATGTTTACGTTGAGTGCAGGTCCATATCCTACATTTTTCAAATAAGGAGCAGTATAATTGAAACCCTTTGATTCAACATCAAATATTACCAAGGGCATCGAGGCCTTTGCCGTTTGCTCCTGGCTTGTTTTCCTCATTTTACAAGTTTCAATCGTTGCCCAACACATAATTATAAGAATTGGAAATTGAATTAGAGTTTGCCATTTAGACAGCCTCATATTTTTAACACTAATCTCATTAGTCGCAATTACGGAGTTATTTGTTTGTATAGATGATTTCGTTTGCTTTTCTACTAAATCGTCAATATTGTTTTGCCGAATCTTGTCAGTTATTTTTTCACGTCCAATAGTAGTAAGACCACTAATAACTCTTGTATTTGTGAAGTTATAGGTTGTTCCGTTGTGACTTGAGCCAATCCTGTGTGGCTGATAATCTAAGTGAATGAGCCCACTTGATTCTAAACTTGCTAAAATATGACTCACTTTGTTTAAATCTTCAATTTCTTTGGAGCTGTTGAATCCTGCCGAAATAAATTGGGTTATATCAAGATTAATTCCATCAATTGCTCGGATTTCTAAAAGGTGAATCAATATTTGTTCGGAAAATGTTATCATGTTTTATTGCTAGCTGGGTTTTCTCAAATTGCCTACAATGGGCAGGTATTGCCGATGGTGGGGAATTTTATATTCGTCCGCCGGAACTGCTGACTGGCTTTTTGATAAATTTAAATATTAAGAACTAAAGCTGGGCTTTATTCATCAAGCCCCGAACCGCAGCACAGCAAAATTACCACTACTGATAGTTTCAATGTCCAGCCTCACTATTGGCATTACCAATGTAAGCGGTTCGTTGTTTCGGAAAAAGATTTGTCTCTCACATTGCGCTAATAAGCGGTTCTAATGTCTCTGAAATACTATTACTCTTCTCTTTAAGAATTTCATATTCCTTTAGTGCATTTTCTTTATCACCAATTTCAATATATATTTTGCAAATAGAATACCGGGCTTTTATGTATTCGGGGTTTAAACTTATTGCATTATTAAATGCTGCAATTGCTTTTTGATTTTCGCCAATGTCATTGTAAGCTGTTCCAAGGTTAAAATAGGTTGATGAAACTTTTGGGTTTAGCCTTATCGCTTGTTCATAAGCTACGATTTCATTTTCGTGTTGGCCTATCTTCCCATATGCAAGTCCAAGATTGAAATAAGTTTCGGCTGTTGGTTTTTTGGAAATTTCTTGTTTAAAGGCCTGAATTGCTTTGTCATAGTCTCCAGCTACATAATATTTTCGTCCTTCGTTGCTTATACCGATATACCAAAATGCAAAATATAGCGATGAAAAAATCCACAAAAATCTCAATGGAGTTGTCAAACTCAGAAGTCCCAGAACAAAAGATGCAGGTAGCATCCACAAAAGATGAAAGGGTGAAAGGGGGATTAAAAAAACTAAAACAATAGAAACTGTCATTAGGAAGCCTTGAAGCTCCATGCCTTTTTCTCTTGCTTGTTGATTTTTAGTTTTCTCCCTAACTCTCAAACACCAAATTAAGGTGAATAGAATGCTAAGTCCTATAATGATGTATCCGATAATATTCATAAATGTGAAAAATAGTTAGTAAAACATATTCAAGAAACTTTCAACTTCTACGTAACTTTTGAACTCTCGATATCTTCTCTCACGGGCAATAAGAGAACAAAAATTCACAAAAAAGTGCTTTTCGTATTCTTCTTCCTTTTTTACTTTGAGCATAACAAATCTAAGTATATGCTTGATGCAATCATTTAATAAATTTAGGTCTGGGCTATTAATTTTTTCAAAATATTTATTAGTTCGTAAGTGCATTGTGGCAGTAAATATGAGATTTTCAAGTTTACTGGTCCTTCCTTCTTCTAGTTCAATATTGAGTAATGTTGAAAGTAAGTCAAAGAAAGTAGTTACATAAGGTAAATTGGACGTTGCTATTTTGTCAAACTCGTCTGAAATATTAACCCATTTATACCTTGTCGTAAGAATATATTTAACAATGGTTTCCTCAGCTTTGTTTGGGGAAATCTCTTTGTGAGAAATATATTGCTCGGCAGCCCATTCTGCAATGTTCAAATTTGTCATGAAACTTATTTAGGGTTCAATACAATAACCGCAAACTAAAGAATATACGAAATTTTGAGGCTGACTGAATTTCGATTTCTTTATTAGTTGACCTTTTAAAAAGTTGTAAAAATTATTTTATAAGGTTGGTGCTTCGTTAACACACCCTACCATTCTTGCTCAAACCCACCAGTCCAACCAATAACCTGAACCGTTTAAATCCATACTAATACTACCCACCCCACCCACCCACACTTCGTCCACCTCAGTCCCATCAACTGCTCCTTACCCCCATATGAAAATTTGCTGAAAACGGCTTCAGGATCCGAAGCCATGACTGCCGTAACCGGCAGCAACAGACGAATTTCAAGGAGAGGTTGAACTAAAGCTAAGAAAAAAAGGAAAATGCTCCGCGGTTTTACGGGATTGTTGACCCGGATTAATCAATCCGCCCGCGAGGACGGTTCTTACAACCAAAAAAACAGGGAGCCGGCCTGGGCTCCCTGTTAGTAGCTGATTATTAGTAAATTATGTGAGGCTTCTGTACGCCTGCTGTACACTTTCTCCTGGTTTGCTCCGGGACTCGTCCGGACCTTGTCCGGGGATAAAGCGCATGGTACGCTTTAAGTGTAGGGAAGTCTCGAAGCAGGTACGGACCAGGTGTACAGAAAACGTAGACAAACCGTACAGCCAGCGGGGAGCGGGGATCACTGATACACCCGCACCCAGTCCACCAGCATCTTCTGCGGAAACACATTATCATCCACTCCGAACTTGCCACCCCAGTTGCCGCCTACTGCAATATTCAGCAACAGGTGAAACTCTTTATCAAAAGGCCAGGCTGCATAGCCGGTCTTGTCATTTACAAAATGATTGATCAGCTGGTTGTCCATATAAAAAGACATGGCCTCTTCAGTCCATTCAATGGCATAAACATGGTACTCCTTTGCAATACCGGCCTGGTGTATCCCTTTTGTTTTCTGGGTACCCAGCATTCCGTTGTAGGAATCCGTATGCACGGTAGCCAGTACAGAGTCGGGCCAGTAACCCACGTTCTCCATAATATCGATCTCGCCGCTCTTGGGCCATCCGCCATATTCCCATTTGGTGGGCAGCATCCAGATGGCCGGCCACATGCCCCTGCCTTCGGGGATTATTGCCTTGATTTCAATACGTCCGTATTTCCAGTCGCCCTTGTTTTTGGTAGCCAGGCGGGCCGAGGTATACTTCATGCCCTGCATGTCTTCCTTACGGGCTTCGATCACGAGGTGACCGTCTTCGACCCGCGCATTCTCGGGGCGGTTCCAGGTATAATATTGTAACTCATTATTGCCCCAGCCACAGACATCCGGACAACCATTGCCCCGGTCATAGCTCCATTTGGCGCTGTCGGGTAATCCTTTGTAGTTAAACTCCTCGGACCAGACTAATTTTTTATACTTTGACTGACTTTTCAGTGAAGGACTGCATCCCAGCAGCGTAAGCAGGACCAGAAAGCCTGTCAGCGACAGTGCAACCGTTTTCATGATTGATGGTATTTGAAAAAATTAAAATAAAGTGGAAGTATTCTCCTGGAAAGGAATACACGTTCCACTTTGTAGACTGCTCATTAATAATAATTGCCTGTAAACATATAATTGCGGGTCTCTTTTCTTTATTGATAAACGCGCAGGTAATCTATTTCCATATTCCCGGTGGTAAAAGCCGGATCCACCGTACCGCCGAAATTTCCACCCATGGCCACATTCAGGATAAAAAAGAAATTCTGGTTGAAGGGCAATGTGGGGCTGTTGGCAAACGTGTAAAACACCACATCATCCACAGAGAATTTAATCGTGGCCGGCGTCCACTCCATTCCATACCGGTGAAACTCTGTGGTGGCGTTAGTGATGATGGTTGTTCCTCCATCTCCGCTGCCCCCGGAATGTCCCGGGTGATGCAACGTGCCGAAGATTTTATTCAGCTGGTTGCCCACATGTTCCATGATATCAATTTCCCCGCAGGCAGGCCAGCTCACTGTGCTGATATTATCCCCCAGCATCCAGATGGCAGGCCATGTGCCACCGCCCGCAGGCAGTTTGGCCCTGGCTTCCACCTTCCCGTATTTGAACGAAAATTTATTCTTTGATAAAATACGGGCCGAAGTATAAGCGCTTCCACTGTAGTTCTCTTTATTCAGGATGATCTTCAGTGTGCCGTTTGACACCACCGCATTCTCCAGCCGGTTGGTATAATACTGCACTTCATTATTGCCCCAGCCACCGGCCCCCAGGTCATATCCCCATTTCGCCGGATCAGGTGCACCCGGTGTGTCAAACTCATCGGACCATACCAGCGACATCGTTACGGTAACAGTTACCTGAATGGATTTGGAAATGGTTTGTCCGCCGCTGCCTTTGGCAATTACATTTACCGTATAGGTTCCGGAGGCCGGATACTTATACGTTACACTGCCTGAGGTCACCGTCTGGAAAACACCGTTGCCATAATCATAGTCATAGCTCACCGCATTGGTCGCTGAGGCAGTAAAGGCCACATTGCCGCTGTTATCCGTGGCCACCACTGCATTCACCGTAAGGTTAGTGGGAGCGGGATTGTTGGGCTTGGGGTCGTCCTTGCCACAGGAAAACAATACCGTTAAGAAAAAGACAGCTAATAAGGCGTTGCGCATAATATTATGGTTTGGGCTTTAATTTCTGGTACCAGGAGTTACCATCCGCGCCGATATTCCTTAAATGCAGACTGGTATTGCTGATCGACAGTATCTCGTAAGTGGTGCCACCAGTTCCGAAGTTGATAATTCCGTTACCCGGAACGGTAAACTGGATCTGGGTGGATACTGCAGGTGTTGAACCTGAAGTGGCATCCATAAAGGCCAGGGGCCTTGTACCACCGGTATTCACTGCATAACAACCATCACCACCACTGAATCCATACACACCGGTAGCAGCACCGATAGAGAAGGAAGTGCCCTTGTTATCGATGGTCATAGAAACGCGGTTCAGCACATCACGGGAGAAAGTGATCTCATCATCATAGGCGCAGGGCTCCCTGGAATTGGGACCAGCTGCATACCAGATGGGAGAGAATTCTGTATTCGGGCCAACCCCAAAATGACCAGGAGCATTATTGTCTGTTACCCAGATTTTAGAACCGGTACCGGTCAGCGGATTCAGCACGGCAGCAGGGATCTCAAAGGCCACAAACACGGTGATGCGTTTGCTGATAGTAGATGTTGCTCCACCTGTACCGATGGCATTTACCGTAATGGTATAGCTGTTTGTTCCGGGCGTGGTGTACTTTTTAACAATGGTTCCGGAGGGCACCACTTTGGACGTACCATCCCCATAATCGATATTATAGGTAATAGCGCCTGAGGAAGTAGTGGTTATTGTTACATTACCGGTACCATTCCCGTTGGGGTTGGATACATCCACCCCCGCGATCACCGCAGTGAGGGTCAGGTCCTTCGGTGTTTTAATATCTCCGAAAGCATATTCCTGTTTCTTACAACCGCTCAGGATCAGCAGGGCGGCCAGGGAGAGCAGGGTCAGTTTTTTTATTATCGTCATCATGACTGAATGATTTTAAGTTTAGTTAAGCTTGATATCATCAAAATAGAAAGTATAGTTGGGCGAACCATCACCCATCGTACCGAGATCAAAAATCAATACCACTTTCTGATAAGAGTTGGCCACATTGATACCGGTATAATCGAAAGTCAGTTCTTCCCACTGATTGGCTACCGTAGTCGTTACTTCTTTCTCAAAACTGATAGCACCATTGGTCAGGTTTTCCACTTTCAGCAGCACTTTGGCGCCGACGCGGGGTGACCATACTTTCATTTTAAATGTTCTCAAGGCGCCGAAACTGATCGGTGCATCCAGGGCTATCCATGAACCGCCCCAGGGCTGGCCGGCATTCTTCACCATCTTACCCACTTTCGCGCTGGTATTGATACCACCGGATTGCGGATTATTGATAATCGTTACATCACCGCCATCAAAATTGGTAAATGCATAGTTCAGGGTGCCTGATTCAAAAGTAAGCGGGAGTTCCAGTCCGGCTATGTTAACCGGCAGGAAAGTCACATCATCCCAGTAAAACACCTTTCCGCTGCCTGCTGTACCAAAATCAAAGAAGAGAGAAGCCATGTTATAAGTATACGCCAGGTTCAGGGCAGCAGTTCCTGAGGCCTGATTTCTGAAATCAAATACCAGGGTTTCCCAGGCATTCGCCACGGTAGTGAGCTTTTCTGTTTCCACGGAATGGGTATTATCATTCCGGTCTTCCACTTTGAGGCGGATGGGCAGACCCACGGCCGGGGAATAAACCCGGACGGTCATTTGTGTTGCAGTCGCTGAAAAAGCAAGCGGTGAAGTGAACCCTGCACCGATAGTTGTACCGGCCCAGGTTTCAGCACCATTGGGCTTAGTGGTTTTTTTAACATTGTTGGCTGCGTTTGCAGGGTCAGCAGCTGTCACTGAATTATTGCCACCAAAATCCACCATGGCATAGTTAATGCCTGGCAAATCAAAAGTGACCGGGAGATTCAGCAATGAACCGGGAATGGAATTGGTCAGACGGATATCATCAAAGTAGAAAGTGTAATTAGCAGATCCGTCACCTACTGTACCCAGTTCAAAAATAAGTACGATATGATTATAGGGGTTCGCTGTATTGATTCCATTGTAATCAAATACCAGGTCTTCCCAGCCATTGGCGATTGAAGTGGTGGCTTCTTTTTCAAAATTCTGTGCCGTGTTTGCCCCGTTCTCCACTTTCAGCAGCACTTTGGCGCCGGCACGTGGTGACCACACTTTCATACGGAACACTTTATTCACTGAAAAATCAATCGGTGAACTTAAGCCGATCCATGAACCACCCCAAACCTGACCACCGGGACCTTTTACCATTTTACCAACTTTGGCACTGGTGTTGATACCATTCGCCTGTGGATTAGCCACTACGGTTGCATTACCGCCGTCAAAGTTGCTGAAGGCGTAATTGATCGTTGGAGATTCAAATGTAATCGGTAATAATAACGGATCAACAATGGTGATCTGCCTTGTTACCTGGGTGGTAGCTGCGCCACCACTGTAGGCCACTACTTTTACAGTATAGGTACCTACTGCGGTATAGGTATGACTCACGGTTTGTCCTTCCAGGAAAACCAGTCCCACTTCATTCGGCACATCACCAAAGAATACGCGGAAATTGGTTTCATATAAGGCCGTGGCCGATACATTCAGTTTGAAATTACTGGAGGCATCAATAGCCGTGGTTACATCCAGGTTCTCGGGAGCGCGGAAAGAAACAGTCAGCTGCTTGGTGAGTTCCGTGGTCTTGCCATTTACACTGTACCCGACAATCTTCACGGTATAAACGCCTTCCGGGTAAGTATGGGTGGTATTCTTACCGGCCAGTACTTTTACCGGGGTGGTTCCGCCATGACCATAATATACATCATACTTTACCGCACCGGCCCCGTTGGGTGTGATCGTCACCAGGCCTGTATTATCCTGGGTGATCTCAAACAGTACGTTCAGCTGATCGGGCGCGGCGGCCGTCGATACAAAAGAAACATCCTCGTAAGTAGTCTTCTTACAACCGGTGGAAAAAGCCAGTAATAAGGCAAGACCTGTTATATATTTTAATGCTTTCATTTCAGTTTGTTTTGCGTTGATTAATAACCGGCATTCTGTGTCAGTCCGGAGATAGTGATTTCTTCCTGTGGAATCGGGAAGACTTCGTGTTTCCCTGCAGTAAAGCCGGTGATCTTGGCCGCTGCCTGACCGGTACGTACCAGGTCAAAGAAACGGTCACCTTCCATTGCCAGTTCAAGACGTCGTTCATCCAGGACAGCCAGGTAAAGGGCGTTGCCGGTAGCTGAAATATCATGCGCATTATCCCCAAAGGCACGGCGGCGGACCTGGTTCAGGTAACCCTGTGCTTTTGTATCATTGGGAGTGGTGGATTTGTTCCAGGCTTCAGCAGCCATTAACAGCACATCTGAATAGCGGATGATGCGATAGTTATTCAGGTAGTTCAGTTCAAGCTGACCGGAAGTTTCTCCTTTGCGGGGCTGGTATTTCTGGCTGTATAAACCGGTATTCTTATAAGGGGCTACCTGGTAGGTAATATTATAAGAAGGATTGGCGGTTTTATACGCTTCAATATCCAGGATGGTCGCAGCTTTCCGTTTGTCACCTGCCGCATAGGCATTGGACAGGTTCTGGGTAGGCAGGTTGGTGCTCCATCCTGCTGCATAAGGCATGGCGGCTGAACCATTCAGTCCGCGTACACCGCATTGCTGAACAGCATAGTTACCCTGTCCGCGGTTGTATCCACCCCAGTTGTAATAGGGGGAGGTGTTGGAATATTGAATTTCAAAAACGGATTCTGTACCGTTTTCTCCACTGGCCAGGAACATACCGGCGAAATCATTTACCAGGGTAAAGGCGTTCGCTGTGATCACTGTTTCGAGTACCGTGGCGGCTTCATTGTATTTTTTCTGATACAGGTATACTTTACCCAGCAGGGCCTGTGCGGCATACTTGGTGATCCTTCCTTTTTGAACCTGTACGGCAGGCAAGGCGGTGATCGCGGCGGTCAGGTCTGCTTCGATCTGTTTGTACACATCTGCTTTTGCAGAACGTCCCAGGCTGCCTGATTCAGCCAGACCAAGACGTTTGTCGGTAAACAGGGGTACATCGCCAAAGAATTTCACGAGGGTGAAATAATAATAGGCGCGGAGGAAATAAACTTCTCCATAAAGCGCTTCTTTGCCGGCAAAATCAACAGCGGTTCCGGCCGGGTTAGCGGCTTTGTACTGGGTCATGTAGTTGGCCCGGTTCACGCCTTCATAGGCCGACTTCCACAATTCAGACAAGGTGGAGTTGTTGGGCGTATGGGTATAGTCATCGATCTGTTGCAGGGATAATACATCGGAGGCGTTTTCGCCACCGCTTACGGCATTATCGGAAGCGATCTCTCCCACCACCACGGCCTGGTTGAGCCACTGGAGCGGGGTGTAAACGCTCACCGCCATGGTGCGGTAATCGCTTTCTGCTTTCAGGTAATCCAGTTCCGTTATTTTGAAATCCTCGTGGGGATTAAAGTCGAGCCATTTCTTGCAGGAAGCCAGCGAAACGACCAGCAACGCAAAGAAGGTTGATTTTATTAATAAGGTCTTCATTGTATAATAATTTTATTTAACTGTATTAAAGTTTGATATCAATACCCACTGAATAAGTACGGGCCTGGGGATAAGCGCCTCTGTCCACTCCTGTATCCAGGATACCACCGGCGATCTCAGGATCAAACCCGGTGTACTTGGTAAACGAGAAAGCGTTTTTCACCTGGGCGTATACACGCAGCCGGCTGAAGATCTTACCTGTCATGCTGTTCGGGAAAGTATATCCAAGTTGCAGGTTCTTGATTTTAATAAAAGAACCATCTTCCACGTAACGGTCAGAAACACGGATATTGCTGTTAGCGTCTGTGAAAGAATAGCGGGGATTCTTGGCACTGGTGCTGGTGTTTTCACCGGTCCAGCGGGCCAGGATCATACGGTCTTTATTGGTATAGTTGGCATTTCTTTCATACGCCCGGTATACATCATTACCCACAGACGCATAAGTAAAGGCAGTGAAATCAAAATTCTTATACTCCAGGTTCAGGTTCCATCCCAGGGTAAAGTCCGGGAAAGGATCGCCGATCTTGGTTTTATCCTGATCATTGATGACCCCGTCCTTATTCATATCCACAAAGCGGATATCACCAGGCTGCGCACCGGTTTGTGTGGCGGCCGCACTTATTTCGGTGTAATTCTGGAACAGTCCATCGGTTTTAAACCCGTAGAAATAACCAGGGGTCTGGCCTTTTTCAAAAACAGTTACATTCTGTGACTGCCCGTTAAAATAACCACCGCCCACGATTTTTGCCGTACCATCACTGTTGGTGGCGGTCACTTCATTTTTGGCGGTAGTAAAGGTCACACTGGTATTTACTTTGAACGATTTGCCGATTGCTTCATTATAAGAAAGCATCACATCAATACCACTGCTCTTGGTGGAACCGATATTCGCGGTCGGGATCGGCACTGTACCGAGGTACAGGGAGGCAGAAGGAGTGAACAGCAGGCCATCCACTTCTTTCTGGAAATAATCAGCCGTAACAGAGAATCTTCTTTTGAAGAAAGTCATATCAAAGCCCACATTCGCCTGGAGTTGTTTTTCCCAGCGCAGGGCGTCATTCGCGGCAGAACCCACGGTGGAACCGGGATAGAAAATATCACCAAATGTGTACCCGTTACTGTTGGCAGTGGGTCCATAGCTTGGTCCGCCGGTAACGATACCCACGTATTGCGGATCTACATTTTCATTCCCGATTGAACCATAACTACCACGGATCTTCAGGTGGTCGATGAATTCAGATTTGAAGAAGTTTTCTTTTGACAATACCCAACCCAGTGAACCGGAGAAGAAGTTGGCGTATTTATTATTCTTACCAAACGCATAGGAACCATCCCGGCGGGCGGTGAAGGAAGCGAGGTATTTTTCCTGGAAGTCATAGTTGATCCGGGAGAAATAGGAAAGGTTCCGGCGGAAATACTGGTAATAATAACCGCTCATCGCATTGGTGTTGGTGGCGGTATTGTTACCGGTGGCCGCAGTGAAATCAGCAAATTCCCAGGAATTGAACGGTACATCCTGGCGGCTGGCCCCGGCTGCATTACCAGACGTTTTGGCCATGGAGAAACCGAGTACGGCTTCGAAATTATGGTCTTCTTTCACTTTGAAATTATAGTTGGCGAAAGATTCCCAGGTCCAGTTGAAATTACTGACCTTATCATGTGATACACTGTTGTGTTTGCCGGTAACGGTGGATCCGTCCGCATTCATGGAATTTTCCACGTTCAGCGGGCCATAGAATACCAGCGGGGTGAAAGATTTGGAATTCCCGTCATACTTGGTATAACCAAAACGGGTGGTCAGTTTCAGGTTTTTCAGGACATCATATTGTAACTCGCCTTTCCCATAGAGTTTATTACCGATATTCTTATTATGGGTGTTCTCGAGTTTGGTCAGCGGGTTAAAGATCTCGGAGAGCAGCAGGTTGCTGTATCCGTAAGTACCTGTTGTATTCGGTACCGTATTGTATTTGGGAACCGTCGGATCAAAGTTGATCGCACTGCCCAGGATACTATTGAATGAATTTTCCTGGATACCTTTTCCATCCAGCAATACCGCGGTGGTATTCAGGATGAATTTCAGGCGGGGGGCCAGGTCAAAACTCAGGTTGGCGGTCAGGTTACCACGGTTAAACCTGGATTTATCATTACCACCTACAATACCGCCCTGGCTGAGCCAGCCACCGGAGAGGAAATAAGACATTTTCTCGCTGCCGCCGCGGGCGGAAACGTTATGGGATTGCATACTGGCCATTTTGAATACTTCATTCTGCCAGTTGGTTCCTACCCCTACTGTGCTCAGATCCGGGAAGATTACCTGGCCACCGGCCGTGGTGCTTCCTTCATTGATCATCGCTGCATACTCAGAGGCATTCAGCACACCCAGGGTGTTCATGACTTCCTGGACGCCGTAATTACTGTTGAATGTAATGTCTGTTTTCTGGTTCTTACGGCCGGTCTTGGTGGTTACCACGATCACACCGTTACCACCCTTCACCCCGTAAATGGCGGTGGTGGCGGCATCTTTCAGCAGGTTGATAGACTCAATGTCTGCTGCGTTGATAGAATTGAAATCGGTCAGTGTCTGGGGAACCCCGTCAATGATCACCAGCGGATCCGTTCCGGAGAAAGAGGGAATACCTCTTACCAGTACGGTGGGTTTGGAACCCGGGGTACCACTGTTCACCACTACCACACCGGAGGCGCGGCCCTGGAGGGCTTCTTCCACCCGGACAGGTTTCAGTTTTTCGATGTCGGCACTTTTAATCGTGGAAATGGCACCGGACACTTTCGTGATCTTTTGGGTACCATACCCGACTACCACCACATCTGTTAATGTGGAAGCGGCACTTTCTTCTAATTGGATGTTTAACGCCATGTTGTTGTCGGAAACCGTAACATCAACCTGTTTCATTCCTGCGTAACTAATCACGAGGACTGAACCTTTTTTCGGGATCGAAATGGTAAACTGGCCCTTCCCATCGGTCATGGTATTGATTCTTGTACCTTTTACCGCGATGGTGGCGCCAACCAAAGGCTCGCCCGATTTGTTGGTAACGGTGCCGGAAACTGGCAGATTTTGTCCTGAGGCCGTCTGAAGCAGGCCTGTCAATAGGACACAGAGACTCAGCAATGCAGTTTTTAATTTCATATAGCAATTATTTTAGCGAACAAAAAAGCTTTAAAAAAGCCCCGCCAAGGTAACTCTCAAATCCACTTTTTTGAAATAAAGGCCTACAACATCACTACATCAAAAAACGTAACTGATTGATAATACATTATTTAAACTACATCATTCCTACATCACCTGATTTTTCCTACTTTCACATATCCAATTGCTGACCTGTCATGAGAAAATACCTGTTCCTGCTGTTCATCTTACCGCTTACTGCCATCTGTCAGAACACGATTGGTTTACCCGACATTATAAATTATTCAAAACAGGTATATTCAGCCGGATTGCAAAGCTGGGATATACGTCAGGATCGCCGCGGTATCCTCTATTTAGCCAATAATGAGGGCGTGCTGAGTTTTGATGGGAAATACTGGACTCTTTATCCTCTTCCCAACCGGACAATTGTGCGATCCATTGAAATCGCTGACCAGGGACGTATCTATGCGGGTGGCCAGGATGAGCTGGGTTATTTTTCCCCCGGACCAAACGGAAACCTGTTATTCACCTCCCTGGCCGGGCTCCTTCCTGAAAAAGAAAGGTCATTCGGGGATGTCTGGGATATCTGCATCTATAAAAAAGATGTCTATTTCCGGACACCGGGAAAGATCTTCCGGTATACCGGGAATGCCATGGCTGTGTTTAATGCCCCTTCTGAATGGTCCTACCTGGGGGTTTGTGGCGAAAAACTCCTCGCCCATGATTACCGCAACGGGATCATGTCTTTTACCAATAATATATGGACCCCTGTTCAGCCAGTCAACCAGCTTCCGGCCGGGGATCCCGTGACGGCGATACTCTTTCATGGTCCCGACAGCAGCCTGGTAACCACCCTGAAAAACGGTATATATATATTAAGTGGTTCCGGTATTGCAAAAATCAACTCCCCTGCCCTTAGCCAGATTGAAAAGGACAGAATTTACGCCGCCACCGCCATTAACCATGAATGGATCGCATTGGCTACAAATAACAATGGCGTACAGATCGTGGATATCAAGGGCAACCTGATCCAGCGCTTCACCCGCACGGAAGGATTGCAAAACAACAATGTGCTGAGTATATTCCTGGATCGACAGCAGAACCTTTGGCTTGGACTGGATAACGGGGTGGACTTTATCGCGTATAACAGTGCGATTAAACGGATCAGCCCTTATTCACAGGATGGCTCCGGCTATTCGGCTATTATACATAACGAAGTATTGTACACAGGTACTTCTGCCGGACTTTATTCTGTTCCGTTGCAGCCCTTACAGGATTACAGCTTTACCAAGGGGCAGTTTACCCAGGTAGCCAATACCACCGGCCAGGTATGGGGACTGGCCACGATTAATAATATGCTCCTGCTTGGCCATCACGAAGGAGCTTTTATCGTGGAAGGCAATACAGCCAGGCCTTTCTTTAATACAGAAAAAGGTGTCTGGAATTTCACCCCGTTGTCGACTGTATTCCCCACTGACCGGATGATCTCCGGTACCTACCGCGGTCTTCGTTTCTTTGATTACACCAATAACCAATTTACCACAGCGGATAATATTAAAGGGCTGGATGAATCCTGCCGTTTTGTGGCCATAGATAAGGACAATATCATCTGGGTGTCTCACCCGTATCACGGGGTATACCGGGTGAAGCCGGACGGGAATAACCAGTACCAGTCAAAATTGTATACAGCAACTAATGGATTGCCCTCCACCCTCAACAACCATGTTTATAAACTAAACAACGAAGTAGTGGTCGCTACCGAAAAAGGAGTATACAGCTATGATCCGGTCAACGACCGGTTTATTCCCTCTGTTTTTTACCAGGAATTGCTCGGCTCTCAGAGTTTACGCTACCTGAAAGAAGATACAGAAGGAAATATCTGGTTTATCCATGAAAAGCAACTGGGGGTGGTGGACCGTCATGATAAAAAGCCGCAGGTGATTCACCTGCCTGAACTGAGCAACAAAATGCTGAGCGGGTTTGAGTTTATATACCCGGTCAATACTAATAATGTATTTATTGGCGCGGAAAAAGGCTTCTTCCTGATCAATTATGAGAAATACAAGAAGAATATCCCGGCGCTGGAGGTCCTGGTCAGGAATGTAAGGATATTCAACCGGCGCGACAGTGTGATCTATGGTGGTTATTCCCCTGACTCCTCCGGTATCAGCCAGCCCTCCATCGCTCATAATTGGGGAACACTCCATTTCGAATATTCTTCCCCGTTATTTGGCCAGCAATCGAGCCTGGAATACAGTTACCGGCTCCGTGGCTTTGATGATAACTGGAGTGAATGGACCGGTAAAACAGAAAAAGAATATACGCACCTGCCGGCGGGGAGTTATCATTTTGAAGTGAAGGTCCGCAATAACCTGGGCAATGAATCCGCCCCGCATGTTTATTCCTTCCGGATCCTTCCGCCCTGGTACCAGTCACTCTGGGCCTACGCGGTCTATTTCCTGCTTTTCTGTATCGGCATTTACTACCTGTATAAATGGCAGAAAAAGAAATTCCATTTACAGCAGGAAAAATATGAAGAGGAACAGAAGCGCCTGCAATACCTGCACCAGCTGGAGATCAATAAAGCGGAAAATGAACTGGTGGCTCTCCGCAATGAAAAACTGCAGGCGGAAGTGGATTTTAAAAATTCTGAACTGGCTACCAACGCCATGCACCTGGTACAGAAAGGGGAGTTGCTGACAAAGATCAAGTCCGAACTGAACCAGCTGATGAAAGCCGTGGACAATGAAAAAGCCGCCAGCGAATTAAAGAAAGTGGTGAAAGTACTGGGCGAGGATGAAAAGATGGACAAGGACTGGGAACATTTCACCCATCACTTTGACAAAGTGCACAGTGATTTCGTGGTGGTGTTAAAGGAAAAATATCCATCCATTACCGCGAATGAACTCAAGTTGTCCGCCTACCTGCGCATGAACCTCTCCACCAAGGAAATCGCCCAGCTGATGAATATCTCCGTCCGTGGCGTGGAGATCAGCCGTTACCGGCTGCGAAAAAAACTCGGGATCAGTTCGGAAGTGAATTTGTTTGATTTCCTGATGAGCATTAAGGGATAGTCTTAGAGCGGGTAAAACTGAACTAATTAGCCAATTAGCCAATGTGCCAATTAGCCAATTGGGTTTCTTAGAAAGTTTAGATTTAGTATGGAATAATACCCGTTTACAACTATTGCTTATTATCACAATGCACCCCTACGGGGTGAGAAGGGCAAACTCTTCTGCCTTGGACCTACCGACAATACACCCCTACGGGGTGAGTGGTTGATTTCCACAAATTGAACATTGTTATAAATATGAATATTTCCGGCTTGATTTTTTCCGACAACCCGAGGGAATACATTGTTGGTAGCAATCAGGGCATATATCATGATTGGCTGTTCTCACCCCGTAGGGGTGCATTGTCGGTAGCAAAATCGCCGGATTAAAGGAATTCATTATTTCACCCCGTAGGGGTGTATTGTGAAAAAACAGATTGCCATAGAAAAGTATACACCTATATTTTTAACCCTCCTCTTAGTAGGCTAATTGGCTAATTGGCACATTAATACGCATCACTCGTAAATCAATAAAAATTTTAATTTACCAAAATCTGTACTAAGAACATCAATCAGCGATTTGAAGTATTTTCTCCGGCTCATTGGTGGTAATAAAATCAAACCCTTCTTTCAGCAGCCACTTCATGGTTTCCTCATCATTCACCGTCCAGGCATTTAAGGCGATGCCGTTGTCTTTTGCTTCTTTGATCCATTGAGGTTTATTCTTAAAGACAGAGAAGTGATAATCGGCCCCGTTCATGCCATCTGCTTTTAATTGTGCCGGAGCTATAGTGCCTTCCAGGTATTGAAGACTGGCCGTGGCATCCAGGCGGCGCAGCTCTTTCAGTATTTCATAATCAAAACTGATATACACCACCAGGTGAGCCGCCTTCAGTTCCTTTACCAGCTGCAGTACTTTGCCGGCAATCATTTTGCCTCTTTCTTTACTGATTCCTGACGGCTTAATTTCCACCACCAGTCTTGTATGATGATTATTCTCCAGTCCCGCCAGGAGGTAGGAACGCAGGGTCGGCAATGGTTCTCCATTGGCCAATGGGAAGTGCCTTAATTCCGCAAAGCCTGTTTTCTCGATCTCGAGCCTGTTATGATGCGGATCGTGGTTGATCACCAGCGAATCATCCGCAGTCATCCGCACATCAAATTCTGATCCCGTGCAACCCAGGCGGATAGCCTCCTTCAATGAAGCAATCGAATTCTCAGGGAACCCGTTTTTCTTAAAGGCACCTCTGTGCGCCACCACAGGGTTAGGCGCGAAGGTGATAGTTTTTTTAATTTGTGCACTCATATCGGCAGCAAAGATCCCGGACAATATAAAAAGAAGAATATGTTTTTTCAATGTAGAGTTATTTGTTGGATGGAATCGTTTTTTTCCGTTGTGAAAATAACCATTTCATTAATTCCGGTTCAGCAAAAGCCGGATCCCAGCTGTTATGATTGGCTTCCGGAAACAAGGTGAATTTCACTTGGGCTTTCAGTTTCCGTAATGCATCTGCCATCCGGATACTGTTGACCGGTAACACGACATCATCCTTTCCCCCGTGAAATATCCACCAGCTGGTGCCGGTCAGCTTTGAAGCTGTGGCCGGGTTCGCCCCGCCGCAGATCGGGATGGCAGCGGCAAACGTACCCGGCATCCGTCTGACCAGTTCAAAAGTACCCATTCCCCCCATGGATAATCCCATCACATATACCTGTTGCTGACTGATCCGGAACCGGGCCTGCAGGTTTTCCACCAGGCCCATTACACCCCGCAATGCCCTGGTGGGTTCACCGCCCGGTACAAAATAAAATGCCCGTTTGCCATTTTTACTGCCTTCCGTCACGGCCTGTACATTGCTCCAGTAGTTATTGGCCGGGCACTGGGGGAAGACGACAATGGAAGGATATTTTTTACGAAAACTATCAGCCACAAAGAGTTTAGCCCCATGGGTCAGTTGCTTTTCATTGTCCGTACCGCTTTCTCCCCGGCCATGGAGGAATAATACCAGCGGGTAAGACCTGGTGGAATCAAACCCATCGGGTAATAATATACGGTAAGGCAGGGTATCCCCGTCCTGGATGATCCATTCCTTTTTAAACTGGCTGAAGTCCTGTGCCTGTATTAAAGAACTGAACGGCAGGAACAGTAATAAAAGCAGGCTGATTTTTTTCATAAAGCATTTATTTAAGATGCGGGCTGTCAAACCCGAGTTTCTTTAACCCGGTTTTTATTTCCGGGCAGCTCATAAACAGGTTCCAGAGCAAACCGCTCCGGTAATTTTCCATCATAACCACAATCGGGCCCTGGTCAATGGCCAGGTAACGGGGAGTATACCAGTCAGCCGTTTCACTGAACGCATCATAAAAACCAAAGGGCCCCCAAAGTTTATCCTTTTTATTGATGTACCAGTTTTTCATGGCCGCCATAGATTCCTTTGGCGTATATGGAAAAGAAGATAAAGCGGCTGTGGGTGAGATCACGCCCAGGTCCCGTTTTTCGGAAGGGGCATGACCCGCATATCCGCGCATGGAATAACTGGATGTTAGTCCCCAGCTGTCCGGACCATACCCTTTGAATTTTTTGGGATTATTCACACACCATTTATAATGAATCATTGAATGGCTGGTGTTTTCTTTCCAGTAATCGGCATATTTATCTTTTAATCCGCGCGGATCCAGGCCCATCCATGAATAATGTGACCAGAACAGGGGCCCGATCGTTCCCTTTCCTCCCTGGTGATTCAGTTGTAACTGAATGCCATCATAGGAAGCTGGCTCTTCATTGATTTTCCCATTGGCTGCCCATCCTTCATGATATACTTCAGCCGGCACAGCATGGGTGGGTGAGGAGGCCGCGAGCACATACATGATCAGGCATTCATTGTATCCATGTACCGCGAAATTCATGTCCCAGTTATATTCGGGGCTCCAGTGCCAGTACAATACGTTCTGCCCGTTGCGGTACCAGTCAAATTCCACTTCCTTCCATAATTTATCAATCCGGGATGAAAGTTGCTTTTCTGTTTCAGTTCCATTCATGAAAAATTGCCGGGTACAAAGCAGTCCCTGGATCATAAAAGAGGTTTCCACGAGATCGCCGCCATTGTCTTTTTTGCTAAAGGGTTTTACTTTACCGGTTTCCCCGTTCCACCAGTGTGGCCAGGCCCCGTGAAAGCGGTCAGCTGTTTCCAGGAAATGAACGATCTTTTCCAGCCTGGCAAAACCTTCCTCCCGGGTGATGAATTTCCGTTCTATACCGGTCAGTATGGCCATCACACCAAAACCTGCACCACCACTGGTCACTGTACTCATATCCTTTTGCGGATAAATATTGTCGGCATGGTATCGTTCGCGGGCCAGTCCGCTTACGGGCTCTGCCCCTTCCCAGAAATAACGGAAAGCGGCCCGTTGAACAGAATCAAAAATGACCTGGTCCTCCTTACTCAAACCAGGAACGGTCTCTGCCGTTTTCTTTACAGCAGGACCGCAGGCGGCCAGTAACAGGAGTGAAGCGAAAATTAGGTGACGCATAAACAGATTATTAAGGACAAAAAAAATGGGGCCATACCTCTGCTGGTACAGCCCCGGATCACCGATTGCTTACTTATTTGCTTTGCCTAAATTAAATAGTGCCCTGATATGCGCATCAGGTAATGAACGGTTATAGAACCGGATCTCATCCACCTGGCCGGTCATGGGTGCGAATGTTACATCGGAACTGACTGACATTCCCGGAATACCATTATAATTGGAACCGATGATCACCTGGTTAGGTTCATAGGCTTTGAAGTTGTTGTTACCGGTACCCCTGTTAGGGAAGGCACCCACTTTCACCGCATCGGCCCAGATATTGAACACGCCGGTGGTAAACTCATACGTGAGTACAATATGTGTCCATTTATCCATCCCGATGGTCGGGGATAATACACTGTTCAGGTTATCCTGTGTACCCCCGCCAATGGTCATGAAGGTTGGCTGAATACGTAAGGTGGTGGTATTAGAAGCAGGGAATGACTGGGTATTGAGTGCAAAATTGATATTGCCGTTAAAGATACCCGGGCGGGCCAGCTGGAAAAGCATGGTCCGTTTGGTTCCATTGTTCAGAATTTTCACCCAGGTGCTGATGGTCCAGCTCTTCAGCGAATCAGTCTTGAATTTTTCAAACTGGTTGGTGAATAAAACATACCCTGCTGCAAGATTCAACGCTTTGCCCCGTACTCCACCGGCTACATAGGAGTCATTGGCAGAAGAAGCAGGAGCTGTTCCGCTTTTAAGTTCATTCTTGGTATCATCGAAACTCCAGTAAGCGATCAGGTTATTCGGATACACTTCGTCTGAACTGGTATACCCGTCGATCTTCCCTTCATAATCTGCCGGATTCACCGAAGGCAGGTTGTTCGGGTTGCCGTCTTTCTTACAGGAAACCGCGGCCAGGAGAATTCCGGAGAGTATCCAGGTACGGCTGTTCTTATATAATGTTGTGTAATTCATGTCAGTTTTTTTAAACGTAAATCAATTAATACCCCGGGTTTTGTGTCAGTACACCGGCACTCAGGTCAATCTGTGTTTGCGGAATCGGTAGCAGTACATCCCTGCTGCCGTTGAAATTGGGTTTGCCGGCGGCATTCATGGTGGCCTGGGCAATGCCCCAGCGCACTATATCAAAAAACCGTTCATGTTCCATAGCCAGTTCCACCCGGCGCTCCTGGCGGATTGCATCACGCAGGGCTGCCTGGTCAGTGGTGGTTACATCGGGCAGGATGGTATTATTGCCATTCCGGGCGCGGGCCCTGATGGAATTAAGCGCATTCCTGGCAGCGGTAATATTTGTTGCTCCCCCCACTTCATTGGCGGCTTCTGCATACATCAGTACCACATCGGCATAACGGAGCACCCGCAGGTTCATCCAGTAACCAAAGCGGTTCCCGATGGAAGCCCGCAGGGAAGGATTGGTATATACTTTATTATTATACCTGGGGTTTGGCAGTCCCACCGGCAGGTTCTCCCCGTAAATTGTCTGGTAAGTAGTGGTGGATGTGCTGGTATACATAATGGTCCGGTTTTTACGAGGATCACCTGCTTCATAAGCAGCCTCCAGGTAAGTACTGGGCGTATTCCATCCCCAGCCCTGGTCCCAGATACCGGAACCACGGATTCCCTGTATCTGCGCATATTGAACCCCGTTAGCTGAAGGAATGGCCGCAGAAGCAGTGGCCTGCACTTCAAATACTGATTCCTTGCTGTTCTCCCCTTCTTCCCTGAAAATTTTATCATAGGTGGTGCTGAGGTCATATTGTCCTGAGTTGATAACAGCACCGGCTGCATTCATGGCCTGTTGCCATTTCTGCTGGTAGAGGTAAACCTTGGCCAGTAAACCATTGGCGGCTCCCCTGGTGGCACGCCCGGCAAATTTTACATCCCAGCTCAGCGGGAGGGTGATGGCTGCATAGTTCAGGTCATTTTCAATAAATGCCATCAGTGTGGCCGGTGCAGCCTGCGGTACATTGTTCTGCGCGGCAGGATTGCTGAAAATAGTATCAATCAGCGGTACCCGTCCAAACAAGCGGCCCAGCATGAAATAACTGTAGGCCCGGATGAACTTCGCTTCCCCGATGGTCTGCTGCTTGATCTGATCGGTGGCCGTGATCAGGGTATTTGTATTTACTTCCTTGATCGTGCTGTTGCACTTGTTGATCATACCATAATAGCCCACCCACAGTGTATTGGCAAAACCATTACTCGCGGCAACCGGGAAATTATCCATATCAATAGCATTGGCTCCGCCATCGGCTGGTGTGCTTCCTTTATCCGCATCATCACTGCGGATACTGGTGGCCGCGATAAATGACTGGCTGTGCACATTAAAACTGCGGAGGTCGTTGTAGGCGGCGAAAATGAACTGGTCATAAGGACCCGACCCCCCGGGATAGGGATAGTTATCCGCATCATAAGCACCCTGGCGCTCCGTATCCAGGAATCGCTTACATCCGGTAAGCATACTTACTGCCAGTACGGTCAGCAGTATCAGGCGGAATGATTTAGTGGAATTAAGAATGAATTTCATATCGGTAATTTTTTGCTTTTTAGAATGTAAGATTGATACCTACTGAATAAATGGCCGGAACCGGATAAGCGCCGTTGTCCGCACCACCACCGAGTATATCACCGATCAGTGGCTCAGGAGAATAACCGGTAACCTGGCTCCAGGTTTTGATATTCTGTCCGCTCAGGTAGATCCTGGCTTTCTGAATGCCCACTCTTGACAACAGGGGCTGATCAAATGTATACCCTACCTGCAGCAGTCGGATCCTGAAATAATCACCCGGTTCGAGGTAATAGGTACTCATCAGGAAATTATTACCACGTGTATTATCAAGTATAGGTTCAATATTGGTGGATCCGGCCGTGGTCCAGGCATTCAGGCGGTTTGCTTCGTAGTTGAGCACCGCGAAGGTGGAAGTACGGCGCTGGGTATAGATCTTATGACCAGCGGCACCCTGCCCGTCAATGGCCAGGTCAAATCCTTTATAGGCCACATTAATACTGCCCCCGAAACTATGAGGAGGGAATGGTGTACCCAAATAACCCCGGTCAGCCGTGGTGAGCTGCCCGTCACCATTAATATCCGCGTAGGAAACATCACCGGGAAGTGAAGTGATAAAGGCGGGTAATTTCTGGATATCAGCCGTGGACTGGTAGATACCGGTCTGGGTATAACCATAAAAATAACCGATTGATTTGCCGGTAGTGGTCAGGTTGGCGCCGGCATTTCCGATAATGGAGAAATTAAAATTATCGCCGATGGAGTTCACTACATTCTTATTGAAACTGTAATTCGCACTTACTCCATACGTGAAGTCCTTACCGATCTTATCATTCCAGCCAACATTTACTTCCACCCCTTTATTGGTGATCTTACCCAGGTTGGTAAAGTAAGTACGGCTTTCATTGGGCAATGTAACCCCGGTGAGGATATCAGTGGTTGTCCTGTTGTAATAAGTAAGCTCTGTATTCAACCGGTTACCAAGGGCGCGGACATCCACACCCACGTCAATACCCTGTACTGTTTCCCAATGCAGGTTGGGGTCAGGAATATAAGCGGCCTGTATGGAGCTATATATATTATCTCCGAATATAGCCGTGGAGGCATTCTGAATGCCGGGTTTATAAAGATTATCAGCAAAACCATTGGCATTACCGGTACGTCCCCAGGCAGCTCGGAGTTTCAAAAAGTCAATACCCTTTACTCCTTTGAAGAATTTTTCATCGCTGACCAGCCAGCCGGCACCCACACTGCCGAATGTACCCCAGCGGTTTTCCGGGGCAAATTTGGAACTTCCGTCACGACGGATCGTAGCGTTCAGCAGGTACTTCCCTTTGTAAGAATATCCCACCCGGGCAAAACCACCTGCAATCGCACTTTCTGAACCACCACCACCATTGGTAATAGGATTATTCACGTTTACAATGCCGAGGTACCAGAAATCGGGATCGTCTGGTATGTTCACCGCGGTATCACGACGCAGTCCATTGACAAACGAACTGGCGCTGTAAATACTGGTAAAACCGGCCACCGCATTCACCACATGTCCCTTACCGAATTTCTTATCAAAAGACAGCACATGATCCTGCTGGAAACGGCGGGACTCGCTTTGTTCCTGGGTAACGGAAGTACGGACAGAATTATCAAAGGTGACCGTAGTCGGATTTCCGCCTTCACCCAGGTTTACAAAGGAATAGGGCAGTTGGGCATACACACGGCTGCTGTTAAATCCAAGATCCGTATACAAAGTAGAACGCCAGGTAAAGCTTTTCAGGAATTTTATTTCAGCAAAGAGACTGCCGATCACCCGGAAACTTTTGTTGACCGAATTTTTATCATTCCGGTTAAGGGCGGCAATCGGGTTACCGACCTGTGCCCGCTGGAATGACGGCATACTGTAATAGGTATTGGCATCCTGCTGTATCGGCACAATGGGTGCGGCCCAGAGTGCATTGGTTATTGAAGCGGCCGGCGGGTTATTCACCACATGATAACCGGTGACTTCACCACCAACTTTGATCTTGCTGTTAAAACGAATTTCTTCATTTAAACGTACCAGGTATCTTTTATACCGGTCATTCTTCAGCACCCCTTCCTGGTCAGTATAACCAATATTCATATAGGTGGTGGATTTCTCCCCGGTATTACTGATGCTCAGGTTGGTGGAAGTGATCAGGGCTTTTTGCAGCACCAGGTCCTGCCAGTTGGTATTGGCGGTATAATTGGTATAATCGAAGGCAGCGGCATTCAGGTTAGCCAGCTGGGCATTATATAGTTTTTTAAACCCGTCCGCATCGGTGATTTTGATTTTATCCTGTACCACCTGCACACCGGCAGTGCTTTGCAGGTTGATCCTGGTTTGTCCGCGGGCGGCTTTTTTAGAGGTAATAGCAATCACTCCATTCGCACCGCGCAATCCATAGATCGCGATGGAAGAAGGATCACGGAGGATATCAATGGTTTCAATATCGGATGGATTCAGGAAATCAATATTGTCATGCAGTACGCCATCCACCACATATACCGGGCTGGCACTGTTGGTACTGTTCACCCCACGGATACGTACCACGGGACTGGCACCGGCGCGGCCGGAATTGGAAATTGTCAGACCCGGCACTTTCCCCTGTAAGGAAGCGATCGGGTTGGTGGAAGGCATATCCGCCACTTCTTCTCCTTTTACGGAAGAAACAGAACCGGTAAGGTCCCTTTTCTTCTGGGTACCATAACCCACGACCACGATTTCATCCAGTGAACGTTCCCTGGGTTTCATGGAAATATCCAGGGTGGTCCGGCCGGTGGTTTTCATTTCAACGTTTACATAACCAACATACGTGAAAACCAGCACCGCGTCTTCCGGAACAGAAATCGTGTAATTACCGTTGGCATCGGTCACAGTACCGGATGTGCTTCCTTTTACACTTACGGAAACGCCATTCATGGGCAGGCCTTTATCATCGGTCACCTGTCCTTTGATCACGACATTCACCGGCTCCGGCATTATCACCGGTGGATCATTTACTTCAGGTGCCGGGGTTTTACGTTTAACTATTATGGTATTCTCAGATAATGTATAAGTCAGGTCCTGGTCACGGAAACAAAGATCCAGCACGGACTCCAGTGGTTCATTTTTTACTGAAATGGAAACCGGTTTAGCGGATTGCATGGTATTAACCGCGTAGAAAAACTGTATGCCGGTCTGTTTACGGATCTCCTCAAATACTTTACGGAGGGTAACATTGGTTTCCCTGATCGTCACCCGCTGGGAGTATCCGCTGGCACTTACCTGCATGCAGGCGGCCAGGAGGAAAATGCTGATCAATTTCATAGACTTAATCGTTTGTCTTGCCAGGGGGACCTTACTGAGGCCGGACCGGCAAACTGCAGTGAAATACATAAATTTGTATTGTTTAATGGCCGGTGATTTAACCCGGCCAGGGTTGAATAATAAGCAGTCTGAACATTGTTTGTTAGCAGGCCTAAACTTCCGCCGGGTTCTGCCTCTAACAGAATCCGGTTTTTTATTTATACCTGCCACCGCTCAGCCATCCATCCCATAAGGAAAATGCAACCGGTTTTGTGTATTCATATGATCGTTTTTATCGTGTTACAATTACTTTTCGGCCTTCCATCCGGAAATGAACCTCGCCGGTAAGCTCCAATTGCTTAAATACTTTTGTCACCTGTTCATTGCGGGTCAGCTGACCGGTAAAGTACAGGTCCACCGGTCCGCGGTATTCCACCTCCACATCATACCAGCGCGCAAACTGGCGGAGCATGGACCGGAGATCGGTATTGTCAAACTGAAAACGTCCTTTGATCCAGGCCACGGCTTCCTCAGTATCTGCATTATTCAGCACACTGATCTGCCCGGTTTTACTGATACCGGATTGCTGACCGGGTTGCAAAAAGCGGGCTGGCTGTGTGGCCGACTGCCCCGGTACGGTTATTTTTACTTTCCCTTCAAGTAAGGTGGTCTTGATACTGGCCTCATCTGAATAAGCATTGATATTAAAATGCGTTCCCAGTACTTCCACTTCTGAATTCACTGCTTTTACTTTAAAGGGCTTTGAGATATTTTTAGCCACTTCAAAATAGGCTTCACCTGTTACTTCCACTTTACGTTCGTTGCCGGTGAAAAAAACCGGGAAACGGATAGACGATGCCGCATTTAACCACACACTGGTGCCATCGGATAAGGTCACTTTATACTGTCCGCCACGGGGCGTGCTGATCGTATTGTAAAAAGCCTCGTCATTTTCAGTGACAATCTTCCCGTTTACTTTATAAGCGAGTAATCCATTATCCAGTTTCTCCACTTTAATATTTCCCTGTGTACTCAATAAACCATTGGAAGCACTATCCAGTATGATGGTAGATCCATCTGCCAGGGTAAGCAGGGCTTTATTGCCACCCGGCACGACAATATCCGGAGATTTTTTAGCAGGAACAGCAGCGATGGCCGGCTTATCCCTGTCAGCCTGTTGAAGATAAAAATAAGCAGCACCAAGAATGAGGATGAGAACAGCTGCTGCCGCCCGGAACCAGCCCCTGCGGTAAATGGATGGAATAGATTCCCTGTTTGTTTTGCTGATCCTTTCTTTAATACCACGGCTCAGGTCATCCCTTGTCAGGGGTTTATCGGAAGCAACCCGGGCCACTCCGTCATCAAACGAATGGTACCAGTTGTTTAGTTCAGCGATCTCTTCCGGACTGGCGGTGCCGGCCTCGTATTTTTCGATCAGTTCGGCTAAATGATTTGACAGTTTCATGCGGTTATACAAATGAGTACACCGGGAATTGGAAATCCCCTATGTCATGTTTAATTTTTTTAAAAAAGGTCTAAAAAAGGGAATGGAGCAGGCTCCGGGCAGCCAGTTTCAGCTGGCGGACGGCCTTACCCAACTGGTTTTCGACGGTTTTGGGGGAGATATGAAGACGCCGGGCAATTTCTTTTACCGGCAATCCGGCTTCACGACTGTAGAGGAAGACGAGGCGGCAATGCTCAGGCAGCTTTTCCACTTCCTGCCTGACCCGTTCCAGGACTGTTTTGTAATGGAGGGATGTTTCGATCCGGCATTCGGCTACTGGTGTTTCAGCGGCACTCCGGAACTGCTTTTCGCGTTCCCGGATATCCCGTTTAATCCGGTTGAGTACGGCATACTTCACCGCAACCGCCAGGTAATTTTCAGGGGCATCAATATGAGTCGTGTGACGGTTAGACCAGAGTGCAGTAAATACATCGTGAACAATATCTTCAGCAGCGGCGCGGTCCTGCAAACGGTTATAGGCGATAACAAACAACTTTTCCCAGTAGCGCTCATAAAGCTCATTGAAGGCTGCTTCATTATCCCGGGTTACCAGGTCAAGCAGCTCATCTGGGGAATATAGTGTATACGTTTTCAAAGCAAAGCAGCAAGCGACAGTAAAATTAAAGAAATATTGATTGCGGCAAAATGTTGTTTACCTGCATAATAAATAAGCATAAAAAGACATATAATAAAAAAACCGGTGACCATGAGCCTTTCTGTTAACAGAATCACCCATTTTCACCGGTTCCGGACCGGGTTTAAAGGCCGTGTTGTTTATTTCACCCAATTCACTTTCGCCATCTTCACTTCTTTTGAATTGGTCCCGATCATAATCTGAAAATCACCTGCTTCCCAATCATATTTCAGGTCATAATTGTAAAATTTCAGGTCTTCGGGAGTAATCGTGAACGTTACCGTTTTGGATTCTCCCGGTTTCAGGCTGATCTTCTGGAACCCTTTCAGTTCTTTTACCGGCCGGGTTACACTACCCACCACATCCCGGATATACAACTGCACCACTTCCTTGCCTTCGTATTTTCCATTGTTGGTTACGGTTACGGATGCTTTCAGGGACTGGTTTCCTTTCAGGTTGTTGCTGCTGAGTGTGATATCGCTGTATCCAAAACTGGTATAGCTTAATCCATATCCAAAGGGATAAACGGGATCATTGCTTACATCGAGATAATTTGAACGGAATTTGGAGAACCATTTTCCTTCTTCCAGCGGACGACCGGTATTCTTATGTGCATAATAGATCGGCACCTGTCCTACATTCTGCGGGAATGTGGTGGTCAGTTTTCCGGAAGGGTTTACGTTTCCAAATAATACATCAGCAATCGCAAAACCGGCTTCACTTCCACCGAACCAAACATTCAAAATGGCCGGTACTTTTTCACTCTCTTCTTTAATCGCCAGCGGACGACCCGTGAATAATACCAGTACCACCGGTTTACCTGTTTTTAATAAGGCATTTAATAAATCTTTCTGGACCTGCGGGATTTCAATATTGCTGCGGCTGCTGCTTTCGCCACTCATTTCAGCACTCTCGCCTAAAGCGGCCACCACCACATCGGCCTGGCTCGCGGCATCCACGGCTTCTTTGATAATCACGTCAGCCGGACGGTTATCGCGGCCTAAATTTTTACCAAACATCCCGGCTCTTTCTTCAAAAGCAGCATCGGCATCCAGGTTGGAGCCTTTGGCATAGATAATTTTTACTTGATCCCCCACTACATCCTTCAAACCGGCCAGTACAGAAGTGGCTTTCTGGAAATTAGCGGCCACGCTCCAGGTACCCGGCATGTTTTCCTTGTTATCAGCCAGTGGGCCGATCAATGCAATGGTTCCTGATTTTTTTAACGGCAACACATTCCCCTGGTTTTTCAGCAATACAAAACTCTGTGCGGCTGTACTCCGGGCAATGCTGCGGTGTTCAGCAGTAAAAACTTCTGTCTTCGCGCGGTTTTCATCACAGTATTTAAATGGATCCGCAAAGAGACCGAGTTTATACTTGGCTTCAAGAATGCGGCGGCAGGCCAGGTCGATCTGTGCCTGGGTTACTTTGCCTTCTTTGAGTGATTTCTGCAAGGTGGTCAGCAGTCCTTCTCCCACCATATCCATATCCACACCGGCCATCAGGGCCCTGGCAGAAACGGTCTGCAGGTCACCGATCCCGTGATCGATCATTTCGTTGATGCCGGTATAATCCGTTACCACAAATCCATTAAAACCCCATTGTTTACGGAGCACATCGGTCATCAGCCATTTATTGGCCGTGGCCGGAACACCTTCCACTTCATTAAATGAGGCCATAAAACTACCAGCCCCTGCATCGGCAGCGGCTTTATACGGAGGAAGATAATCATTGAACATCCGCTGGCGGCTCATATCGGTGGTGTTATAATCACGTCCTGCTTCAGCGGCCCCGTACATGGCATAGTGCTTTACACAGGCCATAATGGTATTGTTCTTTGTCAGGTCATTGCCCTGGTAACCACGCACCATGGCTTTTGCGATTTGTGAACCCAGGAAAGGATCTTCCCCGTTTCCTTCCGCAATACGTCCCCAGCGGGCATCCCGGCAGATATCCACCATGGGAGAAAAAGTCCAGTTGATTCCATCTGCACTGGCTTCCACCGCCGCGATCCTCGCACTGTTTTCCACGAGTTGCATATCCCAGGTACAACTAAGTCCGAGGGGAATTGGAAATACGGTTTCATATCCATGGATCACATCCATCCCGAAGATCAGTGGTATTTTCAACCGGCTTTCTTCCACGGCTACTTTCTGCACGTCCCTGATCTTGGCTACTGATTTAATATTAAACAGACCGCCCACTTTACCCTCACGTATTTTCTTCCCGATATCTGAACTCTGTGCCTGTCCGGTGACGATATCACCACTGCCGGGCAGGTTCAGCTGTCCGAGTTTTTCTTCCAGGGTCATTTTTTTCATCAGCGCATCGATGAAGGTCTTCATCTTCGCGTCATTGGTTTGCTGTGCGGTTGCCTGGAAACCAGCCAGGCAAAAAATCATCGCTGCAACCGTTAAAATCCTTTTCATGTGTAGATGTTTATAATTGTCAAATTTAAAAACTTATTTCACTGGCTTTGATGGTATACTCGATCCGGCCATTCCTGTATTTATCAATAATCTCCATTTTTATTACGGGATCTTCTTCCCAGGTAATGGTCAGCAGGCCAAAATGATTATCCATAACAGGACCTTCAATCCTGTTCTTATTCTGTGTGGCGAAGGTCCAGGTGCTGGTAATGCCGCTGGCGGTTACATCATAAACAGGATACAGTCCTTCTTCTTTGATCCTGGATATCTCTGCGTAATGCACATCCCCGGTTAAGAACAGTACATGCTGTGCCCTGGTACTTTTGATCAGGTCCAGCATTCTCCGTTGCTCCAGCGGGAAGTTAGCCCAGGCTTCATAGCCATTGAATTCAATAGCGAACTGGGAACCGCTGCCGATCAGCCGTATATCAGCCGGCTTCTTTAATTCCGATTCCAGCCAGGTCCATTGATCAGCACCGAGTAAAGTGCTGTCGGGCGAGGTTTGCGGATAATAATCCGGGGTATAAAAGAATCCGCCATAAGGCAGTGTATCTCCTTTATGATAAAGCCTCAGATCACTTCTGAAAGAGCGTACATCCAGTAAAAGCAATTGAATGGTTTTATCACCGGAACGGATATACTCGGTTTTGTAAACCCCGGCATGCTTCCTGCGTTCACTGCTGTCCGGTTCTTTAAAAAAATCCATGAAGATTGCTTTTGAAGCTTCTTTATACGGATACCATTTGCCTGAATCATTGCGTCCGTAATCATGATCATCCCAGGTGGCAAAGATTTTAGTGGCAGCTGAAAGTTGCTTGTATTCCGGTTTGGCCCCTAACCGCTGATACTTGGCCCGGAGTGTGTCCATATTATCAGTATCCCCATAAATATTATCTCCCAGGAATACAAAGGCATCGGGTTTCTGTTCCGCGGCAATGGCCAGCACCGGCTGCGGTTCATCCTGGTAACCACAGGAGCCAAAAGCGATTTTGGTCACCGGGACTTCTTTGGGTGATTCCTTGCAGGAAACCAACAGGAGCAGTAACCCGTAAAAAGTAAGATTCTTCAGCATTCGTTTTATTTTATCAGTAGTGGTTCAAGTATTTTCTTCCAGATCGCATAGCCTTTGGCCGTCATGTGCAAGCGGTCCTGCAGGAAGATATCATCCATCGGACTGCCATCGGCTTTCAGCATTTTTGAATATACATCGGCAAAGGCAGACTTCTTGTCCTGTTTCAGGAACTCCGCGATCAGCTGGTTGGCTTCTTTGTATTTTGACATCAGGTGGGCGCGGCTCGGACTCGGCTTCATGGATACATACAGGAAAGGAACCACCGGATACCTGGCCCGCATCAGGCTATAAAATGTTTTGAATCGTTCCACCACCATGGAAACTGTCACGGTATCACTTGAGGCAAAATCATTCTCCCCGCAGTACAATACGATCTGTTTGGGCTGGTAGGGAAATACCACCTCATAGCGGAACCGGATCATATCCAGTAAGGTGGAACCACCAAAGGCCCTGTTCAGTATCTTATGCTTAGGGAAATAGTCCTGCGCGTCTTTCCACATGGTAAAGGAGGAACTGCCGATAAACAAGGTCTGTCCGGGTGCAGGAAAAGCCAGGCTGTCTTTCTGTTTAAGCGCCTGCACTTCTTTCCAGAAGGGAATATTTCCCTGGGCCTGTGTGGCTGATGAAAAAAGTCCTGCTACTAAACAAATAAGAAGAATTTTACGCATACTAATCCACTTTAATCACGTTTGTTCTTGTACTGCAGCCGTTCTCATTCACCGCTTCAATACAATAATAATAGGGTTTCTGAGAGTCCATGGCCTTCATCCAATATTCATTGTTGGAGTGAATCATTATACTGGTATACAGTTTATCGGGGGCCGTGCCATAGTAAATATTATAGGCAAAGGCATTGTCCACCGGGCTCCATTTAATGAAAGCACTGCGTTTATCTTTTTCTGTACGCAATACAATAAATTGCTTTACAGGTTCGGGTTTGGCGCCATTGCCATTCCCGAATACCCGGAATCCGCTGAGTGCAAACTTCCCGGTG
The DNA here is from genome assembly GCA_964519865.1 of uncultured Chitinophaga sp. Taxonomy (GTDB): domain Bacteria; phylum Bacteroidota; class Bacteroidia; order Chitinophagales; family Chitinophagaceae; genus JJ008. The sequence goes on along the minus strand of CAZFLL010000005.1, from coordinate 42,092 downwards.
GGCATATGTATATTTTCCAGTTTAATAAAACGGGCCTGTACCGGGGCTGGCAGTTCTACGTATTCATGCGGGATATCTGTCTTGTTCTGGCTTTTATCCACCAGTACGGTCCATTTCTTTCCATCCAGGGAAGACCACAATTTATACTGGTGATACTGATCATTCCATTTGCCCAGGCGGTTTGCTTCCACATCCTGGTCCGCATAGTTGATCTGTATGGCATTTATAGTGGAAACATTACCCAGATCTGTCTGTATCCATTCGCCTTTATCCCCGCTTTTTGCACTCCAGTAGGTTTTTGTCAGTTCATCCACTGCATTATTGGGAACATATCCTCCCAGTGTGGAAGACACCTGTACCGGCTTATTATAATTCAGCAGCATCCACCCGGTGAAGTAGGGTGATTTCCCTTCCTTCCCATATTCACTGCCATTGATACCAGCTGCCGGAATATAATGCGGGTAATCACCGAAGGTGGTATTGCAGAACATTTTCCCCTCCTTATCAAACCCGGTCGGCCAGATACCGATGCGTCGTTCAAATGTATTCTTAACAGATACCACCGTGGTGGATACATGCCAGTAATTATTGAATTTGTCGATAAAAGTGGTCCCATGCCCGGCTCCCCGCACATAACCTCCGAGTTTTATACTCAGGGGATCGCTTTGTGCTTCAAATGGCCCGAGCGGATTATCCCCCACCACCAATCCATCCGCATATCCACTGAACTCAGTACCTGGTGCACCATACTGCAGATAATATTTTCCTTTATACTTTGTCATATGAGATCCTTCGAGGAAAGGATCCAGGAACGTATTGTCCATATGTTCCCCGAAACGCTGCCAGCCAAAGCGCCAGGGTTCGAGCATATACATTTCCTTCCGGGTGCCCACCGGCTCCATGGTTTTCCGGTTCAGTTCAATACCATACATCGGGAAGCGGTTACTGCTCCCGTTATACATATAGAATTTACCATCATCGTCTGTAAAAAAAGAAGGATCCCAGCCCCCGATCGCAAAGGAATCCACCAGCGGCTTCCATTCATTGGCTTTGGGATTGGTGCTCATCCACATAGTGAACTTACTCGTGTAAGTGGAACCAAACACGATCATCGTATCCCCGATAATACCCACGCCGGGGGCACAGAGTTCATCATACCCTTCATTCCAGGGGCGCAGGAATTTTTTTGAAATGAATTTCCAGTTCAGCATATCCGGGCTCCACCAATATCCCCATTGATTGGTGCTGAACAAATAGTAATCCCCTTTATACAAAACAATTACCGGATCGGCTGTAGCCCGGTGCCGGCCCCATTCGCTGAAATTCGGGATGGGTGTATAGCCATAATCAATATTGACCGGGTTGCAATACGTCTTCTGCTGACCGTCAGCAAGAAAAAATTCAAAAGTAAAAAGTAAAAACAACCCTGCTGCCCGGATATACTTTATCATATCAATCATTTTAATATTCATTATCCTCTCTCCCCTTTCCTCTTTCCTCTCTCCCCTTTCCTCTTTCCTCTCCCCTCTCTCCTCTTTCACAAATTCCCTTTCTTCAGCTGATCCACCGCATACTCCACCGCCCTCGCTGTAAACGCCATATACAAAATCGACGGACTCTGGCTGCCGGTACTGGTCATGCAGGCTCCATCGGTGACGAATACATTTTTGCAATGATGCAGCTGATTCCATTCGTTCAACAACGAGGTCTTAGGATCTGCTCCCATACGCACACCACCCATTTCGTGAATATCCAGTCCGGGTGACTGTTTACTGTCATTGGTATTAATATTCTTCACGCCCGCCGCTTCCAGCATCAGTTGTCCCTGTTCCAGGAAATCCTTGACCATTTTATCATCATTCTCATCATATCCCACGGAAGTGATCAGCAGGGGCATTCCCCACTGGTCTTTCTGATCCTTACTGAGGCGGACATGATTGCTCTCCTTGGCAATGGTTTCTCCCTGCATATACATATATACTCCCCATGTACCAGGTTCACTGATGGCATCTTTGAAGTCAGCCCCCAATAACGGTTTGACATGTTTATCACTTAACTTCTCCCGGTAACCACCCGAATAAATCACATAACCACCATAAAAGTCGGTATCCCTTTTTTCCAGGTTCCTGAAATTGGCCACGATGCATTCAGCCGGTTTGGATACTCTGTAATACATATCCTCCATCCCGTCCAGGTCCCCGTTCATACTGCCGCGGTAATTATGGAAACAGATATATTTTCCCAGCAACCCGCTGTCATTCCCCAGTCCGTTGGGGAAACGGGAAGAGGTGGAGTTCAGCAGGATCAGGTTTGTATTCAGGGAGGAGGCATTACAGAATATGATCTTTGCAAAAAACTCGGTAGCCTTCATCGTATTCGCATCGATCACACGAACGCCTATCGCTTTTTGTTTTTGTTCATCATAAATTACAGAGTGTACAACTGAATGCGGCCTGATCGTCAGGTTACCTGTCCTTGCCGCCCAGGGCAGGGTGGAGGAATTGGAACTGAAATAGCCACCCAGCGGACAACCCCGCATACAAAGATTCCGGTTCTGGCATTGTGCCCGGCCCTGGTCCAGGTGTACCTGTTTCGGGTCGGTTATATGCGCCCATCGGCCGGACACATAATGCCGGTTAAATTTTTCTTTCAGTACCTGCTGCAAATGCCGTTCAGCCGCGTTCAGTTCATAAGCAGTAAGAAACTCCCCATCCGGCATGGAAGGAATACCATCATAACTGCCGCAGACACCAATGAATTTCTCGACATGGCTATACCAGTCCTTGATATCATCATATTTCAGGGGGAATGATTGCCCGTATCCATACCGTTCCGGTGCAGTGAAATCATACGGACTCCAGCGTGCACAGGCACGGCCCCAGGTGAGCGATTTGCCTCCTACCTGGTAACCCCTTACCCAATCGAAGGGCTTTTCCTGTATATACGGATGATCTACATCCTTTACAAAAAAGTGCTGCGTGTCTTCGCCATAACCGGCGGCTTTAGTGATCAGTGGATTCTGTTCACGTGTTTCGCGTGTTATGGAGCCGCGGTGGGGCAGTTCCCATCGGGACAAAACGGCCGTTGGATAATCCCTGATATGATCCACCGGGCGGCCACGTTCGAGCACCAGGGTTTTGAGTCCTTTTTCACAGAGTTCTTTGGCCGCCCAGCCGCCGCTGATGCCACTGCCAATTACGATGGCATCATAACGGTTGGCCTCCTGACCTTTTGTATTAATATTTACCTGGGTGGTGTCTGACATACATGCCCGATTAATACCTGTGTTTTTTATACCTGAACAATATTCCGTCGAGACTTAAAGCGCCCGGACCGGTGAAAATAAATACCAGGCTCAGCAAAATAAACAGGAAGGGATGCTGATCCGTTTCGAAAATTTTTCCTTTATCGCCCAGCAGGAAAATGATTCCGCTGAAAGTGACGATGGCACCAAGGGCCGCGACCCGCGTGAATAAACCCAGTACAAATCCCACACCGGAGAGTAATTCAGCCACCTTACCCGCGTAAGCCCAGGCAGCCGGGTGACTATAATGCCGGTCAGCAAACCAGTTGCTATACATCTCCATCTTCCCTGCATCAAAACACTCCCATCCATGAAATAATAGAAATGCGCCGGTGATGATCCGCACCAGGGCAATACCCCAGGATTCTCCAATCGGACCTGCCGCAAAAAAACGGTTCATGGTTATTCGTTTATATTGAATGAAACCTTTTCCCCTCCTTTTAAAACCCGGTATCCCTGCTGATTGGCTTCTGCTTCCTGCACAAACTCCTGAACATCGGCCGTATTAAAAGAAAACATATCGTAATGACAAGGAATAAGGGTCTTTACCCCTAAGTACTTTGCCAGTTTTATCGCCTCTGCGGCATCCAGGTTACCGGCCACATTCCGTTCAGGTTTATTTCCGTTGATCGGTAAAAGCGCCAGGTCAACAGAAAACGGTCGAAGCAGTTCCGGTAATTCTTCAAACCAAAGCGTATCACCACTGTGATAGAGGCTGAAATTGCCGAACCGGATCACATACCCCATAAACCGGCAATTCCCCTTTTCATCCCGTTCAATCTCATTATGCTTTGCCGGTATTCCATAAAAAGTAAATCCACCCAGTTCCACGGATTGTCCTTCATTCAATCCAACCGGAAATCCCTGCTCACATTGCACCCGTTCCGCTACAAATGCACGGTTGGCCTCCGGTATTACAAAACGGATTGCCGGATTATTTTTCAATACCGGGATCAGGGTTTCCGCATCCAGATGATCGGTATGGTTATGGCTCGAACTGACCACATCAATCTGTTTCAGCAATCCGGGCCTGATCACCCGTTCACTCATACGGGTATGTGGCTTTTCTGTTGCCGCATATTTATTTGTCAGCGAATCAGACAGGTACGGATCCATCAGCAACCTTTTGCCCTTCCATTGCAGCAAATAGCCGCTTTGGCCCAGCCACCAGAGATGAGCCTGTGTGGTATCAGGTAGCAGGCTGTCCATTTCAGCCAGCAGCTCCTCATCCCGTTTTATGGCTTTGATCAGTTCCATTTTCATATGCTCAATAAAGTAGCGGCCTCCCGGTCGATCATCAGCACTGCATGCCGGTGATGCTGGATATAACTGGCCGGCACTTCATTACTCACCGGACCATCACATGCTTTATGAATAATCTCCGCCTTGCTTTTTCCACTGGCCAGCATTAATAAAGTCCTGGCCTTCATCACCTGGCCGAGTCCAAGGGTAATTCCTTTTGCTATAGCCGTAGGTTCATTGAAGTACAGTTGTCCGGAAGCCAGCGTACTGTCCTGCAGTTCCTGTTCATGTGCCTGCAGACCGATGTCCACACCGGGTTCATTAAACCCGATATGACCGTTCAGCCCGATTCCCACCAGCATACAATCAATCCCGCCTGCATTTTCAATTTCGCCATTCATGATCCTGCACTCCATTTGAATATCTTTGGTCATCCCATCAAACAAATGCACTTGTGCCGGGCTGATTCCAAGTGGATTAAACACCTGTTCATAAAGCAGGTAATGGCAACTGCCGCTTTTTTCGGGTGGCACACCCAGCCATTCATCCAATCCAAAACAAAAGCACTGGCTGAAATCAGTTCCGCTTTCTTTGGCCTTTTGAGCAAGGGCCTTGTAAGTACCCACCGGTGAATTACCCGTGGCAAAACACAGCACTGCATCCGGCTTTCTTTCCACTATTCCAATAATCAGCTCTGCAGCTGCTGCGGATAATTCATCGTAATCATCAAATATTCTGCATTCCATATTATAAACTCTCTCTTACTTTTTTTGCCCCTGAAACCATATTGGCCAATTTCTGACGCGAGGCCCAGCGGGCGGTCTGGCTCAGTCCGCAGTCCGGTGCCACGGATAACTTTTCTGCCGGAACATATTTCAAACAGCGGTTGATCCTTTCCACCACATCCTCCACCGTCTCTATATAGTAGTTTTTAACATCAATCACCCCTACGGCGACCTTCATTTTTTCTGCAAAAGGGGCTAATAATTCAATTTCTGAAAATTCACGGTTGGCCATTTCAATATGAATTTCATCCACCGTCATATCGAGGAAATCCGGCAGCATCGGTTTGATGCTCCGGTAACCCACCGGCCGTCCTTTGAAATTACCAAAGCATAAATGAGTGCTGAGGTTACATTTACCAACAACCGG
>CAZFLL010000005.1:6851-36294 GCA_964519865.1 uncultured Chitinophaga sp. | reverse complement strand
AGGTGCGAGGCGTTGCAGGCGCTGAAATTCTTTCACTGCACCTAACCCGTTTGGCGCTAATAATTCCCCGGTAATGGTGTTTTTGCCGCGCTGATCATGTGCAGCGGGGCCAAACTTCCTGGTTTCTGTTTCATTGTTTTCAATGCCTTTAATAAATCCATAAAAGGATAAATTAAAATCCAGCCGGGTTTGTTCCCCATCAGTGATCACATCCAGTCCGGCCGACACCTGGTCATGGATCGCCGCTATCACCGCATCTTCGATCATTTCATTAATATCTGCAGCGCCAAACTGATTTAAGTTTTTTGTGGCAAACTCCAGCCAGCCCGGAAAGGGATAACTGCCTACAACGGTTGTTCTTATTGGTTGAGCACTCATATTAATTATTGCTTAATCTACTCTGTATTACTAACGACTTTTGACTATCGACTATTGATTGTTCACTCCCCGCCGGCATTCCGGTACAATTCCGCCAACCTCCGTCCATGTTCATCATAGGCCGCTTCAAATAAGGCCGCAGCCCTTTCAGCTCCCACCACACAACCAGCAGTCAGTACTTTCGGCGGATGGCCTGCCCTGGTCAGTAATCGGGCCAGCTCTGCTTTAATACTGTTAATGATCATTACACCACCGACTGTTGAACCTGGTGATACAGGCGTGTCAAGTCCATCTACATAAATCATCGAATCACCCGCAGGGGCACCGGTATCAATCACGAGATCGGCGAAATCGGAAAGTTTCTTTCCGTCGGCTCTTTTACTGGTACTGGCTTTTAAATGGTCTCCTGTGACGATCGCCACGACTTTTATGCCTTCCTTCTGTAACAATTCCGCCATTTCAATGGGTACAATATTGCAGCCGCTGGATGAAATGATCAGGGCTGTATCTTTCTTATCCAACCCGAAATTGCGCAATATCCTCGCAGCCAGGCCGGGAACATTTTCCAGGAACATAGCCTGCCGCTGTCCGTTGGCCCCCACCACATTGTTATGATTGGTGAGCGATAATTCCACAATCGGGTTAAATCCGGGAAATGAGCCATAACGCGGCCACATTTCCTCGACCATGATGCGGCTATGCCCGCTGCCAAATGTATGGACCATTCGCCCGGCGAGTATCGTTTCCGAAAACCAGGACGCGGCTGTCTGAATTTTCTCCTCCTGCGCTTTCACTGTTTCCAGGATGGCGGCACAATGTTGTAAATAGTTATCTGTTACACTCATATCAGTTCAGGTGTATTTCTGTTTTAGTATAAAGACGCATGGCATAAAAAGCTGCTCCCACGGCCCCGGCCAGGTCACCGAAGATGGCTTTTACAATTTCTGCCTGTTTCCCGCCAGCCCTCCATTCATACTGTTCCATATATTCCTTTAACGGATCGAACAGATCCGCCCCGGCTTCCGTAATGCCCCCACCGAGTATGATTGTCTGAGGTGAGAGGATATTGGTAATACTGGAAAGGCCGATCGCCAGCTGCCTGACCGATTTCAGCCAGATCTTTTTCGCATACTCATCGCCGTTTTTCATGGCCAGGAGCATTTCCCTGGTGGAACTGAACTTTCCTTCTGTTCTTTTAGCGATCGTGCATTCCCCGATACATTCTTCCAGGCTGCCCGGCATACCGGTGACATCACAATCGCCTTCATCGTCAATAACCATATGACCAATATGACCGGCTTTATTGAAAGCGCCCTGGTAAGGTTTACCATCGATCAGGATGGCCCCGCCCACCCCGGTACCCAGGGTAATCAGCACCGCATTGCTTATTCTCCTGGCTGCTCCAAACCGGGCTTCCGCCACCAGGGCAGCCACCGCGTCATTCAGTACACAGGTGGGCAACTGCAGTTCGGATTGCCAGTTAAAATTTTCCAGTCCCTGCATGCGGCCGGGCATATAAGCGATGGCTGTATTATTTTCATTCGGGAGACCGGGTGCTGAAAGACCAAGTACCAGGTCCTTTTCGTCAAATTTTTTCTTGATTTCTTCGGCAATATCAATAACTGTCTGACGCCAGGTCATATCTGATTTATCTTCGGTGGGTTTGTAGGTATGGTATAGAACATTCCCGTCCTTATCTATAAGAACGGCCTTGATTCTTGTACCCCCGATGTCAATGCCAATAGATCTCATACTGATACTATTTATTTTTCACTGACCGACCAGCCTCCATCCACCGCCACTACCTGGCCGGTGGTAAACTTTGACTGATCACTCATAAAATACAATGCCAGGCCATCACAATCCGCCGGATGACCGATTCTTCCCCCGTCCAATGGCTGTTTCTCTTTAATAAATGAAAGTATCTCCGGGTTGGTGGCAGCCCGTTGGGCCATGGGGGTTTCCACCACGGCCGGGGCGATAACATTTACCCGGATATTATCTTTTGCATAATAAGCGGCCACGGATTTACTGAATCCAATGATTGCTGATTTGGCTGCTGCATATCCATGTGTGGAGAAAAACTGGGGTGAAGGTGAAAACCCAAGCACAGAACCCATATTCAGTATTGTACCCCCCTTTTTTAATTCAATAAACTGCCGGACAGCAGCCTGGTTGGAAAACATCATTGAAGTGAGATTCATGCGCAGTGTCCAGTCCCAGCCTTCCAGGCTGAGTTCATGTAAAGGACCATCCCCCATATTACGTCCGCTGCCACCTGCCACATGGTATAATCCGTCAAATCCGCCAAACCGTCCGGTACAGAGTTGAATGGCCTTTACAGCAGTACCCGGTTGCGTGGCATCCCCGCTGAAGGCAATGGCCGATTCCCCAAGTATATCACCGGCTTCTTTTACGGATTGCTCATTTCTTCCGACGACGACCACCCGGGCGCCTTCCTTAATAAATGATTTAGCGGCAGATAATCCCATGCCGGTCGTGCCACCAATGATGACTATATTTTTATTTTGTAATTGCATTATCTTCTTTCGATTGATCCCGTTTTCTTATGCTTGATAATAAATTTCTTTTCCCCGCCGGGTAATACTTCCTCCTTGATCAGGTAATAATCTTCGTCAAAGGAAGTCAGCTCCTTCACTTCCTGCTGACTGGCCACTCCCCGCCAATCAACCAGTATCACCGGCTCCCATTGTTTTGACTTTGCGGAAAGGTACGCCGCATCCAGTATTGCATTCACAATATATCCGTCATAAAATGTTTCGGCCGGTTGTATCCCTTTATCAATAGAATCAAACATGTCCGTAAACATGTGGCTGTAACCCAGTTCATGCACTTCATCTCCTACCGGAAAGAGCCAGCCGGCATTGGTTTCGGCCTTTTCGGCCACATAACTGTTCCCCTTACCGGTGGTAAACATTTCAAATCCCGTACGCAGGAAATTATTGGCCCAGATCGTTCCTTCAGTTCCCATCACTTCATCCCGCAGGTCCATACCACCCCTGAAAGTCCAGCTGACTTCAAACTGTCCAATGGCGCCGTTCTCATACTTCACCAGCCCAACGGCATTATCTTCCGCATCGATCGGGTGTACCCGGGTATCCGCCCAGCACATCACTTCCACCGGTTTAATATTCTTCCCGATAAAATTCCGGCTGATCTCCACACAATGGCAACCCAGGTCGATCATGGCCCCGCCACCGGATTTTTCCTTATCCCAGAACCAGTCACTGTGGGGGCCCGGGTGTGTTTCACGGCTCTTGGTCCAGATCACTTCCCCGATACTGCCGTTTTTTACAGCGGCCAGTGATTTTAGAAATTTCGGGGTATAACAAAGATCTTCCAGGTAGCCGCCGGTAATGCCAGCCTTGTCTGCAGCCTGCAGCATCTGAAGTGCTTCTGCCGCCGTACGACCCAGTGGCTTGGTGCAGAGTACATGTTTACCAGCTGCCGCACTCAGCAATACAGCTTCCAGGTGCATATCGTTGGATAAACCGATAATCACCGCATCCACATCTGGATGGGAAACACATTCTTTTATACTGGTTGTATAATGCGGTACCCCATAATCGGCAGCAAACTTTTGCGCATTGGCTTCAGTCCGGCTGTACACGGATACAATAATATCTTTACGGCGTTGTGCCACCAGTGAATCGGCATAAAAACGGGAGATAAATCCCGAGCCGAGAATTGCGAGTTTCATACTCTTTTATTTTTCGTTTACCATTGAATAATCAGTTCATTGCGGTTGTAATCCGTCACAAGACTCACCTGTTTACGCACCGGGTTCTCCAGGTAAAGCCGTTGCACCATTTCTTTCCCATAATAATCTGCCAGGTCTTTCAGCGGATCCAGCAGGCGTCCCGTATAATGAACAGGTTCTTTTGCTGATCCGTTTAGCTTCAGCCAGTCAATCTCTTGTCCAAATCCGTGAAAGACCCATTGCACCTTCTTAAAGGCTGAATTAAATGATCCTTCGGTGGCTGTAAGTTTGAGTTGCCTTTTTACCGGATCATATATTATATCCCTTTTGGCGTATTCCCCTTTCTTGTACCCATTGCCATCACCGGCATCCTCATAAAAAAGAAACCGGTTCTGTTCCGTTCCCTGGAAAACATGGATCTGAAGGGTATCTGAGGTTTTATCCCGGGTGGACTGTACCAGTTGCTGCACCGGTATAAGAGAAGAAGCTTTGATGAAAAGAGGGATCGTATATCCGGGTACCTCCATACTGATTTCACGGTTGCCATTCCATAGCATATCCGTGTGCAGGTCATACCAGTTGCCATCCGGCAAATAGACTTTCTTGTTTTTCTCTTCTGTGGTTACCGGTACCACCATCATTGCATCGCCGAACAGGAACTGGTACTGGTAAAGCGGATCATAAATTTTCGCATCAAAGGGAAAATCCAGTGCCAGGCTCCGGGCAACCGGAATGCCGGTTTGTGAAGCTTCGTAAAACTTGGAATAGAGATAAGGCATCAGCCGGTAGCGGAAACCAATAAAGGTTTTGGATATGGCTTCTGCTTCTTCCCCATAACTCCAGGGTTCGTTGGCCGTGGCATAAAACTCTTTGTGATTCCGCAGGTAGGGAGAGAAGACCCCTACTTCCATCCAGCGTTTGAACAGGTCCTTGCTGCCATCGCCGATATAACCACCGAGGTCCGGACCAACAAATGGCATTCCGGATAAACCCATCTGGTTATTTAATAAAACCCCACTGAGTAATCCTTCATTGCTGGCCGTATTATCCCCGCTCCATACGGCTGCATAACGTTGCACCCCTGCAAAAGCGGAGCGGGTCAGCACAAAGGGCCGTTTCCCGTTGGCATACCGCAGGGCCGCTTCATAACTGCTGCGGGCCATCTGGAAACCATATACATTTTTGGCTTCCGGCGCAAATGCTTTTCGTCCATCAAAATCGAACAGGAGATTATCGGGAAGATAACTGCCACCAACCGCCGGTTCATTCATATCATTCCAGTACCCACGGATTCCATTATCTTCCATCCATTTCATTTTCTCCATCCACCAGTCCCTCACTTTGGGGTTGGTATAATCCGGCAGGTAGCAACGCAACGGCGCAATCTCGGTTTCAAACAGGCTGCCATCGGCATACCTGATAAATACATCTTTCTTTAGTCCATCCGTAAAGGATTCATAAGTGCTGTCCAGTTTAACCCCCGGGTACACAGAAGCCGTGAGCGAGATATTCATATTATCCAGTTTCCTGGCAAGTGCAGGCAGATCCGGAAATCGTTCTTTATTGATCCGGAAGGGCTGGTAACCCAGCTGATAGTCTGCGTCAAGCACAATGCCGTCAACCGGAATCTGCTTGCGCCGGAAAGTTTCGGCCAGCAGTTCCACATTGGCCTGCGGGTAATAACTGCAGCGTGACTGGTGATAGCCAAGACTCCATTTGGGCGGCAGGGGCATTTTACCTGTCACATCTGTATAATGATCCAGGATCCCGGCCACGGTGGTATCATAAAAGAAAAAATAATCAGCATCACCGCCATCTGCAGTAACTGATGTAAACTGTGGTGTAGAAATCCCGAAATTGAACTGTGTACGCCAGGTATTATTAAAGTACAACCCATACACCTGCCGGTGATGTATACCGATATAAAACGGGATACTGATATACATGGACAGGCGGGGATCACCATATTTATAGGTGTCCGTATTATTCAGGGTGAAAGCCATTCCTCTTTTATCCAGGCCGCCCAGGGCCTCGCCTAAACCAAGAAACCGTTCCCCTTCCTGCAATTTTTTATACAGGCTGACCTTGTCACCCATAAAACTGGTACCAAAACCTGGCCCCGGCATATCTTCCTGGATAATATCCCCTTTTGGATTTTTGAACAGGATACGGAAATAAGGCGCCTTCTCAATTACACAGGTGATAGCGGGAGTGGAAATTTCAATTGATCCGCCTTTGCTGTTTATCGTAACCGGGAAAGCAGTACTGCTGTCAGCCGCCAATGCATAATGCACTGCATTAAATGTTTTGTTCTTAGTAACCCGGACCCGGAAGCTGTTGGCAGACCATGCAGTAATTTCAAAGCGGGCCAACCGGGTTTTCCCTTCAATTCCTCCCGGTATTTGCCGGTAAGAAGTGACGGCATCAACTGTGTTTATCTGTGCCTGCAAGGGCCTCATATGCAGGAAGAGTCCTGTCATTAAAATTGAAATATATAAAAACGGCCTGTTCATCATTCCTGGTAATTTCTGTTAAAACTCAATCTGTGCCATGATGGGAAAATGATCGGAGGGATATTTCATTTCGTAAGAGTCTGTAATGGTGGCAAATTTCACCACCTTTGCCTTTCCTCCTTTCCTTATAAATATATAATCAATACAGCCATCTGGTTTTTGCAGGAACTTAAACCCGTTCCAGGTATCTGCGGGACCATACGGTTTTCCCACACATACCGCTCTTGCGTTATCCAGGCTTTCGCTGAGGATCTTCACCGGTTCATCCCCCGGCTTTGAATTCAGGTCCCCCATAAAAACAACCGGATAATTTTTACCCGCAGTAAGTCCGTTCATTTTTGAAAGGATCAGTTTAGCGGATTCCTGTCTTGCCTTTACCCCCATATGATCAAAATGGGTATTGAAAACCCAGCATTGCTTCTTGGTTATTTTTGACCGGAACAACCCCCAGGTACATACGCGGTTACAAACCGCATCCCAGCCCATAGATACTGAGTCCGGTGTCTGTGACAGCCAGAATGTACCCTGCTGCAATACTTCGAAATTTTGCTTATTATAAAATATACAGGAAAATTCCCCCTTCTCCTTTCCGTCATCACGACCCACCCCGATGTGCTCATACCCGGTCAGTTGTTCTTTAAGGTACTGTAACTGGTGAAACTGCACTTCCTGTCCGCCGATAAAATCAGCCTGGTAGTAATTCATCAGCCCCGCAACTTTATCTTTCCGGTTCTCCCACCAGTTTTCGCCATCCGACTTTACATCCAGCCGGATATTAAAACTCATCACTTTGATCGCTGTCTGAGCCGTGACGGCCATTGTAAAAAAAAGGACAGAAAAGGCAACTACTATCTTTCTCATACATTATTTTTTAAAATAAGGACTATTGAAGCCCAGTTTCTTCAACCCGTTCTGCACATCCGGAATATTCATAAACAATTTCCAGAGCAACCCGCTACGGTGATTTTCGATCATGGTGATGATGGGGCCCTGATCGATGGCCAGGTGTGATTTGGCATACCAGTTATGATGGATACTGAAACCATCCACAAATCCATACTTGCTCCAGATCTTATCTCCCAGTCCATAATAGAAATACCGCAGGGCAGCCATACTTTCCTTCGGTGTATACGGTAAAGATGAAATGGCCGCGGTTGGCTGAATCACCCCGCGATCGTTCTGCGGACTGTGTGCCACATACCCTTTATAACTGTCTCCGGCAGTCAGTCCCCAGCAGACATCGCTATACCCTTTGAACTGATGCGGGTTCTCGATACAATACGCCCGGTTGATCAGGGTATGGTTTTTCCCCTGCAAAAAATAGTCATTACCCAGGGAATCCGTCAGTCCGTTGGGATCGATTCCCTGGAATGTATATTGTTCAAAAAACAGGGGGCCGCCCTTATCCTCATCGTAATTGCCTAACGGCAATGTATACCCATAGTATTGCTTTCCATTCTTAAACCCGGTACTGCCTGCCCAGGTGCCATCATAGGCGGCTTTCGAAATAGAATGATATTGGGAAGAGGCAGACATGATATAGGTAATCAGGCATTCATTGTATCCCCAAACCGGGAAATTCATATCAAAGTCATTATTCGGACTCCAGTGCCAGTACAGCTTGGGCTGTCCGTTTGTATGCCAGTTCCAGTTGGCCGCTCCCCACATCTGGTTGATCCTTTTTCTTAAATACACTTCACGCGGGGTGTTGCCATTGAAATATTCACGGGCACAGAGAAAGCCCATCAGGAGATAAGAGGTTTCCACAATATCCGCCCCGTCATCCAGCCGGTCAAACTTAATTGTCTTCCCGGTCCGGCCATTCATGAAATGCGGATAGATACCATGATAGCAATCCGCATTGATCAGGAAGTCGGCTATTTTTATCAACCGCCTTACCGCGGTATCGCGCCCGATCCATTTACGGTCCACCGCCACAATGGTGCTCATAATACCGAACCCGGTACCACCAATGGCTCCCGCATCAGGACCAAAGGTTGTTTTACTGAAATTGGGTTCATCCCAGGCTTCATTGATATAATCCCAGTAATGTTCGGCCAGTACGGTATTGCTTCTTTCCAGGGCCAGCCCGCTGTAGGGGTGGGCGCCATGCCAGAAGAAACGGAAGGTTTGCTTCTGGACCAGGTCGAGTAACTGGTCATCTGACAGGTTTTTTATAATACCAGCCGGAGCAATACTATCCGGTCCATCCCCATACTTCCCTTTTGTGAGAGATAGTGGTTTAGCCTGTGCCTGTGCTATAACTCCTGTAATTAATAAACAGAAAAAGCAAATCAATCGTCTTTTATACATACACAATTATTATCGGATCAATGTCGTGGTTCCTTTCAGGAAAACCTTTCGCCCGCTTACATCAGTATATTCCAGTGTCCAGACATACACCCCGGTGGTTTGTTCCACTCCCCCGGTACGTCCGTCCCATTTCCGGCTCCAGTCGCGGCTTTCAAAAACAACCTGTCCCCGCCGGTCAAATACCCGGAAATGAAGATCCGTTACTTTGAACGCATTGAGCGGATAGAGGTAATCATTTTTCCCATCATTATTAGGGGTAAAACCACTGGGTACTGCGATATAGCAATTATCCTCCACCCGGATTGACTGATAGGCCGTATCGGTACAACCTGCCGTATCGGTCACGGCCAGGCGGGCCATAAATACAGTCTGGTTGACGGGGATACTATAATACTGGGTAAGGGGTTTTTGCTGGTCTGAACTGAAACCATTGCCAAAATCCCAATGCCAGGTTTTTATGGCACCAAGACTTCTTTCTTTAAACAGCAATGAATCATAAGTCCGGCAGAGATAAGGCGGGAAGTTCATAATGGCTTTCACCGGTATTTTGTTCCGGATGATCACCTGTACAGAAGCCGTATCCGAACAGCCGGATGCATCGGTGACTTTCACGGTATACCGGCCATTCTTCACCGGATGAATCAGCGGATGCTGAACAGTATTGCTGCCGGTAATACCCTCACCGGTCCAGGCATAACTGGTACCGGTACTGGCACGCAGGTACACAGCATTTCCCGCACAGATAGCCGTATCCGGCCAGGCATGTACATCGGTACCGATTATTTTTACCCGGATCGAGTCCGTGGATTTACATCCACCCCAGGTGGATACCGTTACATAATACATACCACTATCGGCCAGTGTGCTGTAATAAATAGACGGGAAGGGCACATTATCATAAAAGCCATTGGGTCCGTTCCATTCATAGCTGGCTGCACCATCGGCTTTAAACAACAAGGGCTGCCCCGAACACACCGGCGAATTGCTGCTGATGGTATATCCTGTCGGCGGGCCCTGGATTTCAACCCTCAGTTTGTTGGATACCACCCGGCAGGCCGGGTTGGCGATCATACTGAGATCAGCACCACTCAGCCGGTAATAAAAAGTATCCGGCACCGTATACGTTTGTGTAAGTACCGGGTTGGTAGCCCCTGGAATATCGGTCCAGCTGGCCCCGGAATCCATACTCACCTGCCACTGGTAGGCGGGATTATTATAATACGGTTCCATTGTACCATTGAAGGATATGGTGGGATGCTGCTGATAGCAGGCCGCTTTTACGGTATTACCCGGTTCTCCGGGAAACTCAATTTTCACATCAGCTCCTTTCGGACGAAGGCGGATGTCATCGATAGCGAAATCCTCCGCACAATCATAAAATGTGGGAAGCAGGTCAATACGCAGGACCAGCCGCCCAGCCATCACCGGCATATTGAGCCAGATGCCGAATTCTCCAAACTTATATCCCATAAAAGGATTAGCAAAAGGGATACCGTTACGTATGGTGTCGGTAACCAGTACCTGGCCGGCTTCGGTTTGCAGGGAAAAAGCCAGTCGTGGAAAGTAATGGGAGCCCGGACATGAAACCGGCCAGTCCACATTGATTATAGCAGCAGAAAAAAAATAATCAATTCCCGGACAAAGGGCTTGCTGAACAGTATCCATATAAAGGAGACGTGGGGTATTAGCAATGGTATTGTTCACCAGCATCAGGTTGCCTTCCGCATGGGTCAGGTCATAGGTGCCGTTCTGGTCATGCGAGAGCGGAATCCATTCATCATTGAAACAACTTCCTACTGGCACCCGTTTGATAATCGTATAGGATCCGGGAACCGGGCAAAGGGTGGTACTGTGTTGAAACGAAGTTCGGCCGGGTGCTAAGGCCGGACCAACAATCGCATCTCCTTTGGGAGAAATGCCGAAATGCTGCCAGTATACCGGTGCGCCAAAACCCAACTGTGCCCTTGCAGCACGGGCAGCAATGAGCAGGTGTAACAGGATCAGTATCGTTATTCTGACAGTATACATTCAATACCCCTCAGGGTTGTTTCAATGCAGTGCGGGACTGGTGAATCCCAATCTTTTCAACCCGGTCTGAATTTCAGGGCAGCTCATAAACAGTTTCCACAAAAGTCCGCTCCGGTAATTTTCTATCATGACAATAATCGGGCCCTGGTCAATCGCCAGGTGCGAACCTGCCACCCAGTTCCTGGATTCATTGAATGCATCCACAAAACCATACTCACTCCATATTTTATCCCCGAGGTCAGTATAAAAATGACGCAGGGCTTTCATGGAGAATTCAGGAGTGTACGGAAAGGCACTCAGCGCCGCCGTAGGGGAAATGGTACCCAGGTCTTCTGTAGGTGAATGTGCGGCATAGCCGTTATACGTATCGCTGGCAGTTAGTCCCCAGCAGTTTTCACCATACCCTTTAAACTTTCCGGGATTCTGCAGACAGTGTTCCCGGTTAATCAGCGTATGATTGCGGTTCTGCTCCCAGTAATCCGCATAATTATCTTTTAATCCCCGGGGATCGAGCCCCAGGAAGGAATATTGCGAAAAGAATAATGGCCCGCCATAATCAAATCCAAGCGGCAACCTGATCCCATAAAACTCTTTGCCATTCCGGAAGAAATTACTTTGTGCCCAGCCCCGGTGATAAACATCCGGGCTCACCATATATTTTTCGTTGGGTGAGGAAGCGGCCAGCACATACATGATCAGGCATTCATTGAATCCACGTACCGGGAAATTCATGGCCCATCCATTATTCGGGCTCCAGTGCCAGTACAATACTTCCTGCCCGCCATTGGTAAACCAGTTCCATTCAATATCCGGCCACATCCAGCTGATCCGGTTACGCAACTCACGCTCGGCCATATTATCCCCGTTGAAATACTGCCTGGCACAAAGCAGTCCCTGGAATAAATAAGAGGTCTCCACCAGGTCTGCCCCGTCATCTTTGCGGCTGAACGGAATGGTCTTCCCCGTAGCCCCGTTCATCCAATGCGGAAATACCCCGTGATAACTATCGGCCTTCAGTAAAAAGTTAACCATGTTCAGCAGGAACTTTGCCGCCGTATCCCGGCTGATCCATTTGCGTTCAGCGGCCACGATCACACTCATCACACCAAATCCGGTACCGCCAGTGGTTACGGTCTCTGCACCATAACCAAAATTTTCGTTGCTTCTTTCCCGGGCCATGCCTGAAACCGGATGAGCGAAATCCCAGAAATAACGGAAGGTTTGCTTTTGTACCAGGTCGAGCAGGGCTGAATCTGTAAGCGGGCCGGGCCGGTTCGCAGGATTGAATACAGGAGGACGGCTGCCTTTTTGCGCGAACAATGGCAACAGGAAGAAAAGCAGGATAACCGTAACTGTATTTCGTTTATTCATAACTGTTATCAATACGATTATCAGAGATAGGGTGCACTGAAGCCCAGTGTACGCATCCCGTTTTTCACTTCCGGGCAACTGGTAAACAGGTTCCACAACAGGCCGGACCGGTAATTTTCAAGCATGATGATAATGGGCCCCTGGTCAATGGCCAGGTAGGAACTGGTAAACCAGGGTTCCCGCAGGGCAAACGCATCCACAAAACCGTATTCCTTCCAGATCTTATCACCCAGTACATAATAATAAAACTTCAGGGCAGCCATGGATTCTGCCGGTGTATAAGGCATGGAACCCAGGGCCGCTGTTGGTGCAATCACCCCCTTGTCATTCGTGGGTGAACAGGCGGCATAACTGCCGGGAATATCACAGGCCGTAAGCCCCCAGATGGAATCGCTGTACCCGCTGCCGGGCATACCGCTGCTTTTACAAAATTGCCGGTTGATCAGCGTATGGTTTTTATTCTGTGTAAAATAATTGGCATAGCTGTCTGATAACCCGTTCGGGTTAATCCCCAGGAAAGAATAATGCGCGAGGAATAAAGGTCCTCCGTATGAAGGGCCAAGGGGTAACTGGTAAGAACCATACGTATTCCCATTGACAAACCCGGCACTGCCATTGGACGCCCAGCCATTGGTATATACAGCAGCAGGCACCCCATGGGTGGTGGAAGAAGCCGCCAGTACATACGTGATCAGGCATTCGTTCCAGCCCTTTATCTGCATGTTCATGACCCAACCCTTGTCCGGGCTGTAATGCCAGTACAATACATTCTGACCGCCATTCCGGAACCAGTCCCACTCCACATTGTCCCAGATAGTATTGATATCTGTCCGGAGTGTTACTTCCGCCGCTGCTGCGCCGTTGAAATATTGGCGGGCAGTCAGCAGTCCCATCATCAGGTAAGACGTTTCCACCAGGTCAGCCCCGTTATCATTTGTGCTGAAGGGATAGATGGCACCGGTGGCCCCGTTGAGCCAGTGCGGAAACGCCCCTTTTACTTTAACAGCTGTATTCTTTAAAAAAGCTACAATGGTTTGCAAACGGGCCAGTCCCTGTGCACGGGTAATAAAGCCACGCTCCACGCCTACTACAATGGACATGATCCCGAATCCGGATCCGCCGGATGTCACCACATCACCAGATGTATTCCGCTCCCGGGCAAGTCCGCTGACCGGGTGACCAAAATCCCAGAAATACTTAAACGTGGTCTGCTGCACTTTATCCAGCAGTTCATTGTCGGTAATCGCCGGGAATTTCCGGGTGGAATCGATCTGTGTAATGATCAGTTTATCGACCGGAGTGGTAAAAGCACCATTGCTGGCCGACCGTAACGCGTTGGTGATTTTAAACTGGTATTTAGTAATACCAGCCAGCTTGCTGTTAGGTTGCAGCAACAGCACAGAGTCGCCCTGCTGGTAAGTCAGCGTATAGGGCACCTGCACCCCGCCCATATCCGTAAAACTGATCGCCGTGGATACCGTGCTTTTCTGTACCGGTTCTGAGAAAACAAATTTCAGCTGTGGCTGCAACGGGGCCATATAATGTGTTTCTTCAAATGTGGCACCGTTCAGTAAACCGCTGCGCAGGGTGATTTGCTTGGGGGTAACCGGAACCGGGCTATCGGATTTATCCCCGCAGGCATTCAGCAACAAAATCATTCCGGAAAAGACAAGGATCCGTTTCATCAGGTTTTAATTATTTAATGATGTAGGTACTGATAGAATGCGCCCGTGAAGTGACTTTCACCGCTTTCCCTTTTACCCACAGGAAGACTGGTGATGTGCTGTTGCCCTGGTTCATGACAATGATGGCCACGGTACCATCCGGATTCAGGAAGGCAGTAGACAAAAACTGGCTGCGGCTGGGGCTGCTGATAATGCGTTTTGCACCCGGCTGAATGAATTTTGAAAAATGGCCGATATAGTAATAGGCATTGGTATAAATCAGTTGCCCGGTTTTGGTGTCGCCATGGACCGGTGCAAAACAGAAGTTCTGCACATGGTTAGGCCCCCCGGTTTCATCCAGGATAATATTCCAGTCGGTAAAACCGGCCATTCCATTGTTAAAATCCATGATCATATTCCGTGCATATTTCTCCCCGAGCGCCCAGGCTTTATACCGGGTGGGGTTGAAATTCTCTGCACAACCTTCTGTAAACAGGATCGGCTTGTCCGGGTAGGCTTCATGCACCCTTTTCAGGTTATCAAACATATGATCACCCCCGCTCCAGTTTTCATACCAGTGAAAACCGATACCCCAGGCATATTTTGCCGCTTCGGGATCATCAAAGTAAGTGCTTGCCCGCTGGTAGATCAGGTCGCGGTTGTGATCCCATACGATGATCTTTTTATCGGATAACCCTTCTTTCTGCATAGTGGGGCCCAGGTTATTTTTCAGGAAATCCCTTTCTTCCTCGGCGGTGTAAATACAACTTTCCCAGCGCTGGGTGGCCATTGGTTCATTCTGTACAGAAATCCCCCATACAGGTACCCCTTCCTTCTCATACTCTTTAATAAATTTCGTATAGTATAAGGCCCAGCTGTCATAAAATTCAGGTTTCAGTTTACCACCGTGTAACAGGTCATTGTTGTCTTTCATCCAGGCGGGCGGGCTCCAGGGGCTGGCAAATAAGGTAAGTTTGCCACCGGCTGCTTTCATGGCTTCCTTAATGAAAGGAATCTTGTATTTACGGTCGGGTTCTATATTAAAACTTTTCAGTTCTTTATCACCATCCTGTACATAGGTATAACTGCCGCTGCTGAAGTCGCAGCTGTTGATATTGGTACGGGCAATCGTGTAACCGATCCCTTTATCCTTATCAAAAAATGCCTGCAGCACTTCTGCCTGCTTGTCTTTTGGCAGTTTATAGAATGTTTCCGCCGAGGCGTCTGTCAGTGCGGCCCCGATACCCATATAAGACTGGAAGGTCTTCCCCGGATCCACAAAAACGATTACTTCATTTTCAAAGGGCTGGGGTTTTGCCTCAAAGGATACGGTATCGGTTGGGCTCATGCGCAGTTCTGTACTGTCGGCCGTGGTCCAGCCCCAGACTTTTTTTCCATCCAGCGAAAATGAAGTACCTGAAACTGTTGTCTTGTCTTCGCCGGCCGGTTTATTATTACAGGAAACAACCAGTGCAGTCATTAACAGGATTGATACATATTTCAACATGACTTAAATTTTTATAATTACCAGATATAGGATACAACAGCATTACCGGGGATGGTGACCACCGCCCATTTGCCCTTGTACTTTAAATTAACAGATACGGCCGCCCCGTTCTCATTCACGGCCAGCATTACTTTTTTTCCGTCGGGCCGGAGGAATACCGCATTAGTCACCGAGGTACCCGTACTGCTTTCGATCCGTACAGATCCGGGGGTGACAAATTTGGAGGCATGCGCCACGATATAGTAACTCACATTCTTACTGGGCACCGAACCACTGATGGTCACGGCTCCTTTGCATTCGGAACAGCCACCGGGTGTATGGGGCTGGTAGGCGGGATCACTGGCCAGGTTCCATTCCAGCGCCACTTTACTCCAGTTGCGCATCGAACCAATGATCACATTTTTCATGTGCCATTTCAGGTCACCGTCAAAACTGCCATTGGCACCGGTCCATTGTTCTGTAAAATAGAGGTTCTTGTCCGGGTGAGCAGCATGTACACCGGACATGGCTCCGATCTCCCCTTCATAAAGATGAAAGGCACTGCCATCCACAAAGGCCTTGGCGGCGGGATCATCCATGATCGTAATCGGGTAATTCGGATTATTACAATTATGATCCCAGATCACAATTTTTGTACTGAGTCCTGCAGTCCGGAAAGCCGGTCCCAGGTGATTTTTTACAAAATCAGCCTGCTGGACGGCGGACATCAGCATACTGGGGTTGTTACCTCCATATTGCGGCTCATTCTGTATAGTGATCGTATGCAGGTTGATTCCCCTGGCTGCCATGGCCTGAATATATTTCACAAAATACTGTGCATACACAGGGTAGTATTCCGGTTTCAGGCTGCCCCCGATGGAACTGCCATTGTCTTTCATCCATACGGGCGGACTCCAGGGCGAACCCATAATTTTTATATTCGGATTGATGGCCAGTATTTTCTTTAACACGGGGATCAGGTCCACGGTGTCTTTGGACAAACTGAAATTAGACAGGGTCAGATCGGTTTGCCCTGCAGGCAGGTCATTGTAACTGAACACAGCCGCATCCAGGTCGGAAGCCCCTATACTGATGCGGAGATAACTGACGCCGATACTGTTCTCCCCATTACCAAAAAATTCATTGAGCAGGGTAGTCCTGGAAGCATCATCCATGTGGTTGATCAGGTAGGCGCTGCCACCAGTGAGGGCATAGCCAAAACCATCCACGGTCTGAAAAGTCTTAGTCGTGTCAATCTCAATATTGGCGTTATTATTCGCGGTTGTACCAAAACTGAGTGTGGCCGTTTGCTTTTGCAGCGTGGCCGTCTGATCACCCTTGGTGACCCAGTATTCTACATTTACAGATGAAGTACTGTCTGTTTCCCCTTTTTTATTTTTTGAACAATTGGAAGAAAGAGAAAGAAGCCCGGCGAGTATAAAGGCTGGGAGAAAAAATTGGGTTTTCATGATTTGTATTTGTGCGATATATGATTAATACTTTTATTCAGGTTTTTTGAGGAATACCGGTGTGTTGTTATTCCTGGCGATAACAAGCAGTTTCCTTCCATCCGCGCCCTTGACCCATTTCAGGTCCCGGGCCTCGCCTGTAAATCCCGGAAACACAGGAGAGGATGTAAAGGTAGCACTGCCTTTCTGATAACTGAACGAAGAAGGCACCATGGCATCGTACCGGCCTTCATACGGAATCACTCCAAAAAAGTTACCCGCCCCTATAAAGGATACGGTCCCGGGTTTCTCTTCAACAGTTATGCTCATCAATGGTGCCGTCTGAAGTGCTCCCGGGAGGTCTGTCCTCGTAAAATTCCCTTTCCCGTCATTCAGAAAACAGGAAGACGAGAGAGTTTCCGCTTTCAGTTCTGTATACCCCTGGAACAGGTCATAAAACATATACTGAACTGTTTTACCAGCCACATCACTGTATTTCAGGTAAGCTTTCTTCAATACCGGCAGGGAGCGTTCCAGTTCGTCTTTACCAAGGAAAGTATATTCCTTCCCGTCGATTGTATAACAGAGAATCTGCTCTATAGATCCGTTATTATCAAAATCCTTCAGAAATAGTTTTAACGGGCCGTTTTTACCGGACCAGAGTTTCGAGTTATGCCCCCAGTTACCGGCCAGCAGGTCAGTAAAACCATCCCCGTTCACATCAGCGGCATAGAGGCTCTGCCATAACCCCGTGGAATTAGGGATAGCCGTCTCTGTGAATTTTCCGTTCTTATTAATAAATATTTTCAGGGGCATCCATTCCCCGGCCATTACCAGGTCCGGCCAGCTGTCATTGTTCACATCAGCAAATGTGGCCGATGTAACCATACCCACTGCCTGCATGAAAACGGTGCTCCGGTCGGCCAGGTCAAATTTGCCGTTTCCTTTATTCAGGTACATATAGGAATTCACCGGTTGGCCATAAGCGGTCTGGCTGGCCAGGTTCCCGATGAAAAAATCATTGTCCCCGTCTTTGTCTATATCGGCAACGGCCACACAGGACTTGCTCTCGTATTGCACCGGAAAGGCCAGTTCTTCTTTGCTGAAATTCCCTTTACCATCGTTGAGGTATAACCGGTCTTCGC
Organism: uncultured Chitinophaga sp.; assembly: GCA_964519865.1. Classification (GTDB taxonomy): domain Bacteria; phylum Bacteroidota; class Bacteroidia; order Chitinophagales; family Chitinophagaceae; genus JJ008. The sequence goes on along the minus strand of CAZFLL010000005.1, from coordinate 18,227 downwards.
CCTGCCGGCTGCTTTCTAATACTTCATTACCCCCGGTGATGACCAGCAGATCGGGGTGCTTATCGCCGTTGGCATCAAAAAATATGGCATCCACATCCTCGCTCATTGAATCTTTTACAAAAGCGGGTTGAGAAGTTGCCGTAAAGCGGCCATCCTTCGTTTGTTTGAATAAAACACCAGGCTGATTTCTTGATCCGCAGACATAGATATCTTCCAACCCGTCTGCATCTGCATCGCCCACCGCCATTTTGGGCCCGCGGGTAGACTCCAGGTGCGGGAGCAGGTACTGGATGTTATAGTCATTGAATTCATTTTCCCTGTGTCTCCAGCCGGTGTTCATCAGCGGACTGATATCCGTATACAGACCGGCATCGGGTTTAAAAAATGTTTCGTAATTAAACAGGCCGGATGCATTTTTCTGAGCAACTACAAGGGGCTTATTAGCGGGTGCGTTTTTAATTACCTGCATACGCTGGTCGGGCCATACAATCAGGATACTATCGGCCCCCTTATTGTTACCCAATCCAAAATGAAGCAGTGGTTCCACGGAGGACTGGAATCCACGGGTCAGCATCAGCTGCTGGTACTGCAGTTGTCCGCCGGCAAACAGGTAGACTTTGGCCCCGATGCCAAACCGGTTCATGCTGTCCCCTTCGAGGCGCAGACTGAGCTGGTTCGTTGCGCTGCTGTTATTCCGGAGTACAGTTGCCCCGGCTTCCAGACAGTTAATGACCATATCCAGGTCGCCGTCCCGGTCAAGATCGGCATATACCGAGCCGTTGAAGTACCCTTTCAATTTGGAAGTACCCCAGTCCTGGCTCATATCTTTAAACGAAAACTCATTTTCATTCCTGAAAAAGAAAGGATGTGAGCTGCCATCCGGCATGGCATCAATGGTTTCCTGGTCATACTGATCAGTAGTATTGAGGCCTTTGTTCATTTCCTGGCTCGACACAAAACGGATATAATCAAGATCCACCGGTCTTTTTACAATGCCACTGGAAACAAACAGATCCTTCCTGCCGTCATTGTCAAAATCGGCAAACAAAGGCGACCAGCTCCAGTCGGTGGCGGAAACCCCTGCCTGGAGGGCCAGGTCGCTGAAGCTCCGGCCATTGCCGTTATTTCGTTGAAGGCAGTTCCGGGAATACTGTTGCTGGTACCCGTTTTTCTCCAGCTTAAAGCGGTAGATATCCGCATTTTCATCACTGCCATAGGTTTTGAGTGTTTTCTCATCCGGCGGCAGCATATCCACGGTGATCACATCCGGTTGTCCGTCATTGTTATAATCGGCAATATCATTGCCCATACTGAAACGGCTGTAATGGCCGAAATGTGCGGCCCCGCTTTCCGTAAAATGGCCGTTGCCATCATTGATATAATAATAATCGTTCTCGTGAAAATCATTTCCTACATAAATATCATCCCAGCCATCATTGTTCAGGTCTGCCACAGCAAGACCAAGGCCATAACCCAGGTTGCTCTGGTAAATACCCGCCTGCTTTGATACATCAGTAAACCGGCCCGTGGTCTTGATATCATTCCGGTATAAAATATCACCGGATAAGGAATCGTATTTATGCCGGTTCGTGGTATCCACTACATTGGCATGCGGACGGTCGGACTGGTTGAGCACATAACAGTCAAGATCTCCATCATGGTCAAAATCAAAAAAAACAGACTGGGTGGTCAGGCCGGAAAAATCCAGTCCGTATGCCTGGCTTTTCTCTGTGAAGGTTTTATTCCCATTATTGATATAAAGTTCATTATGCCCTTTTAATCCGAATTTGTTGCTGATCACACTTACAAAAATATCCAGCAGTCCGTCCCCGTTCACATCAGCCATCGTTACACCGGAACACCAGTCTGAAATTCCCTGCACACCGGCCGTGGCCGTAATATCTTCAAATTCCAGGTTGCCCTTATTCAAATAAAGTTTATTCTTTCCGTTTTCATTAGCCGTAAAATAAAGATCAGGAAGGCCATCATTGTTGATGTCGCCGGTAGCCACTCCGCCACCATTATAGTAGTAGAGATAGTATAAAATATTAAAAAGTTTCTTTTCCGGCAGGTGATTGGAAAAATCAATATGTGTCTTCCCGGCAGGCAGGCTGGTAAAGAGGTGTTCCTTTTCTTTTTTAGTACACCCGTTAAAAAACACAAACGCTAAAACAACTACGACTGAACGGAATCTGCTCATATATTATTATTCAGAATATTAGTCTCTGTTAAATGCGTAAAAGGGCTGAAACAATTGCTTGTTCAGCCCCTTTTTTCTTGCTTATGCTCTGCGATTGCCAAAAAAACTATTCAGGCCAACCGCTGATGTTTTTTACAGCTTGTTGGTAAACAGGCTGGATACTTCAGCGGCAGTCAGTGCGGTGGTATACATACGGATCTGGTCAATACTTCCTTTGAAAGTGGAAGCCAGCCAGTCATCTGTGTCTATTGCAGTAGAAGGACCTGAACCAACGCGCATTTCAGTGATCTTAGACTCGTCCATGTTCAGGTTGCCGTGTGTACCCCAGTTACCGGTAGTGGGGCGGGCCGCACCATCCAGGTAACAGGTCATAACACTGGTGGTGGCATTATATACCAGCGCAATATGATGCCAGGCATCGTTCATAATACCTGCAATCTGATTGCCACCTTCCCAGGTAAACCAGGCATCGCCATTGTTCTTGTCTACGAACATGGTCTTGATCGCACAGGCTGTATTATTTCCTTCCAGGAATATAAGGGCTTGCGCTCCTGACCAGTGACCATTACTGGACTTAAAGCTCATTATATATTCCGGGCCATTGGTGCCGGCATTGTTTTTTGTCTGGCCATTACTTTTATACCAGAATGAAATGGTGAAGCTTTTGGCATTCTTGGCCCAGTCATTCGGCTTGGCATATTTGATGAATTTCTTGTTCTCTCCTTTTACCGCCTTTCCCTTGATTCCGTCTACAGACGCCAGGGGATTGTCTGCGGCGAAGTTGGCACGGATACTATCCACTGCATTCATCAGCGGGTTAGTGGTGGTACCATCAAAAGCCACATAGAAGGCAAGCGGGCCGCCGGGAGGATTTGAATCCGCAGGAAAAGCACCCATATCCGGCTTTGACATTTTCTGGCAGGAGGCCAGCAACAGTAAAGCGCCGGCTGCAATACCAATAAATTTTATCTGTTTTTTCATTTCGTTAGTTTTTAATGATTAACCAGGAATCATGGGATGAGAATAGCTCATCCCATGAAAAGAGTATATTTTACCAGCAAGGGTTTTGAACCAGCACACCACCTGCAAAGTCAATCGCTGTTTGCGGCAGGGGGAAGTATTTATGACATGGTGTATAACCACTGGGACCGAGTACGGTTACCGCATCACCCCATCTTACCAGGTCAAAGAAGCGTTCACCTTCCATCGCAAATTCTATTTTCCTTTCCTGCTTGATGGCCGCCCTCATCTGGGCCTGTGAGGTAAAGGTGATAGCTGACAGTCCGGCACGCGTACGGATCATATTTACCCAGGTTGTAGCATTAGTCTGGTTAGAAGCACCACCTAATTCATTGGCTGCTTCAGCGGCCAGTAATAAAACATCTGAATAACGAAGCAGGGAGTGGTTCAGCCAGGCATTCTGTTTGCGACCTGTATATGTCTGCATGGAAGGCTCCGGGTAAACTTTCTTATTCCAGTAAAGGCGGGGAATGATCGGGTAAGCCGGAACGGTTTTACCATAACCATCATCCTGGCCAGAGTAAAGAATGGTAGCTGCTTTCCGGGAGTCGCCAGCCTCATAAGAGGTTTCCAGGTTAGTGGTAGGCGTATTCCAACCCCATCCAAGATCCCAGTCACCGGAACCACGCACACCCTGTTCAACACCATATTCATATCCGTTATCCGGAACACCATTGGGTCCGAGATCGGCCTGAATTTCAAACAGGGACTCTTTTGAGTTTTCACCAGCTACTTTGAAAAGATTACTGTAATTGGGAAGCAGCTGATAATTGCCGGAATTGATGATCTGGTTGCAAAGACCCAGTGTACCAGCCCAGTCCTGGCGGTAGATTTTTGCCTTGGCCAGTAATCCCATCGCAGTATACTTGGTCAGCCTTCCGGGGAAACGGTTATTTCCGGTGGCATTATTCCAGTTCTCCGGTAAGTCCGCGATACCGGCATTCAGGTCAGCATCGATCAATGCGTAGATTTCTGCTACCGTGTTTTTAGGTTTTTTAGAATCATTGGCATTATAAATCCTGAAATCGATCTTGGGCACTTCTCCAAACACACGTACCAGTTGGAAATAGGTCAGTGCGCGGAAGAATTTGGCTTCAGCGATATTCACTTTAGAAGCCGGGTCACTCAGTCCGAGTGAGTCAGCAATCTGCAGTACTGTATTCGCCTTATTGATCAGGTTATAGTTCTGGTCCCAGTAAATAGTGGGCGCCCAGTGTGATTTCTGATATTGGAAATCATCAAAGATCACTCCCCAGTCAGCACCATCGGCAGGACTACTTCCTTTCATGGCATCATCACCCCTGAAGGAGTGGAAGCCAAACCAGGGAATACTGCTGAATCCGTGATAGGCCGCATTCCGGTCAAGAAATGAGCCGTACAGTCCGAATACCTGGCCTTCCAATCCGCCCTGGTTCAGGTCTTCCAATGAAGCCTGCAGGGGTTTGCGGTCCAGGAATTTTTTACATCCAGTTAATGTCATGCCTGCCAGGGGAATTGCAAGCAGTAACAATAAAAATTTGTTGTTTAATCTCATATATTTCGTTTTAGGATAGTTATTAAAAGTTAACATTAATACCACCGGATATAACCATCGGGATCGGATCATTACCTGTATCTATGCCGAAGGATGTGGGTGAACCACCAAACTCAGGAGAATAACCGGAGTTACGCTTCCAGGTTTTGAAGTTCTGCACGTTGGCAAATACCCGCAGGCTCTTCACATAGAATTTCCGCAGTGATTCAGGACTGAAATTGTATCCGATCTGTACGTTCCTGATCCGGAAATAACTACCATCTTCAATACCATAAGTAGAAGGCAGCCTGTTGGTGGAGTGGTCGTCACCCAGGATCGGATCCCAGTTGGACGTACCCGCACCATGCCAGCGGTTCAGTTTGAATTTGGGGTAATTGAACTTGGTATAAGGAAGTTCAGAGCTGCCCCAGTAGCGGTAAACCTCGCCACCATATACACCCTGCATATCCATACTGAAATCAAGTCCTTTGTATTTCACGGTTACATTACCGCCATACATAAAGTCAGGAGTCGGGTTACCAATCATGGTACGGTCATCGGTATTCACCACGCCATCCCCGTTCAGGTCCTTGTACTTCAGGTCACCAGGACCGTAGCTGTTACCCAGGTTCATAGTCGGTGAACCCAGTTTATCAGCATAAGACTGGTAAACACCTTCCACTACATAACCATAGAAATAACCGATCGGGTAGCCGGCAACGGTTCTGTTGGGGTATTGTTCATCCGGGTTGGAGGTAAAGGGAGACTCCAGGAATTTGTTGTCAATGGTGGTCATATTACCACTAATTGTCAGGTTGAAATCTTTTTTGATTTCATGTGTATAGCTGGCAGATAATTCCAGGCCACGGTTCCGCATGGTTCCGATATTGGTCAGTGTATTCAGACCGGCACCGGCACTGATCAGGGCCAGGAGGTCTTCTGTTTTCTTATTGTAATACACGATTTCACCATGCAGCTTGCGCTTTAACATGTCAAATTCAACACCAATTTCCTTACCATGTACTTTTTCCCAATGAAGGTTACGGTCGGCCAGGTAGGTTTCAGTATACACCGGAACGATGATATTACCAAATACCGCTGTGGAATTGGTAGCCAGTGAAGGATAAGCGGGATAGTCAAAACCATAGGTGTTCTGAACACCCAGTACACCCAGGCTTCCTTTAATTTTCACATAATCAAAAATACGCTGGTTCTGGAAGAAGTCTTCTTTACTCAGCTCCCAGGCTGCACCCACTGAATAGAAATCATCCGGCTGGTTGCCATAATCCTGTCTCCAGGCAGATGACCAGTCTCTTCTGTAAGAACCGTTCAGCAGGTATTTCCCTTTATAATTATAGATCGCACGGAAAAGACCGGATACAGTCGCTTTCTCCCATTGACCGGAAGAAGCTACACGGGTACTCTTGTCTCCGAATCCATTATCCAGGTACCAGAAACGCTTGTCATTAGGAATAGACAAACCGGTGAGTGATTGTTTAATGGAACCGTACAGGCCGCGGAACTCACTGTAATAAGTAGTGAAACCGCCGGTCAGGCTCAGGTTATGATCACCCAGGCTTTTCTTAAAGGTCAGCACATGGTCCTGCTGGAATTTGCTCCAGCGTTGGTTGGATTGTGATACCTCCGTTCTGTTATAGGCATTATGAATAAAGGTCTTTCCGGCAATAGGATCATAAAGACTGTCAATCTGTCTGTAGTTACGTCCATCCAGGTTCGACATGTCTGCGTAGAAAGTAGAGCGGAAATTGAAATTTCTCAGGAAAGAAATGTCTGCGTAAAAACTGGCCACATTCCTGAATTCATAGTTCAGTTCCTTATCCCAGTTGTCATTCAGCTCCATGGCCGGGTTGATCATCTGGGCAGACTGGATCGCCAGGTTGTAATAGGCACCTGCTGCATCATTATATACAGGAGTGATCGGGAGTGCACGGCGGGCCTGGAAGAGCAAACCACGCGCATTGCTGTACGGATTACGCTGACGCATGCTGTTCAGGGTAAATCCGAGTTTGATATTCTTACCCAATTTCACTTCATCATTGATGTTCAGTGAAATTTTGCGGAGTTGTTCATGTTTGATAATACCTTCTTCATTGGTATAACCAACACCAAAGTAAAATTTGTTTTTATCAGTGGCGGTACTGAGGCTCAGGTTATTGACAGACATGGTACCCGTGCGGGTCATGGCATCCACCCAATCCGTGTTACCGGTCCAGGGGGTAAAGTCAAAACGGTCAGAACCGGTAATACCCAGGTTGTCCTGCTCTTCTTCAAACAGCATTTTGAATTCAGCGGCATTGACCATGGCGATTTTATCCACCAGCTTCTTGGCACTGAATGTAGTGTTGAAGTTGATATTCACCTGTCCGGATTTTGCTTTCTTGGTAGTAATGGCAATTACCCCATTGGCACCACGTACCCCGAAGATCGCCAGGGAAGAAGGGTCTTTCAGGATTTCGATGGATTCAATATCATTCGGATTTAAGAACCCGATATTATCATTAAATATACCATCCACCAGGTACAGTGGTTTCACACCGGCAGAAGATAAACTGTTGGTACCCCTGATACGGATATCCGGCTCCTGGCCGGGTGTACCGGAGTTCACCACGCTCAGACCAGCCACTTTACCCTGCAGGGAAGCTACGGGGTTGGTGTTAGGTTTGTCAGCTACTTCTCTTCCGCTGATTTTTACGATTGAACCGGTCAGGTCTCTTTTACTGGCCTGGCCGTAACCGATTACCACTACTTCATCGATTTTTTTAGTGGATTGCTGAAGCGTGACAGCCAGGGTTGATTTACCACCCACGGCCACTTCGAAGGTTTCAAAGCCCACGGAACTGAATACCAGGGTGGCATCATCCGGGACGGTGATAGAGAAGTTACCATTGGCATCGGTGGTGGTTCCTGTCCTGGAACCTTTTACCGAGATGGAAACCCCGGCAAGCGCCTCACCTGCGGCGGAGGTAACCTTACCACTCACCCGAAGGTCCTGGGATTCGATTTCGGTAGCGGTCATTCCTTCTTTCAGGACAACCAGCTTGGAGGCCAGGATCTTGTAGCTCACCCCGGTGTTAGCCAGGATCTTGTCGAGCAGATCAGTTACAGGCGCATCCACCGCATCGATGGTCACTTTGGGTTTTCTTTTTAAGGCGTTTTCACTGAAGAGAAAACGGTAATTGGTTTTCTTTTCAATGGCAAACAATACTTTTTTGATTTCCGCCTCGTTCATTTTCAGCGTAATACGATCTTGCGAAAAGCCACGGGCAGATACCTGCAGGCAGGCAATCAGCAAAAAAGCAATCGTCAATTTCATAATTCGGGCAATCTTTGGTAACAAGTGATCCGTTTTAGAAACAGCAGTCGTTTCATTTTTTTTCATACTTTACGTTTGAAGGGTTACTAAACGGGATTCCGGACAGGAATCCGTGCATTTTTGGTTAACCTCGCGGGGTTTCGTTGCAGCGAAATCCCGCAATTTTTTAATACACTTTCAGGAAGTGTTGGGAACTTGCAGAGTATTCATTTGGCATAAGCATTAGCGGTGAATAATAATTCTATTTCCGTTCTTTTCGTATTGAAATGGTATAAATTCTTTCAAGGCTTCCAGTGCCTGAACAATCGTTTCTGATTCAAAAATCCCGTTGAGCCTTTCCTCCCCGATCTGCCCGTCTGTAATACTGATCTGCACATCATACCAGCGCTCCATTTTTACAGCCAGTTCACTGAAGGACTCATCCCTGAACACCAGTTTGTTATTCACCCACTGTATCTCCGCAACCGTACTGTCCACCGGGTTATACTTCAGTTTATTGATCGACACCAGGGTATTGATTACGGGTAATGCCGTCCTGGCAATATTGCCCGTTTCTTTTTCCTTTTGCCGGTAGTCTTTTTCCACCCGGGCGATATCATTTTCCACTACCAGTTTCTCACTGGGCGAAAGGATGATCTTATCATTGGGGCGGTTACGGATGGTGACTTCAATACTACCACGGATCAGGCTGGTTTCAGTTTGCTTGTCTTCCGGGTAGGCTTTTACGTTGAACGCAGTTCCCAGTACTTTGATCTTTATACTTGAAGTACTGATTATAAATGGTTTTTCCTTGTTTTTAGTTACATCAAAAAAACCTTCGCCTGTCAGGGTCACTTCTCTTGTTTCAATGCCAAAGTCTTTATTATAGGTCAGTTTACTGCCGGCATTCAGCCACACCACAGAACCATCGGGCAGTTGCACTTTTGATTTGGATCCCGGGCGGGTCGAAATTTCATTTACCTGGCTGGCTACTTCGTCTCCATTAGAACTGCTGCCGGATAAAGCGCGAACAGTGAATAGCCCGGCTATTACCAACAACACGGCAGCTGCCCAAAACCAACGGGCAACCTTACGTACCGGGGCCTTTACAACCTGTTTTTCATTAAACACTCCATCCAGTGAAATATGCTGTTCATTCATCCGGTGCAGGTGGAGCATATAGGCATCTTCCCCTGCCGCCGGGTCCGTTTCTGCCTGGTATTGCCAAAGATCTGTCAGGTTCTGGATGGCATATTGCCATTCAGGGTGAGACTGAATCAGGGTTTCTAAAACAGACAAATCTTCGGCGGATGCTTCCCCGGACAGTTTTTTAGAAAATAATACCCAAAATTGCTCCTGACTCATTAAAACGTTGGTTGTAAATACCTAAGACAATAATTCACAGGGTTTACCCCTAAAGAATATTTAACTTTTTTTTGCACTGGAAGTTGTAATATTTAACTCCTTGATTTCCAGGTGCATACATTTACCCAGGCGGCGTAAAGCAATCGCCATCTGAGCTTCAATGGTTTTAACAGAAAGCTGGAGCAGTTCGGCTACCTCCTTGTATTTAAGGCCATCTTCCTTAACGAGCTTGAAAATGATCCGGCAGCGGGGAGGCAGGTTATTGATGGCCTGGCGGATCTGGCGCATCATTTCCTCGGTCATCATCAGCTGTTCAGGATCAAAATAGATACTGTTGAGCTGGATCAGCCATTCTTCCGGATTGGGGTTTTGCTGCCTTTTTTGCTTATTTATCCGGTTATAAGCCAGGTTTTTAGCGGTGGTATAGAAATAAAGAAGGGGGGACTCGATGGTGGTCAGCTGGTCTCTTTTTTCCCAAACCTTGATAAACAGGTCGGAAACCAGTTCTTCGGCCTCTTCCTGGGATTTGAGGATGGAATAGGCAAATTGCTTCAGCCGCCCATGGAGCAGCATAAACAATTCCTTGTACGCTGACTGATCATTGGCAAAAGCGATAGCAGCGAGCAACCTTTTTATGGGTTCGTTCTCAGGCATAAGCAAAGCGCCGTAAATCTAAGGGAATTGTTTAATATAGTACATGATGCATTTCAGCTCCTTTTTTTGTAGTTTTGCAGCCGCCCAAAAGGCAGGACCCTTAGCTCAGACGGTTAGAGCAACAGACTCATAATCTGTGGGTCGTTGGTTCGATCCCAACAGGGTCCACTTTTTTAAGATTCAAGAACCAAGAACCGAAGAACCAAATAATAATCAAAAAGACAAAAAATCAAAGAATACCCAATTGGAGCTTTCTTTGGTTCTTGTTCAATGATGCTTATTTGGCTCTTGGTGTCTTGGTTCTTAATATTTACCCGAAGGGTCTTTAACTTTTTGTTAACCGCCCGGCTTTTACTTTTGCTCACTACATAATGATTATGAAGAAGTTTATACTGTTTTCCCTTGCTGCGTTCACTTTTATCAATCTCTCAGCCCAGACTGTCGATTCAATGAAAGCGCCCGCTCCGCCGAAAGCCCCAAAAACCAAAAAAGACAAACCCAACCTGGCCAACCGGGCCAATGATCACCTGGTTTTTCAGCTGGGTTATACCGGCTGGGCAGGTATTCCGGATACCATCACTACAAAAGGATTGAGCAAATCAGTGAATATTTACCTGATGTATGATTTTCCTTTTAAAAACAACCCCAAACTGAGTATGGCCTTCGGCCCCGGTTTCGGATCTGACCATATCCTGTTCTCCAAGACCTATGTGGGCATTAAAGACCAGACCAGTACTATGGCCTTTACCAATATGAGTGATACCAATCATTTCAAAAAAACCAAACTAGCCACCATCTTCCTCGAAGCACCGATTGAATTCCGTTATTCAGCCAATCCCGAAACCGGTAAAGGACTGAAACTGGCCATTGGCGTAAAAGTAGGTACCCTGTTGAATGCCCATACCCGTAACTCCGATTACGAGAATAAAAGCGGAAATACCCTGAACAATTATGTGATGAAGGAATCCAGCAAACGCTTCTTCAATAAACAGCGCCTGTCCGGTATGGTAAGGGTTGGTTATGGTCATGTCAGTTTATATGGCTCCTACCAGTTTACCCCAGTACTGCGCGATGGTTACGGACCACAGGTGAGGCCTTTTTCGATCGGGCTTACGCTGAGCGGACTATAGTAAGGAAAATGGAGAGTGGAAAGAGGAGAGAAGGATCTATTCAGTAATTTTTTCCTTTTATATCTTAGGTCTGGATGAAAAATTAGTCTCTATTTCAAATTATAAGTAAAAGGGCTGTCCTTAATCAGGTACAGCCCTTTTTTTGCCTTTATTTATTATGAGCCCTTCTCTCCTTTCTCCT
>CAZFLL010000005.1:0-6751 GCA_964519865.1 uncultured Chitinophaga sp. | reverse complement strand
AGGTACAGCCCTTTTTTTGCCTTTATTTATTATGAGCCCTTCTCTCCTTTCTCCTCTCTCCTCTCTCCTTTCTCCTTTCTCCTCTCTCCTTTTTCCTCTCTCCTCTCTCCCCTCTCCCTCCCTATCTTTGCTCACCCAAAAACCAACCATGAAGCGATTACCTGTCATATTATTTATATTCTTCAGCCTATCCGTTACCGCCCAGGATAAAGTGTCCGCCTATTTCGAGTCCATCCGGAATAATGAAGCCTTGCTTACCGCTTTTTTTGCCGGTATGCCCAAGGGAGGAGACCTGCATCATCATTTTTCAGGTTCGGCCTGGCCCGACTACCTGCTGGAAAAAGCGATCCGGGATAAATACTGGGTTGATCTGAACAGCCATACTGTCTCAAGGGAACCCGGCAACGGAACAAGCTGGCAACGGCTCGATAAAATGGAAAACCAGGACAGCATAAAAACAGCCATCCTGCAGCATTGGTCAGTAAAAGATTATTATCCGGGATTTTATCCATCTGAAAAATTGTTCTTTGAAAGCTTTGGAAAATTTGACGCGATCATGGATGAACAGTTCCCGGCTGTACTGCTGGAACTGAAACGGAGGGCTAAAGCAGAAAACCTCAGTTACCTCGAAACACAATTATCAAGACCCCGTTTCAGTCTGAAGCTAAACGACCGGGACAGCCTGAACAATGTGTTACGGGATGCCGCTTCGCGCAGGGATACCGGTACGATTTACCGGTTATTTCAGCAACTCATTGCCCGGTTCGACAAGGGAGGAGCCAGGGAAAGTGCTGATTCATTCAATATGAATGTGGTTAAGAAACTGCACGATGAACTCAGGCTGGATGATGACTCTTTCACGATCCGTTACCAGAATTTTGTACTCCGGTTTATGGAGCCGGCGGACCTGTTCAAAAATCTGTATGTGAATTTTTTGTCTGCCGATCGCAGTCCCCTCATCGTTGGAGTGAATATCGTTTCGCCTGAACATGGAACCGTATCCATGAACGATTACTGGCTTCATATGATCATGTTCCGGTATATGCACCGTTTATTTCCCGATGTAAAATATGCCATGCATGCCGGGGAACTGGCACTGGGCCTGGTGGCACCGGAAGAACTGACCTGGCATATCGATGCAGCGGTCCGCATAGCCGGGGCAAACCGCATCGGTCACGGGGTGGATATCGGGTATGAAAAAAACAGTTATGCCTTACTGGAGTTTATGCGCCGCCATAAAATACCGGTGGAGATCAATTTGTCCAGTAATGAATTTATCCTGAACATAAAGGAAGACCAGCATCCCATTTCCCTCTATTACAACGCCGGGGTACCGGTGGTGATCAGTACCGATGATGCGGGTATCCTGCGGACCAGCCTGACCCGGCAATTTGTATTGCTGGCTAAACGGTATCCTTTTATTTCCTATAAGGCGATCAGGCAAATGGTTTATAACAGTATTGAATACAGTTTTATCACCGACCCAAAACTCAGGGAGCAACTGAAAAAAGACCTGGACATTCGCTTTGCCGGTTTTGAAAAATCTTTTCAACACCTGGTTAGTAAAGAAGAAACGCCAGGCTAAGCTCAGCAGCATACGTTGGTTATATCACCCATTTTTAATAGCTTACTGTCTGACCACAATCAACTATTATGAAAAAGCTATTGTCCCTTCCAGGCCTCTTTATCATTTCCTTCTCCCTGCTTTTTATAGGTCCCGCTTACGGACAAGCAGAGAAAGCTGAAGCGGGAATTAAAAAGATCATGGAGGAAGCCCCGGTGGTTGGTCTTTCTGTGGCCGTTGTAAAAAACAATAAGCTCATTTATACGCATGCTTTCGGACTTAAAAGCAGGGAGGCCAACACCCCGCTGACCGAAGACTGCCTGTTCCGGATCGCTTCTATTTCCAAATCCTTTTCCGCCACTTCCATCATGCAGCTGGTGGAAAAGAAAAAAATATCGCTGGATGATGATGTCAGCAAATTGATGGGGTTCAACATCAGGAACCCGAAATTCCCGCAGACAGTTATCACCCTGCGCCTGCTTTTATCCCATCTTTCTTCCATTAATGACAGCCAGGGTTACTTCACCCTGGATGCCATCAACCCGGATAAAAACCCCAATTGGGCGAATTGCTATAACAATTACGAGCCAGGCAAAGGGTATCAATACTGCAACCTGAATTTTAATATGGTGGGTACGATCATCGAAAAATATTCGGGCGAACGGTTTGACCAGTATGTGAAACATCATATCCTGGATCCGCTTGGCTTGTATGGCGGCTATTGTGTGGACTCATTGGACAATACCCGGTTCGCCTCTATTTATGAATACAATGGCGATTCCGCCCGTTTTTTCCCTTCACCCGGTGCCTATAATCCCCGCAGTGCGGAAATTGCCGCCTATACCATGGGATACAGTACGCCCGTCTTCTCTCCCACCGGAGGTATGAAAATTTCCGCCCCCGACCTGGCCAGGTATATGATGATGCACATGAATTATGGCCGCAGCCATGGCGTGAAAATCATGAAAAAGAAAAGTGCGAAAAAAATGCAGACCCCGTATTCAGAAAAAGAAGGGTACGGGTTTGCCATCATGAATTCAGAAAAATTAATTCCCGGTTTACATATGACCGGCCATACGGGCTCTGCCTACGGACTGTACAGTGCCATGTTTTTTAATCCTAAAGAAAAGTTTGGTATCGTGGTAATCAGCAACGGCTGTGATATAAAGTACAGTGAGGGATTTAATACGGTGATCCGGAAGACGGTGAATTGTTTGTATGAAACACTTATTAGAGAGAAATAATACCGCAGAGGTCGCAGAGAACGCAGAGGGAATACAATATTCTTTGTCCTCGGCAAGTTCTGTGACCTATGCGGTTAATTAAACTTGTATTTCTCTGCGTCCTTCGCGCCCTCCGCGGTTAATTAAACTTGTATTTCTCTGCGCCCTCCGCGCCCTCTGCGGTTAATTAAATTTGTATTTCTCTGCGTTCTTCGCGCCCTCTGCGGTTAATTAAGCCTATATCTCCTCTGCAAGTCCATCCCTGCAGTTGTATATAAAATTGTGCTTCATACAAAAGACTTAATTTTGTATTACAATTAAAAATTATCATGAGTAATACGACTAAAGTGTGGTTTATCACCGGTTGTTCCACCGGTTTTGGACGTGAACTGGCCAAAGAAACCCTGGCAAAAGGATATAAAGTAGTGGTAACGGCCAGGAAAACAGCAGATGTGGCAGATATTATCAGCAACTATCCTGATACAGCATTGGCTGTTTCCCTGGATGTGACCGTTCCGCAACAGATTAAGGAAGCCGTAAAGTCGGCCATTGATCATTTTGGCCGGATTGATGTGCTGGTCAATAATGCAGGTATTGGCTATTTTGGTGCCATTGAGGAAAGCGAGGAGGAAGAAGTGCGCCGGATGTTTGAAATTAATTTCTTTGGCCTGGCCCACATGACCAATGAAGTATTGCCCCATATGCGTAAACAACGCAGCGGCCATATCCTGAATGTGGCTTCTATCGGCGGACTGCGGTCATTCCCTGCAGTCGGCTTTTATAACGCCACTAAATATGCGGTGGACGGACTGAGTGAAGCCCTTTCAAAAGAAGTGGCCCCGCTGGGTATTAAAGTAACGGTGATTTGTCCCAGTGGTTTCAGGACCGATTGGGCCGGCCGTTCAGCAAAAAACACTTCCGTTAAGATTGAAGACTATGCTACAACAGCTGGTAAGAATATGAGCGATCTCCGCGGTTATAGCGGTAACCAGCCCGGCGATCCGGTTAAAGCAGCACAGGCGATGATACAGGTAACTGAAACGGAACACCCGCCTTTACGATTGTTGCTAGGTGCTGCTGCACTGAAAGGCGCACGTATTAAACTGGAAGAACTGAGAAAGGATTTTGATGAGTGGGCGGAAGTAAGTGAAGGAGCGGACTTTAGTTAGTAGTTAGTAGTCGGTAGTTAGAAGTCGGGTTCTTTCAGAAAAACCCGGAAATTATACTACTCAGCAAAAATTAGTCTGAGTTGTGCCTTTCGTGTGCTTTCGTGGCTAAAAATCCCGCGGTGCGGCAAATACATTTAACACACCTGCCTACCGGCAGGCAGGTAGGATCATAGGACACATAGATTACACATAAATCAGGTCAAACCCTATGTGTAATCCGAAGGATTCTATGTTACCCTTTTACGGTTTACCGCTTTTTGAAATGCAGAAGCCTTAACTGCTTTTCAGCCTGAGTACACGCACTAAACCTATGTGATAAAAATTCCCGCGTAGCGGGGGCCGCCTGGCGGCAAATACAATTTAACACACCTGCCTACCGGCAGGCAGGTAGGATCATAGGACACATAGATTCACATAGATCAGGTCAAACCCTATGTGTAATCCGAAGGATTCTATGTTACCCTTTTACGGTTTACCGCTTTTTGAAATGTTGAAACTATACTAACATTTCAACCTGAGGACACTTACAAAACCTATGTGATAAAATATTTCCGCGTAGCGGGAGGCCACTACAATGCTTTATCTTTACCGCCACATGAATGTATTCACCGATAAGGCGACTGTTATTATTACCTGCCCCAAACGCCTGGCTCCTTACCTGGAACAGGAGGTCATAGAACTGGGTTTTAAACCTGAAGAAACTTTTATCACCGGTGTCCGTTTAACCAGTACCGTCAATGACTGTATCCGGCTCAACCTGAACCTCCGCTGCGCCAGCCAGGTTTTATATAAAATAAAGGAGTTTACCGCAGTTAACGCGGATGATATTTATAATAATCTGCTGAATTATCCCTGGGAAAAGATTTTACCGGATGATGGCTACTTCTCCATTACCAGTAATGTAAATAATCCCACGATCAACAACAGCATGTTTGCCAACCTCCGGGTAAAAGACGCAATCGTGGACCGCCTGCGGGAATTAAGTGGCAAACGTCCTTCCACCGGATCAGAACTCAGCGGAGCTGTCATCAACCTGTTCTGGAAAAATGAAAAAGCGGAGGTCTTTATCGATACCTCCGGTGATTCACTGGGCCGGCATGGTTACCGCAAAATTCCCGGACAGGCCCCCATGCTGGAAGCACTGGCTGCCGCCACTATTTATGCCACTGCCTGGGACAGACAATCACCATTTATTAACCCGATGTGTGGTTCAGGTACCCTGGCCATTGAAGCCGCCATGATCGCCACCAACCGTCGACCTGGTTTATTCCGGACCAATTATGCCTTCATGCATTTGCAGGGTTATGATGAGTCCGTTTATTTCCGGGAAGATGCCTTACTGGAAGAACAGATCAGAGAAGTGCCCGGGCTACGCATTATTGCAACGGATTATAGTGCGCGGGCCATTGAAAATTCAAAAAAGAATGCCGTGGCCGCCGGTGTGCTGAACCTGATCGAATTCGGGGTCTGCGATTTTGCGGATACAGACGTACCCCAGGGAGTGCCGGGTATCTTTTTTGTAAACCCCGAGTATGGAGAACGGCTGGGTGATATAAAGGAACTGGAAGAAACCTACGCCCGCATTGGTGATTTTATGAAACAAAAATGCGGCGGCTACCATGGATATGTATTTACGGGTAACCTGGAGCTCGCTAAAAAAATCGGCTTAAAAGCCAAACGCCGTATTGAATTTTATACCAGTAAAATTGACTGCCGCCTTTTTGAATATGAATTATACAGTGGCAGCCGTTCCCTTCCTAAAAAAGAAATCAATTAATCAATAATCAGTTCCGCATATGGAAATTGGAGCATTACAGCAGATCGTCAGGGACCGTTATTTTGAAAATGATAACGCCCGTGGTGTTCATCATACCGCGTTGTGGTTTCATGAAGAAGTGGGCGAACTCTCTTCCGCGATTGCCCGGGGTGATAAAGAAAATGCCAAAGAGGAATTCGGTGATGTACTGATGTGGATGCTCACCCTGGCCAACCTGATGGAAGTGGATATGGAAGAAGTGGTGACCGCTTACCTGGATAATCCCAGGAAAAAACTGCCGGGAAAATAAGCTGCCCGCCCGCTTATGTATTTACCGGTAATCCGGCTGAATATCTTATTATTTTAGTCAAATGGTATCCCTGCTTGATAACCCCATCTGGGAAACACTCAGCAGTTATCACCTTCATAATAATGAAGGGGATGACCGCCTGAAATATTTTTATCCGTCCATTTCTCCCTTTGTGGCCATGGCAGATTGGGATTCTGAGGATCGGGATTACCTGGAAGAACAACTGCCGGCTGACCGCAATTTCTTTTATATCATTCAGAAAAAAATTGAACTGCCCGCGTGCTGTAAAAAAACATTCACTATTCCGCTTTACCAGATGGTTTGCCGGGATCATAATCCATTTACAGCCCCTGGCCTAAAAACAAGATCATTGGGCCGCGCTGATATACCTCAGATGATTGAACTGACCGCCCTGACCAAACCCGGACCGTTTAATCAGCGTACCATTGAGTTCGGAAATTATATCGGGATCTTTGAAGGTGAACGACTCGCAGCCATGGCCGGAGAGCGGTTGAAATTCCCCGGTTATACGGAAGTCAGTGCCATATGCACGCATCCTGATTTTACCGGTAAGGGATATGGGGCTATGCTGCTTTCCCAGGCCAGTTCCCGCATACTACACAATGGACAGGTTCCCTTCCTCCATGTCAGGAACGATAATACAAGAGCTATTAAAATGTATGAACAAGCCGGGTTTGAAATCAGGACTGAAATGGATTTCGCCATATT
>CAZFLL010000004.1:38102-86279 GCA_964519865.1 uncultured Chitinophaga sp. | reverse complement strand
AGTAGCCCATGAGTACAGTGGTAAGATCGTTTCCGGTCTCGTACTGGTTCACTAGAATGACCGCTTAATTCAAGCTATACAATTTCAACAAAAGCCCTCCGTTCTGCGGAGGGCTTTTTTATGGACTGTTATGCAGACAAAAAAAGCTGCAGCAAACGCTGCAGCTTTTTAATATGATATTCCGTGTTCCTAAAATCCCGGATTTGGAATAGCACCTGTTTCACCTGGCGGCAATAATTCTTTACTGTTCCGTATAACCGGCATATTGTATACCTGGAGGTTTCCAGGCTTTACACAGGGCATATGGTCCGTTGGTAAACAATATACCCGATCCCCGTTTGAATGCTGATAACTGAGTACACCCTTAAAATCTTTATTTAAAGGGTTATGCTGCGGGAATTGTTTAAATGATAACCCATCAACCGATTTTTGTTTCATCATTGCATCGATCCGTTGCTGTACCAGCCCGGAAATATCCACCATATCCTTTTGCTGACCGGCTGCAGTAATTCCTGCAACCAGTCCAAAAATGAGGAATGTCTTTTTCATGCCAGGAGATTTGTTATCCTAATGTAGGAACTATTTCATTTTTTTCCAACAGTTGATCAGGCCATTCGTGGAAGAGTCATGATTGGTCACCGGTGCTTTCCCTTTTAATTCAGGCAGGATCCGGTTAGCCAGTTGTTTTCCCAGTTCCACACCCCATTGGTCAAAACTGTAGATATTCCAGATTACTCCCTGGACAAAGATCTTATGTTCATAAAGGGCAATCAGTTCTCCCAGTGAGAAGGGGGTTACTTTTTTTACCAGGAAGGAATGCGTGGGCCGGTTACCCCGGAATATTTTGAACGGAAGTAATTTAGCAATATCCTCCCGGTTAAGTCCCTGTTTCTCCAGTTCTGCTTCTGCTTCCTCCTCCGTTTTCCCATTCATCAGGGCTTCTGTCTGGGCGAAGAAATTACTCAGCAGTTTTACATGATGGTCCCCGATCGGGTTATGGGATTGTGCCGGGGCAATAAAATCACAGGGGATTAATGGCGTGCCCTGGTGAATCAACTGGTAAAAAGCATGCTGACCATTGGTGCCTGGTTCACCCCAGATCACCGGGCCCGTGGCATAGTCAACCGGCTCACCGTTACGATCCACACTCTTGCCATTACTTTCCATATTTCCCTGCTGGAAATAAGCGGCAAACCGGTGCAGGTACTGATCATAAGGCAGGATGGCTTCTGACTGGGCACCAAAGAAATTGGTATACCAGAGACCGGTCAGGGCCATGATGACCGGGATGTTCTTATCAAAGGGACTGGATGTGAAATGTTCATCGATATGATGAGCTCCTTTCAGCAGTTGTTCAAAATTTTTATACCCGATTGTAAGGGCAATGGATAATCCGATTGCACTCCAGAGGGAATAACGGCCACCAACCCAGTCCCAGAATTCAAACATGTTGTTTTTGTCAATACCAAACTTCACCACTTCTTTTTCATTGGTGCTCAATGCCACAAAATGTTTAGCGATATAATTTTCTTTTTTTGCTTTTTTAAGGAACCACTCCCTGGCGGTAAGTGCATTGGTCATCGTTTCCTGCGTGGTGAAAGTTTTGGATGCCACCAGGAACAAAGTTCTTTCCGGGTCCACTTTTTTTAAGGTTTCCGCAATATGGGTACCGTCCACATTGGACACAAAATAGGTTTCAATACCCTCCATCCAGTAAGGCCTCAGGGCTTCTGTTACCATAAGCGGACCAAGGTCGCTGCCCCCGATACCAATATTGACGATATACCGGATTTTTTTATTGGTATAGCCACGGTGCCTTCCACTATGAACCTGTTCACAAAAACCCTTCATTTTTTTAAGCACTTTTTTTATCCCGGGCATGATATCCGCTCCCTGGGTAAAAACGGGTTTGCCGGAGAAGTTGCGTAAAGCTGTATGCAGTACCGCCCGTTGCTCGGTGGCATTGATCATATCTCCCTTGAACATAGCCTGAATAGCTTCAGGGAGTTTGCATTCGCTGGCCAGTTCACCCAGCAGGGACATCGTTTGATCATTGATGATGTTCTTTGAATAATCAAAGACCAGGTCCTTGGTACAAAGTGAATATTTCTCAAAGCGTGAAGGATCCTTCCGGAACAATTCACGCATATCTGTACTGCTTATTTCTGCCTGGTGCTGCTGCAGTTTTTTCCAGGCAGCGGTTTGAGTGGGGTTAATGCGGGGTAACATGATCTTATAATTGATTGAATACTTGAATCGTTTTTTCTGTCATTTCAGGTGTGATATCCAGGTGGGTGACCAGTCGTACACGGTCAGGGGCGATCGCATAACCCAGGATGCCCTGTTGTTTTAACCGGTCTACCAGTTGCGGGGCGCTCAGACTTTTATCCAGTTCAAAAATGATGATATTGGTTTCCACCGGGAGCATCATCTTTACAAAACTGGTAGAAGCGATGGCTTCAGCAATGGCTGTTGCATGGATATGATCTTCCCGGAGCCGTTCAATATGATGCTCCAGCGCATAAATACCGGCTGCTGCCATAAAGCCGGCCTGCCGCATGCCCCCGCCAAATACTTTACGCACACGTTTCGCCTTTTTAATAAAGTCATTCTTGCCGATCAGCAGACTGCCTACCGGGCAACCAAGGCTTTTACTCAGACAAACGGAGATACTGTCAAAGACTTCCCCATATTCCCGGGTGGTTTCATTTTTGGCCACCAGCGCATTCCATATCCGGGCGCCATCCAGGTGAAAACCCAGTCCATGGGTGGTACAGACCTCCTTTATGGCCCTGAATTCATTAAAGGAGTAGCAACTGCCTCCTCCGCGGTTACTGGTATTTTCCAGTGCTACCAGGCTGGTATGTGGCCGGTGCACATCATCCGGCTGAATAGCCTGTAACACCTGGCTGGCATTGATACGGCCCCTGTCACCATGAATCAGTTTCACCGAAGCTCCGGAGTTAAAGGCGATACCACCTCCTTCATACTGGTAAATATGTGCACTTTCATCACAGATAATTTCATCGCCTGGTTGCGTATGACATTTAATGGCAATCTGGTTAGTCATGGTGCCGGAAGGGCAAAATAATGCAGCCTCCATACCAAACATGCCGGCCGCCATTTCCTGCAGTTGGTTGATCGAGGGATCTTCCCCGAACACATCGTCTCCCACAGGGGCATTCATCATGGCTTCCAGCATACCTGCAGTGGGCCGGGTAACCGTATCTGATCTGAAATCAATGGTCATTTTTAATTTTTCTGCAAGATAATCAGTTCACACCTGAAATAGGGTAGTTGGCGGGGAAACCGTCTCTTTTCTGCCGGGTTTTAATATCTTGCCCCTATGGAACTGCCATTCTGGATACAACTGGTAATTATCGTGGGATCCGCCATCATGCTGACCCTGGCCATCTACCTGATGTCCGTTTTTAACAGCCTGTTCACCGGAATCAGGAACAACTGGCTGCGTAAGAACCTGGCGGTTGTCCTGGTGGCACTTTGTTTTATGTGCTCACTGACCGCCATTTCTTCTGAATTATTTACCCAGGCCGCTAAAAACGGCTGGCTGAAAGCAGCCCTGTTCCAGGTACTTAATACCATCCTGATTACCATCTTTGTATACAATGCTTTTTTACTGGTATCCAGGATACGGGCATTAAAACAACTGAGTTTTATAAAATACCATGCGATCATCATTCTGACGATTATTCTTTCCGCCCTGCTGGTTTACACCGGTATAAATTATGTGGAGAACGGGATGAAATTTGTCAAACTGAAAGCCACCTTATTATTCAGTTTTTATAATGCGGCTACAGCCGGGCTGATCTATGCCTCCGTCAGCTATGTCGAACTGGACCGTAAGCGGAAACTCAATGAAAAGGAACTGGAAGTAACCCGGCTGATGGCCCTTAAAACGAAAGCGGAACTGGATGCCCTGCATTCAAAAGTAAACCCGCATTTTCTCTATAATGCATTAAACTCAATTGCTGATCTCTCGGTGACTGACGGTAAAAAGGCGCGGCGTATGACCATTGCCCTGGCGGATCTCTTCCGTTACAGTATCAACTACAGCCAGAATAACTTTTCAAGTGTGAATGACGAAGTGGCGATGACAGAAGTATACCTCCAGATAGAAAAGATCCGCTTTGAGGATCAGCTGAATTACACAGTGAATGTGGAACCGGAGACCGGTCATTACCTGTTGCCCCGATTTATATTGCAGCCATTAGTGGAGAATGCCGTAAAGCATGGCCTGAAAGCCACCGGGCTGATGACGGAAATACAATTGAATATCAGCCGGCAGGGGGACAGTCTACAGGTATGTATAACCGATAACGGACCGGCATTCCCGGATGAACTGACACCGGGGTATGGCGTGAAAAGCGTGTTTGATAAAATGGACCTGCTTTTCCCCGGTTTGTATGAAATCCGGTTCATCAATCAGCCGGTAAAACAAGTGGCCCTGACAATTACTAAACTGATCAAAAATGAACCGGTTATTTAGAACACTCGTAATAGATGACGAACCTGCTGCCAGGCGACTGATGAAAAGCCTGCTGGCGGAATTCAGTGACCGCATTGAAGTGATCGGGGAAGCTGGCAATGGGAGAGAAGCCATTGAAAAAATTCATTCATTAAAGCCTGACCTGATTTTCCTGGATATTCAGATGCCGGATCTGACGGGGTTTGAAGTGATTGAACAACTTAATTATAAACCCAATATCATTTTTACCACTGCCTACGAACAGTACGCCATTAAGGCTTTCGAAAGTTTTTCCATTGATTACCTGCTGAAGCCTATCAAGGAAGAAAGGCTGGAACAAAGTATCCGGAAATTAAGTGAATTCGGGAAGATAGCCGGGCCAGGCATTGATGTGAACGGATTACAGGATATAATCAGGCAGCTACAGGCCCCTCCTAAAGCCACCGCTCTCCCGGTAAAAATTGGTGACAGGATCATCCTCCTGCGGTTTGAACAGATCGCTTATATGGAAGCCGAGGACAAATACGTTTATATACATACCATCGATGGCGTTAAACACCTTACCGATCATTCCCTGACCACCCTTTCTGAGAAATTACCTGCCCAGTTTTACCGGATACAGAAATCATATATTATTAATAAGGACCGGATCCGGGAAATGCACCGCCACTTCAATGGCCGCTACCTCTTTATCCTGGATGATAAAAGCGGTACCCGGCTGACTTCTGGCCGGACCTATAATGAGGCTATCCGGGCAGAATTCGGACTCTGAACCCCGGTTCTGCAGTTATACTCCCCACTTTCCGGTTGATCCGGGTCAATATCCGTCTATCCGTCCAATTCGCCTTTGATACGAAAGAAGCCCAGAATTGTAACCCCGGATAACACTGCCCGTCTTACTACCATAATCCAAAACGGCCGAACATCCCTGAAATAGGCCGTTTAATTTAAAACATACAACTATGTAATGCAAAGTACTGAATTTTGAACTGTAATAATCAAAAACAAGTACTATTAATAAAATCAACGATTATGAGACATTTTAAAACATTCCTGGTAACCGCCTTCCTGGCCATCAGCCTGCTCAGTCAGGCTCAATCAGGAGGCGGAAAAGTAAAAGGCACCGTGACTGATGGGAGCGCAAAAATCCTGGAATCAGCCACCATTACCCTGGTAAGGGCCAAAGACTCAAGCGTGGCTAAAATAAGTGTGGCCGACCGTAGCGGTAAGTATGAATTTGACGGGGTTCCGGATGGCCGCTATTTTGTGAGTATTACTGCCGTAGGCCATGAAAAAGGGTATACCGAGACTTTTGAAATCAATGCCGGGGCAAAAAACCTCGAATTAAAGAATATTGACCTGGTTCCACAGCCCAAATCACTGGGAGGAGTAACCGTTACCGGTCGTAAGCCACTGATTGAACAACGGATCGATAAAACCGTAGTGAATGTGGAAGCCTCCATAGCCAATGTGGGAACTTCTGCCATGGAAGTACTGGAAAAATCGCCGGGCATTTCAGTGGATAAGGATGGGAATATCAGTCTCAAAGGAAAACAGGGCGTACAGGTTTTTATTGACGGCCGTCCCAGTTACCTCTCCGGAACCGACCTGGCCAATTATCTCCGCAGTCTCAGCAGTAACCAGCTCGACCAGATCGAGATTATGACCAACCCCCCGGCTAAATATGATGCAGCAGGTAACAGCGGGATCATAAATATCAAAACCAAGAAATCAAAACAGTTCGGGTATAACGGTTCCGTATCCAGCACCTGGAGCCAGGGCCGTTATCCGAAAGTGAACGAATCGTTCATGTTCAATTACCGGAAGAATAAGATCAACTTTTTTACCACGCTTGGATATAATAACCGGAAAAATTTCCAGAACCTCGATATTCAACGCAGGTTCCTCGAATCATCCACCAAGGAAGTACGGTCATTATTTGACCAGGAGTCAAAGATGCGCGATCACGGCCAAAGCTATAACGGCAAAATCGGGCTTGATTTCTTTGCCACCAAGAAAACCACCTGGGGGATAGTGATGAATGGATTTTATAACCCGGCCACATTCGGCAACAGCAGTGATGTGCTGATTTCCGATCCGTTTGGCGTGTTAGTAAGCCGGACCTATGCCAATAGCTCCAATGATAAAAAATGGAAGAACTTAAGTGCCAACCTGAACTTCCGGCATGTATTTGATTCAACGGGTCGTGAACTGACCGCCGATGCGGATTTCCTGACCTACCGGAGCAGTAATCACCAGGAAATGGTAAATGCCTATTTTGATGCACTGGGCGTACCAACCACTAAAGCGGATACTCTTTTGGGAGAGTTGCCCCAGGACATTCATATTTATTCCGCCAAAATGGATTATGTACATCCGCTGGCCAAGGGAGCCCGTTTTGAAGCAGGGGTAAAGACCAGTTTTGTAAGCACCGATAACAATGCGATATATGACAGCCTGAATTATGGAGCACGGGTACGTGATATCGGCCGGAGCAATCATTTTATTTATGATGAAAATATCAATGCGCTTTATGTCAATTATAGCCGGCCACTCTCCAAAAAATGGACAGCACAACTTGGTCTGCGCCTTGAGAACACCAATGCTAAGGGGGACCAGGTAACTACCGGGGATAAATTCAAAAGGAATTACACCCAGCTTTTCCCGACCGCTTTTCTTCAATACACCGCGAATGAAAAGAACACATTCGGCCTGAACTATGGAAGGAGGGTGGAGCGTCCCGATTATGAAGACCTGAATCCGTTTATCATGTTCCTGGATAAATACACGTTTGAACAGGGTAACCCCAATCTGCAGCCGCAATTTGCCCAGAATATTGAACTCAGTCATACCTACAAGGGATTCCTGAACACCACCCTGAATTATACCCGGACAACGGATATCATAAATGATGTGCTGGAACAGGATCCGGATAAAAATGAAACCGTAATCCGGAAACAGAATATCGCGAAACAAAGACAATATGGTATTTCAATCAGTGCCGGGGGGCAGATCAGAAAATGGTGGACCGGTAATATTTACGCGAATGTGTTTAATAACCGTTTTGAAGGGATTATCAATGGGAGCAATGTCGTGATTGGAGCAACTACCGGACAATTCAATGCCTCCAATCAGTTTAAATTAAGCAAGACGATCAGTGCTGAAGTTGGTGGATTCTATATGACCGGCGGAGTGGAAGGAGTATTCCGGATCAAGGGATTCGGAATGATGAATATGGGTGTCAGCAAACAGGTCTTTAAAGGGAAAGGCACCCTGCGCCTCAACATGCGGGATGTGCTCTATTCTCAAAAAGTTAAGGGAACAATCCGTTACAGTAATATCGATGCCGCCTTTCAGCAGCACCGTGATTCCCGCCAGCTGGCCCTTGGATTTACCTACCGTTTCAGCAAAGGTAAAATGAACAACAACGGACAGAAGCGAAAAACAGGGGGCGCCGGTGAAGAACAGAACCGGGTTAAAACCGGGGGCGATAATTAATTATACCCTTAATCATTAAATCTTATAAAAGTGGCTGTCCTGTAATAAGGCAGCCACTTTCTTATTATTAAATACGGATCATCCGTTGACCCCACTCAAACTACAAACTATATAAAACTTCTTTTCCTCATATGTTAATACTCCATTAACATAACTCCCCGCTGCAGCTCTTTATTTGCCGCTTGTGTATAGGCATATCTATATTACCCTTCAACACGTAAACTACGAAACTTGTCATATTTCGCTTCCGGGGGAAAATGGATTGTAGCAATTTTATGTTGATTCAATCACCAACAATAGCCATGATTATGAGAAAGAACCTACTCTTCTTACTGTTGTTTATTATTTGCAGCAGTACAACCATTGCACAAAGTAAAGCCGCCCGTATAACCGGGCAGGTACTGGATGACTCCGGGAAGCCGCTGCAAGGGGCGACCATTTCTCTGTTGAGACAAGCCGATTCAGCCTTGTTTAAAACAGCAGTTACCGGTAAGGACGGGCGATATGAATTTGATAACCTCGCCGGTGATAAATACCTGTTGCTGATTACGGCCTCCGGATTTGATATGACGCGATCTGACCTGATCATCGCTACAGAAGGATCAGAAACGGAAGCTGCACTCATAAAATTGAAAACAGCGGCAAAGAATATGGAAGGCGTAACGCTGACGGCTAAGAAACCGTTTATCGAAACTAAGATCGACCGGACAGTAGTCAATGTGGATGCCTCGCCCACCAATGCCGGGGCCACCGCGCTGGAAGTCCTGGAGAAGTCGCCGGGCATAATGGTGAATAATGACGGGGCGATCAGCCTTCGCGGAAAAGCCGGTGTGATCGTGATGCTGGACGGTAAACCCAGTTTTTTATCACCGGCTGACCTGGCTAACCTCTTAAAAAATATGCCGGCTTCTTCCATTGACCAGATCGAGATCATGACCAACCCTTCCTCCAAATATGATGCATCCGGGAATGCCGGGGTGATAAATATAAAAACAAAAAAAGGGAAGATGGCGGGTTTTAACGGTTCAGTGATGACCAGTATTACGACCAGTTTTTTTGAACAGGGAGGTGCTTTGTATGTGATTCCCAAATCCCAGAACAGTATCAACTTTAATTACCGGAAGAATAAGATCAACTTCTTCGGTAATTATAACCCGAATATATTCCGGGGAATGAATAACCTGGAAATCAGCCGTACCAAACTGGATGAGGATAAAAAAATACTCGGGTACAATGAAGTGAATACCCGTTTCAGGTTCGGCAATAATAATCATACCCTGAAACTGGGTCTTGATTTCTTTGCAGACAAAAAAAATACATTCGGCATGGTGGTCAGTGGCTTTACTTTTTCCGGGCATCCCACACCATCTACTATAACCAATACCCTCGATGCGGACAGGCAATTGCTGAACAGCATGGTCTCCCGTACAGATAACCGGCTGAAATTTCAGAATGTCACGAGTAATTTCAATTACCGGCATCAGTTTGATTCCGCCGGCCGTGAGCTGACAGCTGATGCGGATATTATCGTCTATGATAACACGTCAAATATGACACTCACCACTGATTTTTTTAATAGCAATGGCCAGCCGTTCGGGAATCAGCTGGTGCTGAAAGGACACCTGCCTTCCTCTATTAAAATTTATTCATTAAAATCAGATTATGTACACCCGCTGAAAAAAGGTGGACGGATTGAAGCCGGGATTAAAAGCAGTTATGTCACCAACAATAACCTGGTGAATTATGAGCGATGGGACCTGAGCAAATGGGTGGAGGACAGCCGTTCCAATCACTTCATTTATGATGAGAATATCAATGCGGTTTACCTGAATGCCAATACACAGGTGAAGAAATGGTCATTCCAGGGCGGCCTGCGCCTGGAGAATACAGTGGCCAAAGGCCACCAGGTAACCAATGATTCCACGTTTAAAAGGAATTTCACAAACCTTTTCCCCAGCGCCTTTATCAGCTATGCGGTGAATAAAAGCAACCAGTTTACCTTGTCCTACAGCCGCCGGATCACCCGTCCCAATTACCAGGACCTGAATCCTTTTATTTATTTCCTGGACTCCTTGTCCTACCGAAAAGGTAATCCCTTCCTGCTTCCCCAGTTTACCCATAATATTGAATTCAGCCATTCATTCAAAAGTAAACTCATCACCACGCTGAATTATAATACCACCAATAATGTGATATCCCAGATATTAAAAGCAGACGGGGACCTGGTTTTCCTGACTGCTGATAATGTGGCCCGTTTCCGGAATATCGGTATTTCTATCACGGCACCTGTTCCGGTGACCAAATGGTGGACCTCCAATATCTTCACCAATATTTTCAATAATCATTATGAAGGGATATATGAAGGCAAACCCCTTGATATGTCATACACTTCATTTATGGTGAATATGACACAGACATTTACCCTTAAACCTGGATTTTCGCTGGAGCTCACCGGGTTTTACCGGGCAAGGGGGGTAGACCAGCTGAGTATCAATGAACCCATGTATGTACTGAGCGTGGGCGGGCAAAAACAGGTACTCAAGGGCAAAGGCACCCTGCGGTTAAACCTCCGGGATCCATTCTGGATGCAGCGGTACAGGGGCAGCACCAACTATGATGTGATCTCCACTTCGGTCAGGAACCGTTGGGATAACCGCCAGGTCACCGCTTCTTTTACCTACCGGTTTGGAAAAACAAACGGGCAGGGCAACCAGCAGCGCAGGAGAAACAGTGCATCACAGGATGAACAAAACAGGGTGGGCCAGGGCAATTAAAAAATATCTATCCGTTATCCGGGTATAGCCGGAGAAAGGTCCTTCTTTTACACGAAGGACTTTTTTATATTTGTAAACAATCAAAACGACAGACTATGCCATCATTTGATATCGTCAGTAAAGTAGATGCCCAGGCCCTCGACAATGCCGTAAATGTAACCACCAAGGAAATTACCAACCGGTTCGATTTCAAAGGTGCCCATGTGGTGATCAACCTCGATAAAAAGGAATTTGTGATCAAAATGGAAACCGATGATGATATGAAGATGAGGCAACTGATTGATGTGCTGATCAGCAGGGCCCATAAACAGGGCATTGCCCCTGAAGCGTTTGATGCTTCTAAAGAAGGTGCCCAGAGCGGGAAAACCTGGAAAAAAGAAGTAAAGGTCCGCAACGGGCTGGTGCAGGAAGATGCCAAGAAGATCGTTAAACTGATCAAGGATGCGGGGTTGAAAGTACAGGCTTCCATTAATGATGACCTGGTGAGAGTAACCGGTAAAAAGATTGATGACCTGCAGTCAGTCATCCAGCTTTGTAAGACAGCCAGCCTGGGCATTCCCCTGCAATATGTGAATATGCGGGACTAAAAGGGGCATAAAGGCCCATTTCCGGTGTATAACCGGGTGCACAAAGAGTGCATATCATCAGGGCTGAAAATTTGGAAACAGGAAGTATATAAGATTATATTTGGTATACAACTGCACGATGTTTTAGCAATAAAACAGAAATGCAAAAGGGAGAACGGAAACCTGTAAAAAGGAAGAAGTACTCCGGAAACAGCCCCTCAAAAAGGCAGTTTTCAGAAAGCGTCGGGTAAGTAAAAGCGGAAGGCGAAAGCCGGAAACTGAGCTCACTTGGCGCTTTCATCTTTTTACCCCTTTATTTGGCCAAAAGCCGCTTCCAGCCTATATTTGCAGCCCAAATTTATCTATTCATCTATACGGCAAAATCCGTATAGCCTTAAAAATCATAGTATTATGAAAAAAGGACTCCATCCCGAAAGCTACCGGTTAGTAGTTTTTAAAGACATGAGTAACGGTCATTCTTTCCTGAGCCGTTCAACAGCCGCTTCAAAAGAAACAGTTCAGTGGGAAGATGGCAAGGATTATCCCCTGATTAAGCTGGAGATTTCAAACACTTCGCACCCCTTCTTTACCGGTAAAAACATGCTGGTGGATACGGCTGGACGTATCGATAAATTCAAGAAGAAGTACGCAAAAAAATAAGAAAAGCATTAACTTGTGCAGAGCTCTTTGCGAAAGCGAGGAGTTTTGTTTTTCATGGCTATACTTTAAACCTCCCGGTTCTCCGGGAGGTTGTTTATTTTTACATACAATTCCATTCCATGAACAAGATCATTTTTACGGAGGAATTCTGCCAGCCGGAAAAACTCCACCCCTTCACACTCACCCGCCAGCTACAGGATATCCGGGTAGGGATTCTGACCATCCGGGAGAAGTGGGAGAAAATGCTTGGACTGTTTTCATATGATAAACGGGAAGATGATTATAAAGACCTTTCCAGGGCCGTGGACGTTGAAACGGTTATTGGTAAAGACGATTGCTTTATGATCCATGGTAACATCCTCCCTACCAGGGGGCTGGTAAAAGCCATTGATAAACTCAAAAACGGGGAGTGCATTGCCACCCCGGCCGGTTACAATATTGCCTTCCGGTTCAGCCGGAAAGAAATGAGCGATAAACACAAGATCCGGGTATCCCGGGTTGTGGTCTTCCAGGAAGAACTCAAAACCATACAGTACCCCTGGGATATTTTCCAGTTAAACGACTGGGCGATCCGCCAGGACTTTGAGCTGCTGACCGCCCGGCGGAAATCTCAGGCGATACCCCGTTCCAATAAGGTCACGAGACCCTCACAGGTATTTATCGAAAAAGGGGCGAGGCTGGAACATTGTATCATTAATGCTTCCACAGGACCTGTTTATATCGGCAAAGGGGCTGAATTGATGGAAGGCTGCATCATCAGGGGGCCTTTTGCCATGGGCGAAAAATCCTGCCTTAAAATGGGCACAAAGGTCTATGGTGCCACCACCCTCGGACCCGGTTGTGTGGGTGGCGGGGAAATTAAGAATACGGTGATGTTTGGCTACAGTAATAAAGCCCATGACGGCTACCTGGGAGACGCGGTGATCGGGGAGTGGTGTAACCTGGGTGCGGGAACTACCAACTCCAACCTGAAGAATAATGCCAGCCCGGTAAAGGTCTGGACCCCGGGCGGAGAACTGATTGCAGGTCCCAAATGCGGTGTGATGATGGGCGATTATTCAAGAACAGCCATCAATACTTCAATCAATACAGGTACGGTAATAGGAGTTTGCTGCAATGTTTTCGGGACCGGCCTAACGCCCAGGTATATACCCAGTTTTTCCTGGGGAAGCGAAGGGGTGAACCGGTATGGCTACGGGAAAGCACTTACCGATATCGCGGGCTGGAAAAAACTGAAGGGAGCTGAAATATTGCCCGATGAAAAAACTATCCTTCAGTATATCTTTGACAAATTTTAAAACTGTATAAAACTGTACAATGAGGAAACAAATTGCCGCTGCAAACTGGAAAATGAACCTGACTTATCAGGACGGAGAAAAACTGCTGGACGACATCCTGGATGCCGGGATACACCTGGCCCCGCATCAGCATACCATATTTGCGGTACCCTACCCATACCTGATCATGACAAAAAGTGAAGTAGCGGAAGAATATAATTATCATGCGGCCGCGCAAAACTGCCACCATAAAACAGCCGGTGCTTATACAGGTGAGGTTTCCGTGGAAATGTTACAGTCTATCGGGGTGAATTACTGTGTGATCGGTCATAGTGAGCGTAGGGAATACAATGGCGAAACCAATGCCATGCTGGCGGAAAAAGTTAATCTTTGCCTGGAAACAGGAATCACCCCTATATTCTGCTGTGGTGAACCCCTGGATATCCGTGAAAGCGGCACACAAAATGAATTTGTAGCGGCCCAGTTAAAGGAATCACTTTTTCACCTGCCCGCTGAACGTATTAAAGAACTGGTAATTGCTTATGAACCGATCTGGGCAATTGGTACCGGTAAAACAGCCAGCACAGAGCAGGCACAAGAAATACACCGGTTTTTACGTTCTGTACTGGCTGAAAAATATGGTGAAGAGCTGGCCAATGAAATTCCAATCCTTTATGGCGGTAGTGTAAAAGCCGGTAATGCGGCTGAATTATTTGCCTGCCCGGATGTGGATGGCGGACTGGTGGGAGGCGCATCACTGGTGGCCGGTGATTTTATTGCAATTATCAAAGCCCTCAAATGATTTTCAGGGGTGGTGATTGCATTAACCATTTCACTCTGACCTGTAAATTGTAAGTTATCACCGCCCCTTATCATATTGTCCTGCAGAGAAAGAACCAGGTACTGCTGAGTTTCCTGAAGATCAAGGCTGTCGTTAATGGCCGTGAAATATATCCGCTTACGGATACAAAACCGGTGGTGATACCTGTTGGCGCCAATCACCCGAGAATCGTGATTACTGATGGCTATCATATCACCACCCCCCTCAGGCTGGTGTATAAGGATATCCCGGTCTATTGTTTTAAAGTTACCTGTGCGATCAGTGACCTGCAATTGTCAATAGGCTTTGCTTTACTGGCCCTCCTTTACCTCTCGGGTTTCTATTCCGGTATTCTCGCACTGAAGGTATTCAGTTTTTTCCCCGTTATTTACCTGCTGGTATATTATTACCTCAACCGCAAAGAATTCATCCGGCTGATCCCGGTCACCAACTAAGCCTCCGGGTTTGAAGGTGCCGTGATAGCTGCTGTTACAAAACTGTTGATCGCTGAAACATCCAGAACTGTCTTTGATCCGTCATTACTGGAGTGGAACATCGGGTTAAACCGGGCACCCCAGATGAATTCACGGGTGATATAGGACCAGCGGGCTACAACGGTATTGGAAAAAACCTCATCAAAAGCTTTTATGAAAACCATCAGTTCGAGGTCAGTATTCAGGAAATCCGTTTCTGTAAATCCATACAACGGGCTTTTTTCATTGATGGCATGTACAATCGTCCAGCTTAAGGAGAAATAATTGAGTTTATCTATTTCTGCCGGGAGACTGAAAAATTTGTTTACCATCCTGCCATTCTCTTCCACCCGCATCGCCAGGGTCAGTTTTACTTCGGCTTCAGAAAGCAGGTTGTTTTTATAAGGCGACATCCGGAACATAAGGGCTATTCCTTCTTTATATGGGGCCACCAGTGCATTGTCGCTGAATTTAAGAAAAGCCTGCGGGCGGGAAAAGCGCCCATAAAATAAACCGGTGGCAATGGCAAAACTCAATAACCCAAGGAAGGCTTCGAAAGTGGCTACCGCGCTGGTCATAAACCCGGTGGGACTGATCCGGCCATAACCCACTGTGGTAAAAGTCTGTGTACTGAAGAAAAAAACTTCAGAAAATTCAATCAGGTTATGACTGCGTTCTATACCGGCCAGGTGTTCCACCCCTAATGAGTAATAGATACCGGCAAACACTAAATTAACCGTGATATAGATCAGGAGCAGTAAAAGCAGGAATTTCCCTCTTTTCATTCCCAGCATGGTATGGTACCAGCTGAACCTGTTCAGGATACTGACCCCGCTCTTTTGCACATTCGCAGCACCCGACTTACGGTCAAAAAACCGGCCGCTGTTATTGCTGCTGTTGCTCCCGAAGCCGGTATTGTCTTCTGAGCGCATATTGCGGAATCTTTTGAGCATTGCCATATTCAAATGTATAATTAATTAATAATTTCTTTTGTTCGCACTACGGTCTGGGTTATTTTAGTACCCATGACCCGCAAAAAAGTGCTTTGGCTCTGCAGCTGGTATCCTAACCGGATAGATCCTTTCGACGGGGACTTTATTCAGCGCCATGCCAGGGCGGCGTCACTCTACGAAAATATACATGTTCTCCGGGTGGTGCCAGATACAGCTGCCCGGCCAGGATCCGTGGAAATTGATGTTACCGGAGAAACCAACCTCACCGAACAGATCGTCTACCTGGGAAAGGGGAAGGGGCTTGCAGGCCGGCTGCTCTTTTTTCTCCGGAGGAACAGGCTTTATAAACAATTGCTGAGAAAATACCTGGCTGAAGAAGGATTCCCCGCCCTGGTTCATGTACATGTGCCTTATCCGGCAGGACGATTTGCCGCCTGGCTAAAACAGAAATCCGGGATTCCATATGTGGTGACTGAACACTGGACAATTTACCAGCCAGGGAACCGGGTGCCTTATGAACATTTGTCAAGACATATCCGCCGGACAATTTTACAGGTGTTGAAGGAAGCTGCCATGTTTTTACCTGTAAGTGCTGATTTGGGAAAGCAGGTGGCCCGCCTTGTTATAAACAGGCCTCAGCAGGTACTGCGGAATGTGGTGGATACATCCGTTTTTTGTTATCCGGCTGACCGGAACGAAAAGGAGAAAAAAATATTCCGCTTTTTACATGTTTCCGGAATGAATGAACAAAAGAATCCGGCCGGACTGCTCAGGGCTTTTGCAGCGGCTTACAGGGCTGATCCGGAAATGGAATTACTGATGGTGGGTAACCGGGACCAGTCAATGAAAAATTATGCGGCTACCCTCGGATTACCGGAAGGGGTGATTCAGTTTGCCGGTGAGATTCCCTATAAAGAAGTGGCTGTAAAAATGCAGGAGTCGGATGCACTGGTGTTATTCAGTGTGGTGGAGAATGCCCCCTGTGTGATCAGCGAAGCCAGTTGCTGCGGGTTACCGGTAGTGGCCACCAGGGTGGGAGGGATTCCGGAAATGCTGAATGAACAAAACGGGATGATGGTAACAGCAGGAGATGAGGAAGCATTAAAAAACGCCCTGTTGCACCTCAAACAAAATGAAGGAAAGTACAACAGGGCTGAAATTGCTGCAAAGGCAACAGCACTTTATAATTACCAGGTTGTCGGACTGGAAATAGCAGCCATCTATAAAAAGATTACCGGCTGATTAACCGTTTACTCAACTCTTCAGTTTCGCCACCAGGTCAATATAGGAACTCATCGCTTCCCCGGATGTTTTTCCCTTCAGGGCAGCCCAGGCTTCATATTTTGCTTTAGCCACAAAATCAAAAGGATTCGAAGGCGGGTCAATATTAATATCTCCTTCACTGGCCTGTTTGTACAGGGAATACAATTGCAAAAGGGTATCGTTACTCGGTTTTGCCGAAAGGGATTTACTGTCAGCTATGGCTTTTTCAAATTGTTCTTTCAGGTCCATCTGGTTAAATTTTGTGGAATGCTATGGTGAATAATTAGGATTGCTTCCCGGATTCAGTCATTATTTGTTTAATTGATCCGGGCATTATCAATAAAAATTGATTTTACCTGGCGTTTATCTTCAATCAGTCTGAAAAATTCTTCCAGGTATCCGGTCATAGCCTTCCTGGTTTTAGAACTCAGCAGTTCAAATTTATTGATCAGGTTATAGATACTGTCTTTTTTACTTCTGAAATTATCCAGTGAAATCTGGAGCTCCTCCATTGTCCGGGGAAAGCCACGATACACCCGTTCTGTAACTTTTTCGGTCCCGATTATTTCATTGGGTATGGCATAGCTGGCGTCAACCAGGCCGCAGTAATCGAAATCGTAAGGCACTACAAAAGGCGGACCCTGTTTGTTCTTCCGGTCGTAGATCAGTTTAATATTATGGTTATTGGGTACAGCCCAGTCTGTATTGCCGATCATATACTGAAACAAGGCCACCTGGGTCATCATATCCCGGTTAGTGGCTTCTGTCAGCAGCTTTACTTCTTCTTTTTTCTGGCAGCCGTTACGACGGGCCATATCCGCATCATCTTCTATAAAAAAAGCATACTGGCTGAAAGGCTTTAATTTTTTACGTGTATCAGTATAATTCATCCTGACCAGCCTTACCCTGAAACTCCGGTCGTCCAGCAGGTTATAGATTTTATATACCAGGAATTCCTTCAGTAATAATTCTTCGTCCCCGTCATTTTGACCACAGCCTATGACCAGTTTTAATTTTCCCAGCGATTGCAGGAGCGGTGCACCTGGATTCCGGAAATTCAGCATCATTGGCGGGATCCGGCAGAAATTTCTTCTGAATTTACCCCGGGCGCTGACTGAGATCTGACCTGAATAAAAACTACTGTCGGGAAGTTTAAGTGAAATGCTGGCTGGCTGGAATTGGTCTTCCCTGGTTTCGTTTTGTAATTGTTTTATATCTGTACTCAGTGAAGCCTGTATCAGGCTCTCATCTGTAAAAAAACGGATACTGTCGACTTTTTGTACCTGCCCGGAAACAGCAGCTGCCAAAAAAAGCAGGCTGATCAGCAAAAAGTGGTTTTTGTTCATGCGGCTGAATTAATGTTTATTCTGTTCAGTCAGGGAATATACAAAAACTATGATTGACAGAAAACCTTTGTTGAATCTTACTTTAAGACCTCTGAAATCGGGGCTCCCACTGTGCCGCTGGGCATCTGTATTCTTAACAGGGCAGCCAGTGTGGGGGCTATATCGGTCATGAATGTTTCCCGGTTGGTTTTTCCCGGCCTGATTCCCCAGCCATACCATATCAGCGGTATATGGGCGTCATAGGGATTCCATAATCCGTGGGTGGTCCCCATGGTACTATAGGCGTCGATATATCCTGGTTTCAGGATAAACTGGATATCGCCATTGCGGCGTGGGTAATAGCCGTTGTTCAGCATTTCCCTGATCCTGCCTGGTAAAGGGATCGTATTCAGGTCCCTTAATGCAAAGGCCCGGTCAATACCCGGCTCAGTATTCAGTCGGCTGATGATCCATTGCAGGATAGCTTCCTTATCTGCTTTTGCAGAATCGAGCAGGGGATGGTTCAGGTGTATCTGGTAATTATCATCACTCACAATAATATTGGCCATCCCGTATTTTTCTTTAAGCGCTTTGTTCATGGTCTCCATCACCTTACCGGTAAAAACGCGTCCGCCTGGCAACTGATGTTCCTGCATGAATTCAGGAACATGCGCTGCACCATGGTCAGCTGAAAGAAAAACCGTGTACTGGCCCTTGCCCACTTTCGTATCCAGGAAATTTAAAAAAGCACCCAGTTCCTGGTCCAGTCTCAGGAATCCATCTTCCGCTTCCACTGAGTTGGGGCCGAATGTATGCCCGATATAATCCGGTGATGAAAAACTAACGGCCAGGAAATCAGTAATGTCATCGGCGCCCAGTTGCTCTGCGGAAAGGGCCGCTTTGGCAAATTCAATAGTCATGCTGTTGCCCATCGGGGTGCTGGGTATTTTTCCATAATCCTTTCCGATAAATTTTTTCATATCATAAGGGAAAACAGGACCAAATGGTTTGGCTTCCCAGTTTTTATCATCTTCCGTACTTTGCTTATAGGTATTGAGCGGGTATAAGGTACTCCATCCTTTTTCATAGTATTTGTCCACTACCTGCTGGCTGTTAAAATCAGCTACCCATTTGGGCAGCTCATTCATATAGTAAGTGGAAGTGATCCAGTTCCCATTGGTATTGTCATACCAGTAAGCCCCGTTGGCACTATGCCCGGCAGGTAAAATACCGCCGCGGTCCTTGATCGCCACCCCGATTACTTTACTCCTGAAATTGGTGGCCAGCCTGAGCTCGTCGCAGATGGTGGTGACCAGGAGGTTGCGGGGACTCATTTTACCCAGCACAGAAGTACTGCCAACTGTATTTACCGTTTTGTCTTCCGTACAATAGACAGTCCGCATTTGCTCTTTATCCCACCAGGTATTTCCGGATATGCCATTTACCGCAGGGACTGATCCGGTATAGATCGAACTATGTCCGCAGGCGGTAATAGTGGGGGCATAAGGTATGAGTGTGTTCTCGCAGCTAAACCCCTGGTTCAGCATCCGCTTAAAACCACCGGTTTCACTGTAGCGTGCATAATAACGGTACAGGTAATCCCACCGCATCTGGTCCATCACAATGCCTACCACCAGTTTAGGACGTTTCAACTCTGACTGGGCCTGTCCGGATATAAGTAAAAATGAAAAAAAAGCAGCTAAAAGGAGCTTTTGCATGGGGTTGATATTTTAACAAAAATAGGGGTTTGGGGATTCCTGTATAATGACATTTGAATGAACCTGACTATTGTTTTTCCGGACGTTTTAAATTATTTGATTTTATTGGTGTACAATGCTCTGCCAGGATTTTTACTTCATCATTGACCTTCACCACCGTGATACTGCAACGTTGATTGTCATCAAATTCTTCACCATGATAAGTTCCTTTCCCTTTCCATACGGTGTTGACTACCGCAGTGTTTCCTTCAATCTGCATGGTAAACTGCTCCCTTTCCATTGTCTGAAGCTGGTATACGGATGATTCAGCAGTTTGTACAAGACTGGCCCTGTCAAAGGTGTGCCCGGATTGGGTAAAGTAGAGGTATTTTTT
Source organism: uncultured Chitinophaga sp. (assembly GCA_964519865.1). GTDB lineage: Bacteria > Bacteroidota > Bacteroidia > Chitinophagales > Chitinophagaceae > JJ008. The sequence continues at coordinate 66,093 of CAZFLL010000004.1, read as the reverse complement.
GGATAACACCGAATCCACTTCTTTCGCATTTTTATGCTTCCATCCCTCATCAAAGCGTTTGATCACATCATGGACTTCCTGTTCAGTCAGGGGCGACGGCTGGTGACCTTTGCAACCGGCCAGGAATAATACAAACCCGATAAGAATCAATAATCGCATAATGATTAATATTAATAAAATTAATAAGATTGAAGACGATGTTTTACATCCTGTTTTCCCAACCGGCGAAATGACCAGGCCGCACAGATACATAAACCCCCGGTAAAAAACCAGAGTAACCGGAAACTGCCATGCTGCACCACCTGGGCGCCTCCCATGGGACCTAAGGTCTGGGCGGCAGACCAGGCCATCGTATATAACGCGGCATACTGGCCCCGGTTCGAAGGATTGGTCCGGCCGATCCAGTAACTGTTCATAAAGGGCATTGAGAGGATCTCCCCGAATGTAACTGTAATGATCATAATTAATGCCAGCCATGGCCCGATTCCAGGTATATTCAGTAAAAGGAAGGACAGCCCTACAAGCAGCACTCCCCTGGTGATATAATACATGACCGGTCTTTTCCCTTCCAGCCGGTAAATCAATACCATTTCCACAATGGCGATCAGGATACCATTAAAAGCCATCAATAAACCGATAAACGGTTTTGATAAATGCAATTCACGTTCAAAATATACCGGCAGGTTGGTGAATAGCTGGAAAAAACAACTGGCAAAGAGAACCGTGGACCCGATAAAGAGCATGTATTTCCTGTCCCGGTATGCCGGAACAGCATCTGCTTTTTCCGCCGGACTCTGGACCGGGGGTTTGTAAGCCACGGGTTTCAGCATCAGCCACATGACCGTAGCCGCTGTGATATTGGTCAGCCCGTCCACCCAGAATAATAATTCATAATTGATATTGGCCAGCACGCCTCCCAGGCCACTTCCTACAGCCCAGCCAAGGTTAATGGCCAGGCGGTTGAGGGCATAGGACCTTGTGCGGTTTTCGGTTTTACTGTAGAATGCAATCGCTGTTGAATTGGCCGGCCGGAATGCTTCATTGACAAAACTGAGCAGGAAAGTAAAAGTGCAGATCAGTGGATAAGTTTTCATTTGACCCAGTACCAGGAATAACAGGCCCCCCATGAAAAGTGTAAATAACTGGACCGGGTAAAAACCGATTTTATCCGTGAGTCGGCCACCCAGCCAGGCACCGGTAAAGGCACCGGCTCCGAATAAGCCAAATACATAGCCGGCCTGCCCCACACTGAATCCCATTTCCTGGCTGGTCAGGTAAAGGGTCATAAAGGGAACCACCATTGTACCACTCCGGTTGATCAGCATGATAAAAGAAAGGAGCCAGGTTTCCCGGGATAGTCCTGAATAGGCATTGCGGTATGTTCGGGCGGTGGCGGAAATCATCAGTGACCAAAGTTATTGTTTTATACAGCTATGGGGCAACCGCTGGTATAAACAGGACGATTGAAGAGCAGATTTTCAGCCCTATTTTGTATATTCCATTTTTAAACATAACCAACATGAAGAAACTGATCCTCCTTTCCTCCCTGGCCGCACTGGCACTCGTGGTCTCCAATTGTTCCGGCTCCAGGAAACTGGCCAAAGCGGCACCAAAACTCAATTTTGAAACAAACCTGAAAGCCGTGGTCATGTCAGAATGTTCTCCTTGTCATATCCCTTCAAAAGGTGGAAACAAAAAGCCGTATGACAATTATGCGAATGTAAAAACAGATATTGACGAAATGATCCGCCGCATAGAGCTGAATCCCGGGGAAAGGGGATTTATGCCTTTCCGTAAAACCACTAAGCTGAGTGACAGTACGATTGCCCTCTTCAAGCAATGGAGAGCTGATGGGGTGATTGAGAAATAAGATCATTCTTTCAGGAGGAGGTCATAGAGTTCCCTGGTAAAATCCGCCCGGAGTACCGAGAAGGAGCGGATCTCTCCTTCCGGAAACAATTCGATCATCAGGTTATCCTCGAAGCGGGAGATGTACTGGTTCTCATTGATCTTTTTCCAGTTATATTTCTTTTTTCCCAGCACTGCCTTCAAATACCCGTCGTGGCAGGAGTCGCAGCGGGTAATTGTCGTTTCTGTCAGGCAAAGCCCTTTTTCATCAAATACATAAATCAGTTGGGTCAGGTTATTCACCCGTACCTGGATGGAATCCTTCCCGGAATTTACGGATGATTGACCTGCAGTTCCGGGATAAGCCTTTTTTAAAGCGGCTTCCGCTTTACTATAAGGCATATTGATAAATTCCTGGGCAGCAACCGGACCTGCCAGGCTTAAAAGTGTAAGAGTTAATAATAAAAAAAGTTTCATGGAGGGGAAGACGTTATACCTGCAAATGTAGTTGCTTGCCCCGGTATCGGGAAACCGGAATTAGTCCCCTATATTTGCGCCTCCCGAAAATACATTTTATGGCATTACTGGAAGCGAAAGTAAGAGTTAAAAAATCAGGTCTCCCCGGCGCCGGGAAAGGACTTTTTACAAAGACCTTTATTCCCAAAGGAACCCGGATTGTGGAGTATAAAGGGGAAATCACTACCTGGAAAGAAGTGGATCATGAGGATGGTGATAATGGCTATATCTACTACGTAAAAAGAAACCATGTGATCGATGCCCTCCGTACACCAAAGGAACTGGCCCGTTATGCCAATGACGCCAGAGGCATTGCCCGTGTAAAAGGGGTCAGCAATAATGCGGAATACATGGAAGAGGGGATCAAAGTCTACATCACTTCAGTGAAAGATATTCCTGCCGGGGCCGAAATACTGGTGGATTATGGAAAAGAATACTGGGAGGTGATCCGCCACAATATTAAGGTGGAAGCGAAGAGGGAAAAGGAGAGGGAGAGAGGAAAGGGGAGAGGGGAAAAGGGAAAGAGGATAAAGGAAAAAGGATAGCGGAAAGTGGAAAGTGGAAAGGGGAAAGGGGAAAGAGGAAAGAGAGAGAGACAAAGAGGATCAGGGGGTATTCAGATTCTTGCCAGTTTCAACCTTTTATACTGTTGTAATATGCTTCAAGCCGTTGTGCCGAGTCCCGGGGGAATGTAATATCATTGGGAAAAACAAATACATCATCAGGGCCGGGGTTTGATTGTGCTGCCAGTTCCTCCCATTTGGATTTCCAGGTATTGTAATGATTGGCCAGGGCACGGGCATCGGCATGATGTGCAGCAGGCAGTGTGGCGGAGTGCTTGATTAATAAAGCTGATGCCCGCTCATTATTTATTTTTAATAAGCAGGCATTGCGAAATGTTTTTCCTTCGGAAATATAGGTCCGGTAAGCGGCCAATGATGCATCAAAACACTGCAACAGGTCCCTTAGAAAAGCTTTACTTTCCTCACTCATAGTTTTTCGTTCACTTCGTACTTATAATCAGATTCCTGCCAGGTACTGGCTTTGAATAAACCTGGCGACATCGGTCAGGTTTTTCGTGCTCTCGTACACAGCCAGCTGACGATCAGCCCCGGTGCCGTGTTCCAGTATGCGGTGTACATTGGCAATCCGGTGCCGGCTGCCGAGGTGATCCAGTACCGGGTCCAGGAAGTCGAGCAGTTCATAAATAAGGGCCCTGGTATTCACTTCTTCCTCCTTACCAAAGTCGATCAGGTATCCATCCACCCCATAACGGCTGGCCCGCCATTTATTTTCATTGAGCAGGGCCCGGCTGTACTGGATAAAATTCAGGTTTTTGGAACGCAGCATATAAATACGGGCACAGATCGCCTGGAATAAAGCAGCCAGGGTAATGGTCTCATCCACGGTCAGCGGAATATCACAAACACGGAATTCCACTGTATTGAAAAATGGATGCACCCGCAGGTCCCACCAGATTTTTTTCGCGTTATCAATGCAGTTGGTTTTGATCAGCAGCTTCACATAATTGTCATACGCTTCAATACTCTCAAAGGCATCCGGAATACCAGTCCTCGGAAATTTGTCAAATACCTTGGTCCGGAAAGATTTATACCCGGTCATACGGCCTTCCCAGAAGGGGGAATTCGTACTCAGCGCAAAAATATGCGGCAGGAAATAGCGGGTACTGTTGGCGATATGATTCGCCATTTCCCGGCTTTCCATTCCTACGTGTACATGCAGACCGAAAATCAGGTTACTCCGGGCGGCTTCCTGCAGTTCATTGACGATTTCATTGTACCGCGCATGGTCAGTGATCAGCTGGCTTTCCCAGTGACTGAACGGGTGAGTGCCGGCCGCACCCATGGAATACCCGAGTCCTTCGGCAATACCGCTGATCGTCTTACGCAGCGCCGCCACGTCACTCCAGGCTTCATCAATATCTGCACAAATATCAGTACCTACTTCCACCACCGCCTGGTGCATCTCCGCTTTTACTTTATCCTTGATCATTTTCTGACCTTCATGTACAATGCGTTGTTCATGGCTCTTCAGCTCAAATGTATGCGGATCGAGTACCATGTACTCTTCTTCTACGCCGAGGGTGAAGGTTTTATAGTTGAGATTCATTGATAGATAGTTGATAGGTTTATAGGTTGAACGGTTAACAAGGCGGTTTTCTTAGTACGGACCTTGTCAACTTGTCAACTCGTTAACTTTATACCGGCACTGCTCCGCTTCACATACTCACCCCAGGTCAGGTTATCCTGTCCTTCTTTCAGCGAAAGTGCTTTTTCAATGGCATAAGTTGCGGCATTCTCCACCACCCAGTCAAAATTCTCCTGGCCTACACTGGGCAGATCCGCATCAGGAGCCGGGTTACAGAAATCAATGGCGTATGGTACTCCGTCCCTGACGGCCAGTTCCACGGTATTGAAATCATACCCCAGGTATTTATTGATGCGGAGTACAATATCAGTCATCTGTTTCAGCCTTTCTTCCGAAGGTTTGAAATCAGCCACATAACGCAGGTGGTGCGGGTTACGCGGTTCATACGACATGATCCGCACATATTTTCCGCCAATACAATAACAGCGGTAATATTCAGTGAATACAATTTCCTCCTGCAGCAGCATCACCAGCTGACCGGTCTCGGCATGTTTCTGGAAAAAATCCTCTGGGCCTGTGAGTTTATATACATGTTTCCACCCGCCTCCGGCAAATGGTTTCATATAGGCCGGGAAACCCACATAGTTAAAAATGGATTCCCAGTCAAGCGGATAAGCCAGGTTACTGAAAGAATCAGTGGATGTGTCATCCGGCAGGTCACGGGAAGGAATAATCGCCGTTTTAGGAACGGGAACATCCACTTTCGTCATCAGGCAGTTATTAAAATATTTATCGTCCGCGCTCCACCAGAAAGGGTTGTTGATCACTGCTGTGCCTGTTACCGCCGCGTTTTTCAGCCAGGTGCGGTAAAAGGGAACATCCTGTGAAATACGGTCAATAATGACGGCATAGCCACTGAATTCGCCCTGCATGGCTTTATCAATCCGTACTGGTTCCGCAACTACACCCGGAACGTTTTTACTGTTGACCCTGGCAATAAATGCTTCCGGGAAAGTGCGTTCCTTTCCATGCAGAATTCCGATTTTCTTCATATACTGGTTTTGAATGATTAAATGGTTGGCCACTCCGGGGCTGCAAGGCAGGGGAGAAGAGGCTTCTCCAAATTTATTTTTTCGGCAGCACACCACCAAATTAACCCGCTCCTTTTAAGCTACTTTGCAGGGATTAATTCCTGCATCCTTTATGATGAAATCATTACTTTTGAAAACATGCAAAAAGAAGCAAAAGAGATGGGGGCAGTGACGACAGAAGAGGTATATATTCCCTCCGTTTTCCTGGGACGGGAAGTGAAGCTCAGCTTCTTTCTGCCGGTAGCCAGTGCGCCGGGCCAGCCCCTGAGCCTCCTGATGATCAACGATGGTCAGGATATGGAGAAAATGCATTTTCAGGCTATTCTAAGTAAACTCTATAGTGAAAATTCCATTGAGCCCATTCTTTTTGCTGCCATACATGCCGGGGAGGACCGCAAAATGGAGTATGGAACCCAGCTACAGGCTGATTATAAGGATCGGGGGGCCAAAGCTCCTCAATACACTTCGTTTGTGTTTGATGAATTGCTGCCCTTTATCCGGGAGAAATTCGGGATTCCTTCATTTAAAGAGAAAGCCTTTGCCGGTTTTTCCCTGGGCGGCCTGAGTGCCCTGGATATTGTCTGGAACCGCCCCGGTGAGTTTACGAAAGTGGGCGTTTTTTCCGGCTCATTCTGGTGGAGAAGTATGGACCAGGAAGATGAACGGTACGATGATGACCTGCACCGGATTATGCACCAGCAGGTCAGGCAGGGGAAGTACGCCCCCTGGCTGAATTTCTTTTTGCAATGCGGCGCCCTGGATGAACTGAAAGACCGCAATAAAAACGGCATCATAGATTCAATCGATGATACCCTGGATCTCATCCGGGAACTGGAAGCAAAAGGATATAAGCGGGATCTTAATATCCATTACATGGAACTCGAAGACGGACACCATGATGTATTTACCTGGGGCCGGGCCATGCCGGAATTTCTGAAATGGGGATGGTCAACTAGTCGGTAGTCGGAAGTTCGTAGTCGGGAGTCAACAGCCCCTCCTTAGAACGCTTAATCTAAATTAAATTACTGTTACTCGTTTTATGTGATCTGCTCATAGCTCGTTGCTCGTAGCTCGCTTCTGGTAATAAAAAAAACCGGTTCATATGAACCGGTTTTTTTATTACTAACCCTTCCAGGTATTAATTGAATATATAACGCAGACCAAACTGGATAGAGTAAGTGGATGAAACACTCACATTATCACGGAAGGTCTTGGTGATCACATCACCATTGGCTGTAGCGAGCCTGAACTGCGGAACAACAGTACCACCGGGAACCAGTGAATTCTGGTTGGTGGGGATCAGGATCGAACTGGCGTTGATCGATTTGAATTTACCCCAATCGGAATTGATGATATTACCGAAGTTGAAGATATCAATCGTAAACTGTACGGAGTTCTTTGTTTTACCAACTTTGGTAAACAGGTCCTGCATGAATTTCACGTCAACACGGTTCAGCCAGGGCACCTGGGCACCATTACGTTCAGCATACTGACCACGGTGAGCCTTCAGGTATTTATCCTGTTGAATATAATTCTCAAACAGGCTGCGCTGAGCAGTCTGGTCATATACCACACCGTTTACTGTCTGGCTCTGGAACTGCATATTGGCCATGTCCGCTTTGGTCGGGATATAGATCAGGTCATTACCGGTAACACCGTCACGGTTGAAATCAGCACCATATACATAGGAGAAACGACCAGAGATACCACCATTGTAAACCAATGAAATGGTGGTTGCCAGGTGTTTCAGGTATTCTTTACGATAAGAAACCAGGGCAATTACACGGTCAGGCAGTACATAGTCTGTATAACCAAGAGGTGATGTGTTGGCTCCGTTAACAGTAGCAGTACCCTGCCAGGCTGATTGAGGCTGGTCACCGCCACCATCGTGCAGGTTACCGGCCAGTGATTTAGTATATGCAACAGAAGCGTAGAATCCTTTAGCAAAAGGTTTTTCCACTTTTGCTGTCAGGGAGAAATAATAACCTTTATTACCATTGGTGATCAGGATCGGGTTGAAAGCACCAGTACCACCCGCAGTCGGAACACCTGCAGAATTCAGGGTGTTGATGAAACGGGTAGGAACAGACGCACCATAGATACCCCTGCTATCCGGGTAACCGGCTACATTCAATGGAGAAGAACTTTGCAGGTTCGGGTTGCTGAAGAAAGCGGTATTCAGGTCTTTGTTGAAAATCGCTTCCAATGTACCAATCAGACCACCAGGCAGTTTGCCATCCATGGCCAGACTTGATTTCCAGGATTGGGGGAATTTAAAATTAGGGTCCAGCGCTGTGACAGTTCCAGGTACAATCGTACCAGCCTGGGGTACACTACCTGGACGGTAAGCGGCCGGATCAGGATTGAAAGGACGGTTCACGTTATTGGACAAGCCATTAAAGGATTGGGTAATCTGGATCATCCCATTATCACCAGACTGGCTCACGATCCATACGAAAGGTACTTTACCGGTGAAGACACCTGTACCACCACGGATCTGCAGGGAGCGGTCACCATAAAGATCCCAGTTAAAGCCCCAGCGGGGAGACCACATCAAACGGGTGGAGGGCAATAAACCGGTATTCATTTTCACACCATCGGCAAAGGTCATGGCTGCAACTAACGGATGTGTTACAATCTGGGGCACATCCGGGTAAGTGGCCCGGTCAACTCTTAATCCGAATGTCATCCGCAAATTCTTACTGACAGTGAATTCATCCTGTCCGTATAAAGAAAGCTGTGCGAATTTGAAAGCAGAGAAAGCAGGTGCAAAGTTTTTAGACAGGGAATAAGTGATGGCGAAATCACGGGGATCACGGCCATTTACAAAATCAGACCAGGTATTAAATACATAATAACTGGTGGCGAAACGCTGGAAACCGTTGATGGTTTCACTCAGGTCAAACTGACCACCCAGGGTCCAGGCGTGTTTGCCGCTGGTCCAGCTCAGGTTATCAATTACTGAATAGGTTTTAACTTTTCTCAGGTTACCAAAGCTGAAAGGCTCATAACCAAATGAAGTATAAGGAGCGGAAGCAGAAACACCCGTTGTGCTCAGGATATCCACGAATGGGAAGATCTGGCTGTCGGTCTCACGAGAGTCATTCTGGTATGTATATGTGCCCCGCAGGGTATTTGACAGGCGACCCCAGTTGGAGTTCAGTTCTGCTGCCAGGGAGTAAAGATTGGCACCCTGGAAGTAGTTTGAATTTTTATACCAGAGTGAGTTGTTGTTGGTACGGCCAAGACCACTGGAATAGGTAAAACCAGCACCTGTGGTGGATGAACTCGGACCATTGGGCTCTCCGCCTTCCACCTGGCTGTAACGGACATTGAAACGGTGTTTAGGACTGATATTCCAGTCCAGGCGCATCATCACTTTTGTACGTTCAATATTGGGTGTATAATTATCCCATGGACCTGTTACATAACCATACTTATCGGCCAGGTACTGGCTGATCAAACGTAATGAGTCGGCAGAGGGACGGGCAATATTGGGAGAACTTCCGTAAGCGGCTGAAGGGGAAGAAGCTATCAGGGTCTGGATAGTCTTGGGCTGTGTTTCTTTTTCATAATTGAAGAAGAAGAACAGTTTGTTCTTAATTATAGGACCACCAATACGGAAACCAACCTGCTTAAATTCTTCGTTAGGACGGGTGAAAACAGTATTCCCTACTTTATAACCACGCTGATTCTGGTTTCTCCAGTAAGTATAAGCAGAACCGCTGAATGTGTTTGTACCGGAACGGGTTACGGCATTGATCGCACTACCAATAAATCCGTTTTGCCGGATGTCAAACGGGGTAATGTTCACTGAAATCTCTTCCAACGCATCCAGGGAAATCGGTGTACCGCCGGCAGGCAGGTTATTACCGATACCAAAACTGTTGTTGAAATCGGCTCCGTCAACTGTAAAGTTATTCTGGCGATAGTTACCACCACCTACAGATTGGCCGTTACCGCTGGCCTGTGGTGTGGAACGGGTCAGGTCATTGATACTGCGGCTGATCGTGGGTAACTGGTTGATCTGGCGGATACCAATATTATTCACTGAGCCAGTTCTGCTGGCATTTAAAATTGAACTTTTCCGGCCACTGGTCAGTACGACGTTTTCCAGGGCTCCGGAAGTTTTGTTCAGGTAAGGATTCAGTAAGAATGATTCAGCCAGTTGCAGGTAAACATTTTCAAATTTACCGGCTTCGTGACCTACAAAGCTTACTTCAATCAGGTAAGGACCACCCACCCGCATGTTGGGGATAGAAAACTGACCGCCTGCACGGGAAATGGTGGAGTATTTAGTACCGGAAGGCTGATGGGTAGCCACGATAGTGGCGCCAACCAGGGGCTCGTCGGTATTGTTCTTCACCGTACCATTAATAGCAGAGGTCGTAATCTGGGCAAACAGCAGCGGACTTGCCACCAGGGCTACAACTAATAATAAGACTATTCTCTTAAGCATAAAGATTGGTTTTCGGTTGCAAAGAAAGGGAATATTTCCAAATTAAATATAGGCAAATATTAACAAACTATCATTGAATTGGAATGTGTTAGAAAGACAGCCCCGGTCCCTTTTTCGCTGCCCCGTCCCGGCCCGAACCAGAACCCCGCCTGATTGTTCTATTTTTGCAAAAAAAAGGCTGATGTTTGATTCTATAGAAAGTGCCATTGAAGACATAAAACAGGGCAAATTGGTAGTGGTGGTGGATGATGAGGACCGTGAAAATGAGGGTGATTTTGTAACCGCTGCCCGGAATGCGACTCCCGAACTGATCAATTTCATGAGTAAATATGGCCGGGGACTGATCTGTGCCTCCCTGCCGGAAGAACGATGTGATGAGCTGGGACTGGACCTGATGGTTCGTCATAATACCGCCCTGCACGAAACCGCATTTACCGTAAGTGTTGATTTACTGGGAGATGACTGCGGTACCGGGATTTCCGCCCAGGACCGGTCCAAAACCATCCTGGCCCTCATAAACCCGGAAACCAGGCCCGATCAATTGGCCAGGCCCGGGCATATTTTTCCCCTGATCTCCAAAAAGGGGGGTGTTCTCCGCCGTGCCGGACATACAGAAGCCGCAACAGACCTGGCCCGGCTGGCCGGTTTTGAACCAGGGGGAGTCCTGGTGGAAATCATGAACGAAGACGGCTCCATGGCCCGCCTTCCCCAATTAGAGGAAGTGGCCAGGGTGCATGGGCTAAAAATTATCTCCATAAAAGACCTGATCGAATACCGGGTACATACCGAATCACTGATCGATGAAGTGGTGAGAGTCCGGATGCCGACCCAATACGGAGACTTTGAACTCGTGGCCTTTAAAGAAAAAAACTCCCAGAATGAACATATGGCCCTCTTGAAGGGAAGCTGGCAGAAAAATGACCCGGTCCTTGTACGTGTCCACTCATCCTGTTTCACCGGGGATATCCTGGGCTCCCTCCGCTGCGATTGCGGGGAACAACTCCACCAGGCCATGCAAATGGTGGAAAAAGAGGGGAAGGGCGCTATATTATATATGAACCAGGAAGGCAGGGGTATCGGGCTGATGAATAAGCTTAAGGCTTATAAACTGCAGGAAGAGGGAATGGATACAGTAGAAGCAAACCTGCACCTGGGCTTTTCCATGGACCAGCGGGATTATGGTATTGGTGCCCAGATCCTTCGTCACCTGGGGATCACCCGGTTAAGACTGATGACCAATAACCCGAAAAAAAGGGTGGGCCTGATCGGTTATGGCTTGGAAATCGTAGAGAACATTCCAATCGAAAGCTGCCCGAATCCGCACAATGAAAAATACCTGCAGACCAAAAGGGATAAAATGGGGCATGAGATTTTAAAACAGGATTGCTGATCCTGTTTAATCTTCTTCTGATTTTAATACGGCATCCGGTTTTTGTGCGGCTTCTGGCGGGACAGGGACCGGTTTCTTTTTCTTTTTAAATAACCCCTTAAAAATATCCCCGATCCGGTCCACATCTTTCCGGTAAGAAATGCTGGCGCCGGTCCGGCGGGCCCGGGTGGTGGATGCGGTGGAAGCCGTGGTCAGGTTATCCGCATTTTCCCGGTAAAAGAAAGTAGCCCTGATCGTTCCCTTATCATTGATCAGCCATTCCAGCGTAACATCCGGTAACAGGAGTATATTCTGCTGGATATTGGTCTGCCCCGATTGACTGAGTGGGGCATCAAATCCCACCCCGGTTGAAATAATAAACCGGTTATTAAAGAAGGAACGCCCGATACTGAAATTGACATTACTGCTCAGGTTCAGGGCGGTCTTGCTGGCATCTACCAGGTTCCGGTTATAGAAAGAGGTATTGAAATTAATATTGTATTTATCACTCTTCAGCAGGTTGCCGAATAATTTATTGAGCTGGTCGCTCAGCACCCCAAGCAACATCCCGGAGATGGTACTCACCCCGAGGTTGGCCCCGGTGATATCACCCGATAATTCACTGGGGGCAAAACTATTGAACACGATCAGGTAGGTCACCTGCCGGTTGATCTCATTGAGGTTTTTCTGCATCTGCTGGACCAGCAGGGTAAGTTCAGGATCAGTACGGGCCACACTGTTGGCCGGGAAATCCAGTGAAAAATTGATCTGGGGTTTAAAAAGTTTATCGGTAAGTGTAGCCAGGACATAAACATCACCGCGGTTATTGCTGATATTGGAACTGAGACTGAGTGAACTGGCCAGTGGGGAAAAACTTACATTGCTGGCCACATAAACTGCTTCAAATTTTATGTTGGCATCATAGGGATCTCCGGTCCATTCGATATAATTCTGTGATCCTTTTTTTATTTCAAAAGGTTTTTTGAAAAATGACTGGAACGTAAACAGGTAGTTCCCTTCATCAATGTCAAAACGGCCCCGCAGGCTCAGCGGCTCTGTGGTGCCGGATCGGATATTCAGGGTGCCTGAACCCTTCCCCTTGATTTCATCCCCGGTCAGTTCATCCAGTATTACTTTCACCGTCACCATGGGATTGGCCGTCACTTCCACATCATATATCACATTGGTCGCACTCCGCTTTATATCCTCCTCATTCATCTCCCGTCCGTATTTCCGCTCCACCAGGAAGTCGGCAATACCACTCTCCCGGCTGGAGGAAGGAGGAAGGGTCACATAACTGCTGTCTTTCTCGGAGGCATTGGCATTGATGGTCATTACCATTTCAGACTGGGGACCCCGAAGCTGGAGAACCCCTGTACCTTTCACATCCCCGTAAAAAGTCTGGTTATCCTTGAAGGTTGTATTGATCAACTGAACCGGTTTATTAAACCGGTCTCCATCCCTTACCGTGGTTCCGGGTTTACGGGTAGTGATATCGAGGTCGAAAAACATATTACGGAATGACTGGTGTTCTATTCCCCCGGTGAGATAGATCGGGTTTTTAGTCACCGAGTCAATCAGGACTAACCCGTCCAGGTTTATTTTCTCCTTGGTCAGCTCGAGGTCCGTATCCTGTATCTTATAATAACATTGGGTAAAGTTGACCTTTAGTTTTGCATCCTTTAACCGGCCTTTTCCGGTCACACCGAGATTCGTGAAGGGGCCACTGATTTCAATATCACCGGTCAGGAAGCCCTGTATATCGGAGAACAGGGTGCCCAGGAAACGCTCGAGTACCTTTATGGGAAAAGTGCGGGCCTTTAAAGCGATAATATTTTTTTTGGCCTTTTCAGCATCATTGAAAAAAAGATCGATATCATATCCCAGGAAACTATCCTGGTTAACCGTATTGCCATTTATCTTTAGTTCATTCTCCTTGCTGTTGTATACGGCCGTTGCACGAAGTTCCCCGATGGAGTCATTGTCCATCCGCAGGTAACGCGTGGCAATATCATCTGAAGTAACCACGTAATGATCGCCCTGGTCTTCCACCAGGATATTTCCGGAGAGCAACCCTTCCAGCCGGTTATTGGGCAGGAAGAAGGGGGCAAAGTCATTCAGGTTTACATTGGCCAGTTCCACTTTCAGGTCGCTTCCGTTGCCCACTTCTGAAGGACGGGTCTTCATCACGATTTTTTGTTCCCCTTCTGATAATACCAGGTCGCCCTGCGCCGGGTTATTTTTCCGGAACACCAGTTCTCCACCTTCATCAATGGTCCACATTTTTCCGTTGATGGTAAAAAAGGAACGTTCCATGTCAATTTTCACTCCATCACTATAAGTCAGCACCAGCGCTTTCAGATCCGCTTTCTCCACGGTCTGGTTGGCACCGGCGTGTATAACTACCCGGGAGGAATCATTGCGGGCGTTAATGGTGAAATCTGCTGCCGGGATATTCAGGCTGTCATTGATCCGGATATTATTCGTCTTGCCATTCAGGACCAGGCTGTCGTAGTTGCCGGCTGCACTGAATTTTACATTGTCAAAATTGTATTGTTTGAAATGCAGTTGGGGAACATCCGCCGTAAAATTCAGTTCATTCCGCGCCAGGTTCAGTGTGCCTTCAAAATGGCTGTTGTCAAAACCGGTGAGTCCAGAGGCCAGCATTTTCACATACTCATCCACGTAATAAGTATTGATGTCAAACCGGATATCCTGGTTATGGGGCAGTTTGGACGGTGCTTTTATATAGGCAGGATAATACCGGCTCAGGAAGTAAGTAAAGGCATCCGGCAATTCAGCCAGTCGGTAATCCCCTTTTACTGAAGCGGTAAATTCGTTGGAAACAGCTGAAAGTATTTTAACACTGTCCACAAAGGAAGACGTGACAATCAGTGAATCAAAGGGGAGACGGGTTCCGTTTTTCAGGATCTCCGCATCGGTGATCCGGGCTTCTCCAAGAAAGTTGTCGATGGTACTGCTGGTAAAATTAAAATTCAGTTTCCCTTTGAAGTCAATACTGTCCCGGGTAAATTGCAGGTTTCTTAAATTGGCCTGGCTCACATCCGCGAGCAGGTTGAACCGCGGTGTTTTCGTATTGAAATCAATAATGCCCGACATGTCCAGTTTCAGGTTCTCATCATTGATGGAAGAAGTTCCTTCAAATAGTTTTTTATCCAGCCGGCCTTTAACGGTGATATTGTTATACCGGTAGTTTTTATATTCGGCATAACGGATGGTGCCATCAACCAGTGTATTCCTTGACTTTTCGCTGAATCCCTTTCCTTTTACAGTTCCCGTAAGTGAAACAAGACCAAGGTTCTTATCACCCAGGAATTCACCCAGCCGGAAATTATCGGTAGCAATAGAGCCTGAGTAAACAGGATCCTGGCCGGCAGGTAGTTTCATATTCAGGTCACTGCGGATCGTCCCCAGGTTGGTATTGATGGTGCCATAGGTTACAAAATCACTGATAAAGCCGGTAAAACTCCCGGTAAAAGTCAGGAACTGAATTTTACTCAGGTCAGGATTTTTGATCTTCCTGATCGCTGGTACAATTTGTACCGCATCGGAATAAACCGTCCGGAATTCATTGGCTTTAAAATCAATAAAAGTCTGGTTGATGTCGGGTAAACCGCTCATTGAAATATCCCCGTTCAGTACGGTATTGTTGCCCGCCTGCAGCAGCATGTCTTTTCCCACCAGGTCATCCACGGTGCCACGGACCTTTCCTTTCAAAGCGATCTTTTTATCCCAGCTGGCCATACCCGGGGCAAAAAAGGCAATATCATCACTGTCAATGAATGAATCATCAAAGAAAGCGGCCAATTTTACTTTATGCAGGAAATTGCCCATTTCACTCATGTCATTGTACGACATCGAAAAATAGTTCCTTAACTGGCTGTTGTTGGTACGCAGGTCCAGGTTATTAAAGGCCATTCCCTGCGGGGTCATTTTCATATCCGCCGAAAGGTTCTTTACTTTCAGTCCGCTTCTTTCTTTGGCGGACAACTGAAGCCGGGCAAAAACAGTATCCCCGGTAAAACTGGAATTATTCAGGTTGGCATTGATCTCTGTAAAACGGATATGCTGCCCGTCAAAATTTGCATAAGCCTCCCGGTCAGTCTTACGGTCTGAACTGAAACTGCCATTGATAATTTTTAAATCCCCGATTTTAAAAACAGTACGGGCCTGGTTCCAGGCACTGGCTGTATCACTTGTTTTTTTGGCAGGAAGTCCGGTGACAGCAGGCTTTAATTTTTCATAGCTGTATAAAGCCACTTCCGGATCTTTTATTAGTAGCGAATTGATTTCAAAACGGTTGCCGGTCAGTCCCAGGTTATTGGCATCCAGGGTCAGGGCACCAATTTTCACCTGCATATCTTCCCCGAGCCAGGCATCTTTTTTAATAAAAGTGACATTCTTCAGTTCTGCTGTACGCAGATTCAGTTGTAACCCGCTTTTTTTCTTTTTGGTACTATCGGAAGAACCCGGGGAGAAATAATCGAATATAAACTGTTGCCTCCAGATGGAATCAGTCCGCTGGAATTTCACAATGGCATTCTCCAGCCCGATATACTTTAGTTCAATATTCTTTTTAAAAAAGAACCAGTCGGTGATCTTCACTTTCATATCCCCGGCATAAAGCAGGGTATCACCTTTCCGGTCTTCCAGTAGGAGACCTTCCAGGTGCATTTTATCAAACAGTGAAAAATCGACATGTTTGATCGTGATTTTTGTCTGAAGATCCCTGGAAAGCCGGGTGGTTACCTGGCGGACGATCCAGTTCTGGCCAAAAGGTGTTTGTATAAAGATGTAGACCCCTGTGATCAGCAGCAGTAAGCAAAGAAAAAACCATTTCAGTATTTTTTTAAACCGCTTCAGACTCAGCTATTTATTTGTAAAAATACGTAATCGCTTCCTTAAGGCAAATTCAATACCAATCCACCTGAATTGAACAGTTTTAGCAAAACTTCTATCGGGACGGAACGAATACAAAAAAAGGCTATACCGGAACCGATATAGCCTTTTCGGAGTTCGTTTCAGGATATATTATATTTTAAACCCAAGGGTCAGCAGTACATTTCCACCCGTTTGTTTCAAACTGGCTCCGCTGAAGGCCCTGCTCTGCAAACGATAGGCATAATCGACGTCTTTGCCCATGGTGTGTACATAGGTCAGGTCGATAAAAATACCCTTGTTACGGTAGCCAAGTCCGCCGGAAAGCTGGAACCGGCTCCCGTTTTCGCCTGCAATATCTTTATAGGGATTACCATAATAGGCAGCCCCTAAACGGGCCATAATGGTCGTAAACTTCAGCTCACCACCGGCTTTGAAATTTAAAGCGCCTTTGTATGCATTGTCTATCGCTTTATTCAGTGATTTCAGGTAGTCCTTTGTGGACTGGCTGTTATCACCTTCCGGATCGGTGGTATAGGAAGAGGCTTTATAATTTACATACTCGATATCCGCGGTCAGAAACCCCTTTTGTTTCCTTACGTCTTCGATTTCCCGGAGTACATAGGAGGCACTCGCCATTAACCGGTAGGGGGTAAACATCCAGTAGGCAAACTGTGCATCCTGGTTATTGGTAAAAATATTGGAAGACTGTGTCTGGCTGCCCATGTATCCTTCTGTATTGGTCGTGACCGAGGCACTGTACGTATCAGTCAGGCGGTAAAAAGTCGGGCTATGGAAGGCGAGGCCGAGACGAACATACTCTACCGGCTTATAGATCACTCCGAGTTTTAAGTTAACCCCAGAACCCTTGGTGGCCAGGTTTTGGGTAAAGGAAGCATAATCAAAGTTATTCGCATCTGTACCGGCATCCGCTTCTGTAAAAGTGGAGGTACGGTCATAGTTCATAAAAGGAACGCCCAGCGTGAATCCGTAAAAAAACTTATCATGATTGGCACCGGCAAAAGCAAGGGCCAGTTCCGTGATACCTCCTCTTGATTCTACCACATTCTCCTGGATAAGTCCTGTACTGAAAGGGGCCCGGGTCTTAAACTGGAAATTGCCCGAACTGCCTCCCGCGATAGTATCGATCCAGAAGGTATTAAAAGCAAGACTGGTTCCATACGGGTAATTCTGGGCAACAGCGTTGGCATCACGAACACCGTTGATCTCTTCAAGGAATTTGTGTGAATAGGAACTCTGGTTATTGAGACCCCGGTAAAGCAGGTTTGAACCAAAACTGGCCGTACGGTTGACAGCAAAAGCAAAGGCAGAAGTTGAACTTCTTCCTTTCCGGTCCCTTTCAGATCCATTCCCGATCACCAGCCCGGAAGTACCAAAAGACAAAGCATTTCGTTTGTCCGATTCAGTCCGGGTTAAATAAGTCGCTTTATTGTTCCATAAATTATAGCCGGGACTCAGTACAAAATCCCCGGTCTTGTAAAAGCCAAGCCCGGCCGGATTTACATAAGCTGCGGAAAGATCACCACCCAGAGAAGTCATGGCCCCGCCCACGGCCTGTTGACGGGCTGTTCCGGAAGCAATGGTCCATGAGTAACGCAGGGCATCAGTCGGGTCCTGGGCCAGCAGGGAGCCGGTACAGGCAAAAGAAGTTAGTATGAAAATGATTTTTTTCATGATCACAATGAATTACAGGTAGATAAAAGTTGATCCGTTTCAGGCGGACAGTTTACAGGGGCGGTCATTTTTGACTTCAGTAAAAAGTTAAAAACGACGGACCGGTGCGCTATTGCTTCCAGAAGAACTGCTGCCGGATGAACTGCTGGAAGAAGACGAAGAGGGTTTGGTTCCTGATGAACTGCTGGATGAAGAATTATTATTATTACTTCCTCCGCCAAATATTGTCCGGAGCAGGTTCCCGGTATTGCTGCCGGAATTGGCACTGCTGTTTCTCGGAGCGGTGTATGTGTTACTGTTGTAGCTGTTTGAATTATTGTTTGAATTACCTGGTAAATTGTATTTCGGATTGCTGAAATTGGTCTTGGGATTAGATACGGTACTATTGCCGGACGGGTTGTAGGTATTCAGGTTCACCATCCTGGGCTTCGTGTTATTGGCTGTAAAGCGGGTGTTTACATACACCGTATGGGAACAATAAGGGTTGTAATAATAATTCCAGGTATTATACGGGTTGTAATAGGATCCATAATAGTAATTCTGGCCATAGCCGAATCTTTCATACGAGTACCAGTCATTCAGATCACTCCACTGGTAGCGGTTACGGATTTTCATCCGGAGGTAACGGTCCTCCTGGTAATCCTCTTCATACCGGTAACGGCGATCATCCTGTTTTTCCACCCGTACATACTCATCCTGCGGACGGGCCGGGGAATAATATACATCGTCAGGCGTCTGGCCTGTTTTATATGCGGTTGTACAACTGCTGAGCGCTGCAACGGTGAGTGCCAGGAGTAAAACAGATGATTTCATGGCAAATGGTTTATCGGGTTAAAGTTGAAGTTACTACTTTTGTGCGACTTTTGAGGGTACACAATCGTTTGCATTGACAATACAAAGATTTAACCTATTTCGTGAATTATTGTATATCCGCCTGTTAAATAAGATTTAAAGCCTGAAAGGCAGTTAAACCAAGTAATATGAGCAAAGAGATCACATCGCGGGCCACCGATTATTCCCAATGGTACAACGACTTAATTCTGAAGGGGGAACTGGCCGATTATTCCGCTGTCAGGGGCTGTATGGTGATAAAACCCTACGGATTTGCCCTCTGGGAACACATGCGGGATGCCCTGGATAAAATGTTTAAGGATACCGGGCACGTAAATGCCTATTTCCCGCTTTTCGTTCCTAAAAGTCTTTTTGAAGCAGAGGAAAAAAATGCAGAAGGGTTTGCCAAGGAATGCGCGATCGTTACCCATTACCGGCTGAAAGCTGACCCTGCCAGACCGGGTAAACTGATGGTGGATCCTGAAGCCAAACTGGAAGAGGAACTGGTGATCCGCCCTACCAGTGAAGCCATTATCTGGAATACTTATAAAGACTGGATTCAGTCTTATCGTGACCTCCCGATACTTGTCAACCAGTGGGCCAATGTGGTTCGCTGGGAAATGAGGACCCGGCTCTTCCTCCGTACAGCAGAGTTTCTCTGGCAGGAAGGGCATACGGCCCACGCCACCAAACAGGAGGCTGTGGCAGAAGCGGAGAAAATGCTTCATGTATATGCCGATTTTGCAGAGAACTGGATGGCCGTACCTGTAATAAAAGGAGTGAAGTCGGCCAATGAACGCTTTGCCGGCGCAGAAGATACATATTGTATTGAAGCCCTGATGCAGGATGGAAAAGCGCTGCAGGCTGGTACTTCACATTTCCTGGGTCAGAATTTTGCCAAAGCCTTTGATGTGAAATTCAGTGATAAGGAAAACAAACTGGAATATGTGTGGGCGACCAGCTGGGGTGTAAGCACCCGCCTGATCGGTGCCCTGGTAATGGCACATAGTGATGACCAGGGATTAATACTGCCGCCCCGGATTGCTCCGACACAGGTAGTGATCGTGCCCATTTACAAAGGGGATGAGCAAAAAGCACAGATTGATGCCAGGGTACAGGCCATCATCAGTGAACTGAAAGCACTGGGTATACGGGTGAAATATGATGACAATGAAAATGCAAGACCGGGCTGGAAATTTGCGGAATATGAAATGAAAGGAGTGCCGGTAAGGCTGGCTATTGGTGCCAGGGACCTGGAGAAAAATGTGGTGGAAGTGGCCCGCAGGGATACCAAGGAAAAAAATGTGGTGAGCCTGGATGGAATAGCCGGTTATGTGAATAACCTCTTGTCCGAAATCCAGCTGTTCATGTTCAATAAAGCAAAAGCCTTCCGGGATGAAAATATCAGGCCGGCAAACAGCTGGGAGGAGTTTGAACAACTGCTGGACGGCAAAGGTGGATTTATTGCTGCCCATTGGGATGGTACGCCAGAAACAGAAGAAGCGATTAAAGAAAAAACAAAAGCCACGATCCGTTGTATCCCGCTGGATAATCCGCAGGAAGCAGGGACCTGTATTTTTTCGGGTAAACCCTCCGTTCAACGTGTCTTATTCGCCAGGGCATATTAATCCTGTATTACTTTTCTACGGCTCCGGTCAGTTAATTGTAAAAATATTTGCAGTATCCTGACCGGAGTTTTATATTTAAGAACTTAAATCAACTGTATATGGAACCAAACCAGGATCAATCATTGTTTGATACAAACATGGATCATGTTACGCAGGATCATCTTCAGTCCATCAGCAAATGGACCCGTTTTCTCTCAATTACCGGCTTTGTTGCTTTGGGTATAATTTTACTTATACTTCTCATTGCCGGAACGCAACTAACCTCGGTATTTTCAAAAGCGTATTCACTGGATGCGGCCGGCCTGGCTGGTGTGATCATCATTGTGGTGATTATTTGCCTGGTAATCGCGGCGCTCTGGGTATATTTTCTTTTTAAAGCCTCCAACCTGTTAAGCAGTGGCCTGCAAAACCGGGATTCTGCCATGCTGGCGGATGGATTCAGGGCTATGAAGACTTATTTTATTTTCAGCTTTGTCTTCTCGATCCTGGGCATTTTAACCACTTTATCAACCATGTTCTAATTCAATAAAAAACAGATAATGGAAAATTCTTCAAGCAACCAGTCATTGTTCGATATGAATTTTGACGAAAATGTAAAACGCAGTCTGCGCGACACAGCAGTTTGGGCCGGCCTTGCAGCTATCCTCTCCCTGGTCAGTGCAGTACTCGGCCTGGTGAATTATTTTGTTCAGATGAATAAAGTCAGAACCGTTATGTCGGGATTTGGTAATTATGAACCGGCCCCTTCAGCGACTGCAGGTGGAATAATATCACCCCTGATCAGTCTTGGTATCGGGATAGCCCTTTTTGTTTTCCTGAATAAATTTGCCCGCTCGGCCAAAGCCGGGGTGGATGCCAATGACAGTTACCTCATCAATGAAGGACTGGGAGGTCTTTCAACCTACTTTAAGACGGTGGGTATTCTGATTATCATACTGCTTGTCCTGGTTGGACTTGGGCTCCTGTTCACTATTGCTGCAGGTGTTTAATCCCGGCCATTAAAAATATCCGCCATTTCCGCATCAGCCTTTTCTGGTAAATGTGGGAATGGCTTTTTTTTAAAGCAAGTTGAGGGTGCTGCCGAAAGGGTTAATTGGTCGATAAATAATTATAATCTTTCAGTAAAACATCCAGGAAGTCAAAAGCCGCCAGGTCAGATTCAATTTTAAGATGAGACTTGATCTTGCCGGCAGCGGATTCAGCCATTAAATGATCACTTTTACGCCTGGCCGTTTCCAGGATACTTTTTATCGCATTAATATCCCGGTCACTCAATTGCATGATCTGCGGGAAAGAAGGAACATAACTGTCGGCCACTTCTATAAACACCGTGTCTTCAATATTGCCTTTTGTTTGTGTCCGGATCAGGATGGTCTTGGCCAGTATATCCCCGATCCGCTGGCCTTTTTTACTGGAAATCACCAGGATAATATCTGCAATAAAAAAACCAAGGACAGCCATAACCAGCAAAATGGCTTCTGTCTTCTCCCCGCTGTATTCCTTGTTTAAACCCATGAAAAGGACCAGGATAAACCATACATCCCGCAGCATCCAGCGGATAAATAACTGGCTGAGACTGGCTCTTCCCCCGTTTTCATTAACTACCCTCAGCTGCATGATTTTCTTACCCACACTCTGCCCGTTCAGGGTAATTTCCATAATTATATGGTAAAACAGGATCGGTCCGAGGATCAGGAAAATCGAAAACCAGTGCAGGTTCATCCAGTTTTCCTCATCGCCCCCGTTCATATTACTGGCAATGGCTTCCAGGATCGCAATGGAAATCTTCAGGTAAAAGAAAAGAAGGATCAGGTCGATCGCCAAGGCAAACATCCGCCGGTAGAACTCAGGTACCTCGAATTCCAGGTCAATATTAAAATTGGTCGGGATCTTAATTACTGCCATTTGGTTAAAGATAAGCGAAACGATGATTTAAATTTTTATTGACATAGTCCTGCTATTCTTGTTTTAAAAATAGTATTTTACAAGCAAAATTCAGGTATTGAGGGAAGCCCTTTTTATAAAGAAAAATAAGGATCGTTGGCTGAAGAACCAGCACCTCCCCCCGGAGGACCCTGATGAGATGGCGGCTTCCTTTACACAGCTCGTGGATGACCTGGCTTATGCCAAGACTTTTTACCCTTCCGGTAAAGTCACCCAGTACATCAACTCGCAAGCCTCCAGGATCTACCTGGATATCTATAAAAACAGGAAAGATGATGCGAACCGTATCTGGAAATTCTGGAAGTATGACCTTCCCCTGACGATCCGCAAACACCATGCGGTGTTATTATTCTCCTTCCTGTTCTTTGTACTCTTTTTCGTCATCGGGTTTTTCACCGCCTCGGCGGATGAATCAGTCGCGGCTGAGGTACTTTCCCCGGGCTATATTCAACAGACTCATGAAAATATAGCCAAAGGAAATCCGTTCGGTATTTATGAGGGGGGGAATAGTATACTTACCTGGCTGGGTATTATGATCAATAATATTGTGGTTTCCCTCCGCATGTTTGCTTCCGGATTGGTGCTCGGTATTCCTTCCCTTTACAGCCTGGCAGAAACCGGGGTGATGGTTGGTGTGTTTGACCAGATATTTGCCGCCAAGGGACTGGGTGTGGATTTCTGGCTGGTGGTTTTTGTACACGGTACACTCGAAATCACGGCCATTATCCTGGCTGGCGGGGCCGGACTGATCCTTGGTAAAGGTTTCCTTTTTCCCGGGACTATTAAACGGATGGATTCATTCAAACAGGGGGCAAAAGACGGAACAAAAATCATGGTCGGATTGCTTCCTGTATTTGCCGTTGCGGCCTTTTTTGAAGGATTTATAACCCGGTTATACAATGACCTTTCCTGGCTGACCACGGCTGTATTTTCCTTGTCCGTTGTTTTTGTCATCTGGTACTTTATTATTTACCCCATCCGGTTACATAAGCAGTTATCGGTACAGTTAAACGAGGAGGATGCCTGAGTGAACCCGAACCTACTTCTGCATAACCGGAAATTCCGGCAACAGCTCTCCTGGCTTGCCGGATGTTTATTCCTGTTGAACAGCTCCCTGCAGGCGCAATATGATACTGTATCACCGGAAGTGTATGATACGGTAAGAACAGAAGTGCCAACGGATGATACCAAAACAATTATTGATGTGGCCCCGGTTGAAACCGTGGATGAAGAAGAAACCAGGTCATTCTTCCTGCCACTCAGTATGGCCGACACATTGCGGTTGCAGCGGCGGTCTGTACCCGACAGTATCCTGAACCAAATGCAGGAGGATGATGCTTTCTGGTATGCCAATGCCAGTTTTGAGAAAAAGAAGCCGAAAAAAGAAACTGGCAATCTGAATTATGTGTCGTTTACACAACGTAAATGGTTCAAGACCCTTTTATGGATACTGATAGCCGTTGCTTTTATAGCGGTGATTATTTTCTACCTGGCCGACAGCAATTTTGGCCTGTTCAGGCGAAAAAAGAAAACACCGGCAGACACGACAGGCGATCCAACCGAAATGCCGGAGGATATATTTGCAATCAATTACCAGCTGGAAATTGACCGGGCAGCAGCTGCCGGTAATTACCGGCTGGCTGTAAGACTGCAATACCTCCGGTTGCTGAAAAGCATGGCGGAACGTGACCTGATCCGATACCAGCAGGACAAGACCAACATGGATTACCTGATGCAGTTATTCAATACCGCTTATTACCACGATTTTTTCCGCATCACCCGTCACTATGAGTACAGCTGGTATGGCCATTTCGAGGTATCGGCCGATGCCTACCGGCTGATCACCCGGGACATTCATCAATTTGAAAACAGGAGTTGAACAGTTGAAACGTTTTTTACCATATTTACTTGCTATTGTACTGACAGGTGCCATCGTACTCCTGTTTATAACGGGCAGGTCTGACCGTAACAGGCAGTTCAATGACCGGGTTACCCTTCGCCGCCAGGATAAAATTCCCTATGCCACTTATGTGGCATTCCGGAATCTGCCGGAACTCTTCCCCGGTGCGAGGGTCCTTGTCAGCAAAAAGGAACCGGGATACTGGGACTCTGTTTCTGTTTATGATAAGCAGCAGGCTTTTATTTGTATTACCGACCGTTTCGGGGCGGATGAATCAGAAATGAATAAACTGCTGGCTTTTGCCAGGTCCGGGAATGATGTCTTTATCAGCGCAAGGTATATTTCATCCGTGGCAGACGAATTCCTCCAGTGTGGGAGCAGTGCCACAGAGTATCTTTATTCAACCGGGGATAATACAGAGAAGACCCGTTTTACCCTGAATACCCCGCCCTTTACGGATACTGTTCATTATACCTATCCCGGCAGAACCTTTTATTCCTATTTTTCCCATGTGGATACCACGACCACCCAGGTACTTGGATTTGATGACAGCGGTCGCCCGGATTTTATCCGCCTGAGTACCGGTAAAGGGCATTTTTATATACACCTGGAACCCCTGGCATTTTCAAATTACTTTTTACTTCACGAGCAGAATATCGGTTATTATGAAAAAGCCCTTTCTGTGATCAGCCCCGACGTAACGAAAATTGTGTGGGATGAATATTATTTAAATAAAGCAGCTGACTATAATCCCCCAAAGAAAAAAGGCTGGATGTCCGTACTCATGAGTGTAAGGAACCAGGATGGAAATTACCCTTTCAGGGCCGCTTTCTGGTTGCTGATGGGTATACTCATTCTTTATGTACTGATGGAAATGCGCCGCCGACAACGCCTGATACCGGTCATAAAGAAGCCGTTGAATGACTCACTGGATTTTGTGAAAACCATTGGCCGCCTGTATTATGACCGGAGCGATCACCGGAACCTATGCCGGAAAATGAGTGCTTATTTCCTGGAGTTTGTGCGAAGCAGTTATAAGCTGCCCACCGGCTTACTGAATGAAGATTTTATCCGGATGCTGCATTATAAGTCGGGGGTGCCGGAAAAGGAGGTCGCGGATATCGTTACATTTATTAAATACCTTGAACAGGGGGAATCAGTGAATGAAAAACAACTGGCCTCATTTCATAAACGACTTGAATCATTCTATCAAAAAGCATAATTATGGAAGAACAAATTTTTCAGCAACGTACTGACCTGTCTGCCCTGAATACGGCTGTCATGGCCATCCGGACGGAAATCAAAAAAATCATTGTGGGCCAGGACGAAATGGTCAGATTGATTATTGCAGCCCTGCTGGCAGACGGGCATGTGCTGATAGAAGGGGTACCCGGTGTGGCGAAAACACTGACGGCAAAACTGGTGGCCAAAAGTGTCAATGCCGGATTCTCCCGTGTGCAGTTTACCCCGGACCTGATGCCTTCGGATGTACTCGGAACACCTGTATTCAATCCCAAGGAAGCCAGTTTTGAATTCAAAAAAGGACCCGTATTCAGCAATATCGTTCTGGTAGATGAGATCAACCGGGCCCCGGCTAAAACACAATCAGCCCTGCTGGAGATCATGGAGGAACGGCAGGCCACAGTGGATGGCAGGACCTATCCAATGGCAGCTCCCTTTATGGTACTGGCCACCCAGAACCCGGTGGAGCAGGAGGGTACGTATCGCCTGCCCGAAGCACAACTTGATCGTTTCCTGTTTAAGATTATCGTGCCTTATCCTTCTGAAGCAGAAGAAATGAGTATACTCAGCCAGTTTCACCAGATGGGTAACAAGGCCCCGCTGGATATGATACAGCCAGCCCTGGATGCGGCACAGATCAATGCGTTGCGTCAACAGATCAAACTGCAGGTGATTGAAGAAAAATTACTGCAGTTTGTGGCCCGTCTGGTTCACCAGACACGGAATAATAAATCGATCTATCTCGGGGCCTCTCCCCGGGCTTCCCTGGCGATCATGAATGCATCAAAAGCAGTGGCCGCCATGCAGGGACGTGATTTTGTAACACCCGATGATATCCTGTCAGTGGCCACACCCGTATTGCGTCACCGGATTATCCTCGCTCCAGACAAGGAAATGGAAGGTATCAGTGAGGACGATGTTATCCGCCAGATCATCCAGGGGATGGATGTGCCCAGGTAATTAGTCAATATTGAAAAGTGAATAAAACATTTTATTTAAATAAAGTCGTTTATTATATAGCCGGGGCCGCAGCGATCCTGTATGCCCTCAGCTATTTCTTTCCGGCACTGTATCGCATTGCAGGTCTGATCCTGGCTTTGCTGGGTGTGGCGGTGCTGATTGACTTTATCCTGGTATACAGTAAACGGAATGGCATGGAAGCCACCAGGGAACTGCCGGAACGTTTCAGTATCGGGGACAATAACCGGGTACAGATCGGGCTGGTCAACCGGTATGCCTTCACAGTGAAAGCCAGTATCATAGATGAATTACCGGTACAGTTCCAGGAACGCAACTGGATCCGTAAATTAATGTTGCATACAGATCAGCCCGCCAGCCTGGAGTACCAGCTCCGGCCAGAATCGCGGGGAGAGTATGTTTTTCATGACATTAATGTATTTGTACATGCCCCGCTCAGGCTGGTGAAAAGGCGATACATATTTTCCCAGGAACAGGTGGTTAAAGTATATCCGTCGTACCTGCAGATGCGCCGGTATCAGTTGCTCGCCATGAGTAACCGACTGCAGGAAGCCGGGGTAAAGAAGATCCGCAAACTCGGCCACAGTATGGAGTTTGAACAGATCAAGGAATATGTAAGGGGCGACGATTACCGGACCATCAACTGGAAAGCCACAGCCCGGAAGCATGACCTGATGGTGAACAATTATACAGATGAGCGGAGCCAGCAGATCTATTGCCTCATCAATAAAGGCCGGGTGATGAAAATGCCTTTCCATGGGCTTACCCTGCTGGATTATGCGATCAATGCCTCACTGGTATTAAGCAATGTGGCCCTGGTCCGCCAGGACAAGGCCGGACTGATCACTTTTGAAAAAAACCTCGACACCTTCCTCCAGGCCGATAAGAAACCGACACAGATGAACCAGATCCTGGAAACCCTGTACAAGCAACGGACGGATTTCCTGGAAGCGGATTTTGAAAAACTCTTTTCCGTGATCCGTAACCGGATCACCAACCGCAGCCTGCTGATACTTTTTACCAACTTCGAATCAATGGAAAGCCTGCAGCGCGAATTACCCGCCCTGAAAAAAATTGCCAAATACCATCTGCTCCTGGTCGTGTTTTTTCAGAATACCGAATTGAAATCATTACTCGAGGGGAAAACAAATTCCCTCGAGGAAATTTATATCAAAACCATCGCGGAAAAATTTGTCTTTGAAAAAAAATTAATGGTAAAGGAACTGCATAAACACGGTATCCCTTCCATTCTCACCACACCCGAAGGACTCACGGTAAACACCGTGAATAAATACCTGGAGCTCAAAACCAGGATGTCCATCTGAGTACGTAGAAATAAGTACGAAGTTAGAAGTACGAAGTACGAAAAGGTTATCTTACGGGTGCTTTTTAATCCCCCGTGCAATTGCAATCTGAACGACTTTTCCAAACTTTAATTAATACCGATCTTTAAGATCGTACTTCGTACCTCATACTTCGTAC
>CAZFLL010000004.1:0-38002 GCA_964519865.1 uncultured Chitinophaga sp. | reverse complement strand
AAACTTTAATTAATACCGATCTTTAAGATCGTACTTCGTACCTCATACTTCGTACTTGTCTTCGTACTTTTGTATTTATGGATACTCCCGTGAACATTTTCGAAGAAGGACAGGTGCTGCTGATCGACAAACCCCTGGAATGGACTTCTTTTGATGCGGTGCGAAAGATCAGGAACCTGGTGCGTATTAAGAAAGTGGGACATGCGGGAACACTGGATCCATTGGCCACCGGTTTATTGATTGTCTGTACGGGTAAGTTCACCAAACGGATCAATGAATTTATGGCTCAGGAAAAAGAATATACCGGCACATTTACCCTGGGTACCACTACTCCTACCTATGATCTTGAATCAGTACCGGAAAATCCAAAGCCTTTTGATCAGCTCACTCCTGAAATGATTCACGCAGCAACTGTTCCGTTCACCGGCGAAATATTCCAGGTGCCCCCCGCGCATTCGGCCATTAAAGTGGATGGGAAAAGAGTATACGAACTGGCCAGGGCCGGGAAAGAAGTAAAACTGGAACCGCGCAGATTATTCATACATGAATTTGAGATCACCCGGATTGATTTGCCCTTAGTTGAGTTCAGGGTTGTTTGTTCCACCGGAACCTATATCCGCAGCCTGGCACATGATTTTGGAGCAGCCCTTGGTTGCGGTGCGCACTTAAGTAAACTCTGCCGGACAAGAATCGGAGGATTCAGGTTGGATAATGCGGAATCCATCACCAGCTTTGAAGAACGTATCAGAAAGCTGAATACTAAAGTTTAAAAGGATAGTTGATACCCAGCTGTAACTGACCGTTCAGGGGTTTCCAGTTATAGAACCATTTGTTCTGACTGCTTGCTTTGAGAATATCCGGGCTGGGATCTTTTACTTTATAGGCATAGTCAAGACGGATAATAAAATAGGTAAAATCAAGCCGGAGCCCGGTACCCATTCCAATGGCAATATCCTTGCCCAGCCGGCTGAGTTTAAATACTTCTTCAGGATCCCCGGCTTCCTTTTTCATAAACCATACATTCCCGATATCGGTAAAAAGCACGCTTTCTACCCTGGTGCCTGCAATGGTAGCCAGTTTAAACCGGTATTCCATATTCATCTCCAGTTGAATATCCCCGAACCGGTATGGATACTCCTTGTAATCCTTGATGGCTGACCCTGGTCCCAGCCGGCGCAAACGCCATGCCCGCATACTGTTGGGACCGCCACCGAAATATTGTTTAAAGAATGGTAGTGCATTCCTTTTTTCTATATTCACTGTGGAATTAAACGCATAACCAATACCCGCAAAAGCCCGTAACACAACAGATGAATTCTTACGTTTGAACTGCTGGGTGTATTCCGCATTTACCTTCATGAATTTATAGAGCTGGGTATCCAGGAACTTGCTGCGTATAAGCCCGGCCAGGAAAGGCAGTTCGAGATTTGCCGAAAACACGGAAGGTTTTTTGGGATGTGTATTCGTTAAGGAAGTGCCCAGGATAATCGTGGAAATAAACCCATCAGTAAATACATTCTTCAATGCCGGGTTGGCGGCAATCAGGTCGTCCAGTCCCTGTTTTTTCTCCAGGTTAGAATATTCAATGTTGGGTAATTTCAGCGAAATCTGGGTCAGTTTGTGGCTGCCTGGTTTTGCATACTGGTATTCATAGCCCCAGGAAGCATTCAGTGATGACAGGTTAAAAAGCTCCTTGCGTTCAGTCCGGGCCGCATTGAATCCAAACACCGTCCGGATATTATTCCGGTGTGCTTCAGGGATCCATCCAAACCGGGGCAACATTGCTTTTGGAAAATAAATGGTATGACTGAGCACAAATTGTTGTGATTGCACAAATTTGCTTCCCAGCTCCACTCCGTACCGGGCATTGCTGTTGGTTTGTATGGCCGACCGGGCAAAGTTCCGGTTGGTGATACCCACATTCACCCCGAAGCTGAACAGGTTACCCAGGTACTGATTCTGGTTCTGGCTGGCTTCAAAGTTGGCATTGAAAGAGTATTTTTTTGCCGGTGTCAGGCGAATCACAAAATCAGCCGTGTCCTGTCCTTTCCGGGTCAGTTGTTCAATATTCGCCAGCCGCCAGGACCCCAGTGAATTAAACCGGTTGATGGTCTTGTAATAGTTTTTCTGGTTATAAAGATCCCCCCGGTGGAAATAGATATGTGAGGGCAGGATTTTTGGCCGGAAAGCCCTGCGGTAGGAAATGACCCTGATCCCGCTCACCCATTCTTCAGTTCGTTTATAACCTGCGGTATCCGGACTGAATTCCGGGTATACGGTGATATCCCCTACATAGTATTTGGTGAGTTTGGAACTGTCGAATCCGGGTCTAAGGATAATCTCCAGGTTGGCGGTGGGGTTTTCTCTTCTTTCTTTGAGTTTCTGGAGGATCTGCAGTTGTTCAAAAGGATCAAGGGTGGGGCGCAGCAATTCAAGATCAAGGGTGTCCCATACTCCTTTTAACTCTTCACGGTTGAAACGCAGGTATCCGTTATTCCGGTAAAGGTCAACCAGCCTGTCCAGCTCCATGGATACAGTGGTCTTGGCGAAGGGCTCTCCTTTTTTCAGCAGGGATTCATTTTTATTCGCCAGGGTGATGGCCTGTAACTCCGGTTGTTTTAAATTATAACTGATCGAATCCAGTTTAACCACTTTGCCCGGATTGATAAAAAAGTTTATATAAGCCCGCTGCTGGTCCCTGGATTTCAGCAGTATGGTATCTTTATAGTAAATGGAATCATGAAAATAGCCCAGTGAATTCAGGAGGGAGCGCATAAAAAGGATGGAGCGGTCCGCATTCTCCTTTTTATAGACCGGGGGATTTTTCATCACACTGAAAAACAACTTGGAAACCGAACGGGAACGCATGCTGTCATCCAGCTGGCCTTTGAGGCGGGATTCCAGTATTTCCTTTTCTTCGTTGGTGAAGTTCCCGTTAACGGTGATCTTTGTCTCGAAGACAAAGGGCTTGTCCTTGGGGTAGTGCCGGGGTATAACCGCACAGGAGAACAGGATGGAAACAAAAACAGGCATCGCCAGAAGGTAAAGCAGTAGTTTGCTGGTAAATGAAGGCCGGCCTGTTGTCATAAAATGTTAAAGAATAACTATGCTTGGTAAATCGAAGATCAAATATATCCAAAGTTTAGGCCAGAAAAAATTCAGGGATGAGACAGGGCTCTTTATAGCCGAAGGTCCCAAGATTGTAAAAGAGCTGCTGGAAGCGGATCCGGGGCTGGTTAAACAGGTTTATGCGGTAAATGAATGGATTACCCAAAACAGGAAATTACCTACCGGGATACAGGTGGAAGAGATCAGTGACCAGGAATTGGAAAAAATTTCACAATTAAAAACACCCAACCAGGTACTGGCTTTGGCCGGCCAGTTGACGAACGAAGAAATCAGGCTGAAAGGTAAGCTGAGCCTCGCTTTATGTGGAATCCAGGACCCTGGTAACCTGGGTACAATTATACGGATTGCAGACTGGTTCGGCGTAACCCAGGTGATTTGCAGTATGGATTCCGCTGATGTCTATAATCCAAAAGTAATCCAGTCCACCATGGGTAGTATTGCCAGGGTCAGCGTCTTTTATACCGACCTGTTGCAGTTATTGTCGGCAAACAGGGATATACCAGTCTATGCAACAGTACTGGATGGGAAAGATGTAACAAAAATAAAAAAACCGGAAGAAGGCATCCTGCTCATCGGCAACGAATCCAGGGGAATACCTGCAGAAATACTGCAACTGGCCGGCGAACGGTTAACGATCCCCAAAAAGGGCAGGGCTGAATCCCTGAATGCCGCAGTGGCTGCAGGTATTATTTTAGCACAGCTTACCTGAAACGGATCGCTTTTACCGGTTGTATTTTCCGCACAAGGATGGAAGGGATCAGCATGATCAGGAAGGAAACCAGCAGGGTCAGCCCGCAAACTATCAGGACTTCCCACCATACAATTTTAACTGCAGCGGTACTGAGGTAATAGGCTTCCTCCTTCAGTTTAATAAACCCGGTTTCTTTTTGTATCCATAAGAGGAGCAGGGCCAGGGCCGTGCCGATTACAATACCCGTGACGGTGATAATCATCGAATGCCGTAGAAATATTTTCTGTACGGTCCAGTCAGTGGCCCCCAGTGATTTCAGGATGCCGATCATCCGCACCCGCTCCAGCACCAGGATCAGCAGGCAGGTCACGAGATTGATAACCGCGATAGCGATCATAAACCCGATCAGCACATTGCGGGTCATATCCTGCATATTCAGCCAGTCAAATATATTGGGCGAGATCTTCTTGACACTGATTGCATCCCAGGTGGCGGGAAACTGGTCCAGTTCCTGCAATTGGGTGGCGATCGTATCCGTTTTCCGGTAATCATTGAGAAACACCTCGTACCCGCCGGCCTGGTCATCATTCCATTGATTCAGGTTACGGATCAGCCGGATATCACCGATTGCAAACAAGCGGTCATATTCTTCGATTCCGGTTTTATAGATGCCTGCTATAAACATTTTTTTTGTCCGGGGATTCTCACCGGGTTTAAGAAAATAGATCAACAGGCTGTCACCAGGCTTCAGGTTCATTCTTGATGCCGTATAATCAGAAACCAGCAGTTCACGGCTGAAAGATGTATCGTTGAAATGTATCGGTGACCCTTGTTTGATAAACTGTTTCAGGTGTTCAAAATCATATGTCTGGTCAAGTCCTTTTACCAGCACACCTTCTATATCATCCCTGGTTTTGAGGAGCGCATAACGGGTGGCAAAGGGGTGGATGCTCTTTACACCGGGGTACCGGGCAATGGTCTGAACCAGTTCCTTATTTTCAGTAATGGCGATCTCCTCCGAAATGATAGCTTTACCAGGTTGTTTTTCCTGGATACGGACATGTCCCCAGAAACTGAATATTTTCTGGCTCACGGCTTCCTGGAAGCCATTGGCCAGGGCCAGGGTCACAATCATCACCATTACGCTGATAATCGTGGCCACTACTGATAGCCGGATAATAAACCTCGAAAAAGTTTTTTGCTGATTAAACGCAACACGGTTCGCTATGAATCCTGCAACCTTCAGTGGAGATAATTTGTCATTATCAAAAATAAGGTGCTGCTCAGGATTTATCCTGTTTTTTAACGTATTTTCAACTAATATTTTCAGAGAACAACCCGCTCATGAAAAAAATAATTTTTAGCCTGCTTTGCTGGCCCTTCTTCCTGGCCGCACAACTTCCTGATCATATTTACCGGCCCAATATCCGGACGGTGAAACTGTTTAAGTACGGGGATATCTACAGTTACCCGGTACTGCAACTGGGCAATAATGAACAACTGGAACTGCATTTCGATGATATGGATAATGATGTCAAGAATTATTATTACAGTTTCCAGTTGTGTAATGCCGACTGGACACCCGCGAATGTGCAGAGTTATGATTATATCCGCGGTTTCCAGACAAACCGTATTGGCACCTACCGGAGTTCATCTATCGTACAGACACGATATACGCATTACCAGGCTGTTTTACCTGAACGGAATTCAGGTCCTACAAAAGGCGGGAATTACCTGCTGAAAGTTTTCCTGAATGACGATACTGCAAAACTGGCTTTCACAAAACGCCTGTTGGTGGTCAATAAAATGGCATCAGTATCGGGACAGGTATTACAACCATTTAACGGGAGTCTGTTCCAGACACACCAGCGGGTACAGGCGGGTGTCAGTACAGCCGGCAGCCAGTTAAATCCCTTTTCCCCGCAGGATATTAAAGTGGTGCTGTTGCAGAACTATAACTGGAGCGGGGCCAGTATGATCGACCGGCCAACCTTGTTCAGGGGAAATTATTATGAGTACAGCGATGAAGAGAATACCACTTTTCCTGCAGCCAAGGAATGGCGTTGGGCCGACCTGCGTAGTTTCCGATTGCGGAGTGACCGGGTTCAGAAGATAGTGGATAGTGACAGTTCAGCCCGCATTGATATTTATATTAACCCGGATGTGGATCGTCGTCAGCAGATCTATATGTATTACCGGGATATCAATGGATTGTTTACTTCTGAAAACCAGGATAACGGGAATGCCTACTGGCAGGCAGATTATGCCTGGGTACATTTTACGTATGTACCTCCTGGCAATCAGCCCCTGGCAGGCAGGCAGGTGTACCTGTTTGGCGAACTCACACAATATATGCCGGGTGATCAGTCGAAGATGGAGTATAATGCAGTAAAGGGGGTCTATGAAAAAGCACTCTACCTTAAACAGGGGTATTATAACTATGCCTATGTCACGCTGCCCGATAACCCCCAGAAGGGTGTAAGGAATTTACCGGAGAATGCAGAAGGGAATTATTGGGGAACAGAAAACAGTTATATGATACTGGTTTATTTCAGGCCTTTCGGGGCAAGAGCGGATGAACTGGTGGGTTTCAGCCTGCTGAATTCAGCATTCCAGCGATGAACATTTTTTTCAATTTCCCCTTATCATTCACCTTCACTGCCTTATCTTTGCGCCGGCAGGTCTTACACGACCAGCTCCTGCTGAATCCTCCCAGGGCCGGAAGGCAGCAAGAGTAGGTGGTTGAGCGGTGCGATGTAATAAGCCTGCCACTTTTTTCATTCTCCGTAGATTTATCGAAGGAGAATTTACCCTCCGGGTTTGTTGAAGGAGGATTTCCCACTCATTCACAATATCTTAGTATACAAAATACATCAACATGAAATTTTTCATAGACACCGCTAACCTGGCACAGATCAAAGAAGCCAATGAGCTCGGCATTCTCGATGGCGTTACGACCAACCCTTCCCTGATGGCTAAAGAAGGAATCAAAGGGGAGGCCGCTGTTATGGATCATTATAAAACAATCTGTGAACTGGTGGATGGCGATATCAGCGCTGAAGTGATCAGTACTGAATTTAATGCCATGGTGGAAGAAGGCAAGAAACTGGCAGCCATTCACCCGAATATCGTGGTGAAAGTGCCGATGACCAAAGATGGTATCAAGGCTATAAAATGGTTTAGTGATAACGGGATCCGTACCAATTGCACACTGGTTTTTTCAGCCGGGCAGGCAATCCTGGCGGCAAAAGCCGGGGCTACTTATTTATCTCCCTTTATCGGACGTATTGACGACAGTAACTGGGATGGCATTGACCTGATCGCCCAGATCTCCCATATCTATTCCATACAGGGATTTAAAACAGAAATACTGGCGGCCTCCATCCGTAATGCATTACATATTGTAAAATGTGCGGAAGCCGGTGCCGATGTTTGTACCTGCCCGCTGGACTCCATTCTCGGGTTGCTTAAACACCCCCTGACTGATATCGGCCTGGCGAAATTCCTGGAAGACGCCAAGAAATTTGCCTGATATGACCAACTGACTATAAAAAAGAAAAGGATGCTGGCAACAGGATCCTTTTTTTATAAGTAAGAAGTAAGAAGTACGAGGTGCAAACTACGAACTACCAGCTACCAGCTACAAACTCTTTCTTAACTCCGGATCCGGCAGTTTCTTGATCCAGATCGTTCGTTCGATTACCATGGCCCGGTTGGATCTAAGTACGGCTTTTACCATTACTTTTTCTTCGGAAAAATCAACCGGAATGATCAGTTCATTGCCTTCAAACTTCGCCAGGTTACAAGTAAACTCAACTTCTTTCGCAGTCATGGGTTGCCAGCGGCCATTGCTCAGTTTACCATCAACATTGATATAATTATGCTGCCCCTTCTTCAGGCTGTCTGTATACAGGTGAAAATATATACTGTCCACGGTCTGCGCCTTTCCGGCTGCAGTTAAAAAGACGAATATGATCAATAAAAACGCTTTCATATATTACAAATGTCGAAAAACCGGGCCAAATAGTTGTATCCGGACCGGAGTTACTTGAATGAAAGCTTTGAATTAACTTACAGCAGGAACCTGGCCCCCTTCAACCGGGCCTGAAATAATTAACATATGGGTATAAAATTCATCAGGTATATCCTGTTCCTGGTCACGTTTGGCGGAAGTTTTACCATGGCAAGGGGACAATCAGTGGCCAGGTTGCACGAAAAAGCAATCGTTGTGGATACCCATAATGATTGCCTGACCGATCTGACGCTGAAGGGGAAAGATATAACCAGCCGGCTGAGTACGGGACATAGTGATCTTTACCGCTGGAAAAAGGGAGGACTCGATGTACAGATATTTTCAGTCTGGACCGATAAAAAACCCCGGCGGGCCACTGGTTTTTTCCAGGATGCCCTGGAGGAAATTGATTCACTGCACCGGATCATTTTGCGAAATCCTGACCGGATGACTTTCGGTGATAATTACCGTTCCATAAAGAAAAGGGCCCACCAGGGAAAACTGGTGTCAATGATCGGCGTGGAAGGCGGGCACATGATCGAAGATGACCTGGGTAAACTGGATAGCCTGTATGCGTTGGGAATGCGCTATCTGACCCTGACCTGGAACAACAGCACGTCCTGGGCCAGCAGTGCCATGGATGAAACGGATCATCCTGAACGGATCAGGCATAAAGGACTGAATGAGTTTGGACGCCGGGTAGTGGAACGGATGAATGAGCTGGGGGTAATGGTGGATCTTTCACATGTGGGCGAACAGACATTTTATGATGCGCTGGCCGTTACCAAAAAACCAGTGCTGCTATCGCATAGTTCCGTATGGTCAATCTGCCCGGTATTCCGCAACGTAAAGGATGATCAGATCAAAGCCGTGGCTAAAAACGGGGGAGTGATCTGTATTAATTTTTATTCCGGATTTATCAGTAAAGAATACGACCAGTTGCAATCAGGACTGCTGAAGAAAAAAGATTCTTTGCTGGCGGTACTGTCCATGAGTTCAGATGCAGATAGTATTGAAGCTATGAAAAGCTGGAATGCCTGGTATGATAAAACGATGAATGACGCCAGGCCCACTTTGTCACAACTGGTGGATCATATCGATTATATTGTAAAACTGGTGGGGGACAGATATGTAGGTATCGGTTCTGATTATGATGGGGTGGGGTCTGTGCCGGTCGGACTCGAGGATGTGACCACTTATCCTAAAATAACGGAAGAGCTGGTACGCAGGGGGTACTCCAATAAGTCCATCAAACGCATCCTGGGAGGCAATGTACTCCGGGTAATGAAAGCGAATCTCTAATTAGTAGTTGTTTCTTAGTATGGGCTGTTGACTACTAACTACAAACTACAAACTACTAACTAAAAAAAAGCCCCGGTATAAACCAGGGCTTCTTTTTTTTAGCAATTACTTCAGATTAGCGCAGGAACAACATCTCCCTGTACTTCGGCAGGTACCATTCGCGGTCATCTACCAGCAGTTCCAGCTTATCGACATGATAACGGATTTCATCGAAGAAGGCATCCTTCACCTGGCTTTGGTAAGCGATGGCTTTGGTGCGGGTATTGTCCATATTGTTGCAGACTTTACGGGCTTCGATCATTTTCTCCACCAGGTCAGCTGTTTTATTGATATGCTCGGAGATCTTTTCCAGGATCTGCTTCTGGTTGGCAAAGGCTGCATCACTCAGTCCGGCTTCTTTCAGTCCGCGGATATTATTGGCCAGCAGGTTCTGGTAGCGGATCGCGGTGGGTAATACATGGCTGGTGGCCAGTTCGCCCATGATACGGCTTTCGATCTGAACTTTCTTGATGTATTTTTCCAGTTCGATCTCGTGACGGGCTTCCAGTTCGCTGTGGCTGTAGATATGGTTGGACTCGAACAGCTTTTTCGCTTTTTCGGTCACCATGGCATCCAGGGCCAGCGGGGTTGTTTTTACATTGGGCAGACCTCTTTTTTCTGCTTCTTTTGCCCAGGCTTCGCTGTAGCCATCTCCTTCAAACAGTACTTTTTCACTGGCAACAATATACTGACGGATTACATGCATGATCGCGATCTCTTTCTTCTCGCCTTTTTCAATCAGGGCATCCACTTCTTTCTTGAATTGTCTCAGGGTATCTGCCATGATAGTATTCAGAACGGTCATCGGGTTGGCGCAGTTGGCGGTGGAACCTACAGCGCGGAATTCGAATTTGTTCCCGGTAAAGGCAAATGGAGAAGTCCGGTTACGGTCGGTATTATCCATCAGCAGTTCAGGAATGCTTTTATGGATATCGATCTTCAGCATGCTTTCATCGGTCTCATCCATTTTTTCAGAAACTCTCTCTTTTACATCCTGCAGTACTTTGGACAGGTACTGACCGATGAAGACAGAGATAATGGCAGGAGGAGCTTCATTGGCACCAAGTCGGTGATCATTGGGTGCAGAAGCAATAGAGGCACGGAGGATATCGGCATAATCATGCACGGCTTTGATCGTGTTTACGAAGAAAGTCAGGAACATGAGGTTGGTCTTGGGCGTCTTGCCGGGTGCCAGCAGGTTCACGCCGGTATCGGTGGCCATGCTCCAGTTATTGTGCTTACCACTTCCGTTAATTCCGGCAAATGGTTTTTCATGCAACAGTACACGGAGATTATGGCGACGGGCTACACGGTCCATCACGTCCATCAGCAGGGAGTTATGGTCAACAGCCACACTCACTTCTTCAAAAATAGGGGCACACTCAAACTGGGCAGGGGCTACCTCGTTGTGACGGGTACGCAGGGGGATACCAAGTTTGTATGATTCAGTTTCGAAATCACGCATATACGTGTAAATCCTTTCAGGGATTGATCCGAAATAATGATCTTCCAACTGCTGGTTTTTAGCTGAAGTATGTCCGTATACAGTACGGCCGGTCATCACCAGGTCAGGGCGCGCATTGTACATCGCTTCATCAATCACGAAGTACTCCTGTTCCCATCCAAGCGTGGCGGTTACCCGGGTTACGTTTTTATCGAAATAATTACATACATCCACGGCTGCCTTGTTCAGCTGATCCAGGGCTTTCAGCAGGGGCGCTTTATAATCCAGTGATTCACCGGTATACGAAACAAAAATGGTGGGAATACAAAGCGTTTTACCCTGGCCGATCTCCATGATAAAGGGAGGAGAGGAGGGATCCCAGGCGGTATAACCACGGGCTTCAAAAGTGGCCCTTAATCCACCACTGGGGAAGGATGAAGCATCAGGTTCCTGTTGAACCAGGGCATCACCTTCAAACTGTTCAATGGGGGTGCCGTCACTTTTTAATGTAAAGAAGGAATCGTGTTTTTCTGCAGTTGTACCAGTCAAAGGCTGGAACCAGTGTGTGAAATGAGATACTCCTTTTGCTTCAGCCCAGGCACGGATTCCTGTAGCGATCTGGTTAGCTACGGCACGGTCAATTTTATGACCAGCTTTAATAGAATTCTGAAGACTTTTGTAAGCTTCATCGCTCAAAAACTCACGGGCAGTTTTAAGCGTAAATACATTGCTGTTGAAAATAGCAGTGATTTTAGCTGCGCCGTCCACCAATACATCCGATTTGGAGGAAAGGCCATGGATTGCATTAAAACGTAGTGACATTTGAAGTGTATTTTTTACAAATCAACGAAATTGCTGTTGTTCTTCCAATTAAATATCGAATATTAGCTGGATTAGGGGAAAAAATGTGATAAAATCAAGAAAATGATTGAAAAATGAACAATCATTAGCGTGAAAAATAAATATTATATTAATTATTTATGTGTCGTGAACACCCCCTTTATACCCTGCCAGTCAATCCGGGCAATCATTGGAATAATCAACAGGGGCATCACCACGCTCCTGTACCTGGATATGGCTCCGATATTATTATTACTGAAGCCAATCGCCAGCAGCATGGAGAATGCAAAGAAAAGGCAGAAAAGGAGCAGGTTATTAGGACTTGTTCCGGGAATTCGTTTCCAGAGAAAAAGCAGGAAAAACAGGAACAACAGGTACATTTCAATGATCGAGGCCAGTGATAAAATATGATGTACATCCCTGGGATAGGGTCTGAGCATGGTCAGGTTTATCGCTTGCGGTGTGTTTTCCAGAAAACTCATTGCGGTAGGCTCCAGTGGACGGATGGCCACCGTGGTCTTTCCTCTTTTCAACCGGATAAAATCATGTTGTTTATTTGCTACGGCCTGGGGGAAATCGAGCCGCGGACTGATCAGCCGGGCATTGAAAAATAAAAATATAAATAAAATGTAAGACACGCTGAAAATCAGCAATCCACGCTTGGGAAATTTATTGGCTAAAATCCAGGTTAGTATAGCAGGCAGGAGCAGGGCGCCAACAATATTGCGTAATATAATGACCAGTATGAGGCTAAAACTCAGGGCGATTATTTTTCGGGCGGAAAATCGTTTTTCTTTGGCGGCGAAATACACACAGTACATGGAAATTGCAATACCCGTAAAAATCATTCCTTCTTTGTGAATACCGCTGGTCCAGTAAAGAAAGGAGGGGATCAAAAATACCGACAGCAGGATCGGGATTTTTTTTCCCGGGTAAGCGTCACTCATCACCCGGTAAAGTCCGACCGCTCCAAACAAGGATAAAAAAGAGTAGAAGATCACATTCACATAATAGTGTCCAAGGCTAAGGATGTCGAAAACCGACAGCATTTTCACAAAGACATTCCCCTTCAGGTCGTTCCAGAATGAATTACGGGTTTCGAAAAACCGGCTCATACCGTCATCGTATCCGTTCCGGAACAGGTTGGTCATGTATTCCCCGGGATCAGATTGCAATAAATGATATTCATAAAGGCCGTGTGTATGAAAAGACCAGGTATCCCACATTTTGGCATAACCGCCATAATAGATACCGATCCATCCGTAAAGAATCCCGATCATGACTTTGAGCAGAAACAGGATGATCAGTTGGGATTTGCTGAGACCCGAGCGGGTAAAAAACTTCACTTTGGTTACCAGCCAGGCAAATAGGAGCAGATAGCCGACAAAAAGAAGGTATTCCAACGCAAGATATTTGTCCCGCAATAATAGCCAATATTGCCGTGATTGTCAGCACAAAGTTGAAAAGTCCTGACCCGTCAGTGCCGTCTATGCTTTACTTTTGCGGTTCAATAAAGACCTGCATGGAAGTAACTGTAAAAACCGCCGAACAATTAAGATTAACAGCCGCCGAATTTGAACTGATTAAAGAAAAACTGGGACGCACACCAAACTTTAATGAACTCTGCGCCTTCAGTGGCATGTGGAGTGAACATTGCAGTTATAAAAATTCCATCAAATGGCTGAAAACACTGCCCCGCGAAGGCGGTCGTATGCTGGTAAAAGCCGGTGAAGAGAATGCCGGACTGATGGATATCGGGGACGGACTTGGAGTGGTTTTTAAAATTGAATCACATAATCACCCATCCGCCATTGAACCCTTCCAGGGAGCTGCAACCGGGGTTGGCGGTATACACCGTGATATTTTTACCATGGGTGCCAGGCCAATTGCTTCTCTGAACTCATTACGTTTCGGGAATCTCGAAGAAGATAAAACCCAGCACCTTTTATCCGGGATTGTCCATGGTATCGGTCATTATGGGAACTGTTTTGGTGTACCGACCGTCGGAGGAGAAATCTATTTTGATGAATGTTATCATACCAACCCGCTTGTCAATGCGATGAGTGTGGGGATTGTGAAAAACGGTGAAACTGTATCTGCGACAGCCCTTGGTAAAGGTAACCCTGTCATGTTTGTCGGCAGTGCTACCGGAAAAGATGGAATTGGCGGCGCCTCCTTTGCTTCAGCAGATATTACAGCGGAAAGCGCACAGGATCTTCCTGCTGTACAGGTAGGTGACCCTTTCCAGGAAAAGAAATTACTGGAAGCCTGCCTGGAAGTCATTCAAACCGGGGCGGTGGTAGGTATGCAGGATATGGGAGCAGCCGGTATTATCTGCTCCACTGCAGAAATGAGTGCCAAAGGGGAAGTTGGCATGCGTATCGATCTTGATAAGGTCCCAACCCGCCAGAAAAATATGAAGACCTGGGAACTGTTGTTGAGTGAAAGCCAGGAGCGGATGTTGCTTGTTGCCGAAAAAGGAAGGGAAGAAGAAGTGAAAAAAGTATTTGAAAAATGGGACCTGCCCTGTTCGGTGATCGGTGAAGTGACGGAAAATGGTCTGCTTGATTTTTATATGAACGGGGAACTCGAAGCTTCCATTCCTGCCCACGAACTGGTACTCGGCGGTGGTGCTCCGCAATATGACCGGGAGTATAAAGAGCCGGGCTATTTTGCTGAAATCGGGAAATTTAACCCGGATAATGTTGAGGTGCCGGATGATCTGCGTAAAGTGGCGGAAGAGCTGGTAAAACTGCCTTCTATTGCTTCCAAACGCTGGGTCTATAATCAATATGACAGTATGGTGGGTACGAATAATACCTCTACCAATGCTCCCACTGATGCGGCAGTGGTCCTGGTTAAGGGTACTACAAAAGGCATCGCAGTTACAACGGATTGTAACAGCCGTTATGTATATGCCGACCCATATAAGGGAACCATGATTGCCGTAAGCGAAGCAGCACGAAATATTGTCTGCAGCGGTGGCCTGCCCCTGGGAGTGACCAATTGCCTCAATTTTGGTAATCCCTATGATCCGGAAGTATACTTCCAGTTTGTACAGGCAATAAAAGGAATGGGAGAAGCCTGCCGGAAATTTGAAACACCGGTTACCGGCGGGAATGTGAGTTTTTATAACCAGAACCCGGACGGTCCGGTTTTCCCCACGCCAACGATTGGTATGGTGGGACTGCTGGAAGATGTCAGCCGTAAAATGACCCTGCATTTCAAAGAGCAGGGAGATATTATCCTGATGATCGGGGCCTCCGGGAATGATATAAACTCTTCACAATACCTGGCAAAAATTGCGGGGGTCAAAAGTTCACCGGCCCCTCATTTTGAGCTGGAAGAAGAATACACACTTCAGCAAACTGTAGCCGGACTGATTACAAAAGGCCTGGTGGAATCTGTACACGATATCAGTGAAGGCGGACTCTTTATATGCCTGCTGGAAGCCGGCTTTACCAACGGTCTTGGATTTGATGTGGTGGCCAGTGACGCAGATATCCGTAAAGATGCTTACTGGTTCGGGGAAAAACAAAGCCGCGTGATTGTTTCAGTGAAAAAGCAAAACCTGGAATCCGTAAAGAAAGCCCTGGGCAATCATCCCTTTGAAGAACTGGGTCTGGTGACCGATGGTTCTGTGGAAGTGGATGGTATGGAATGGGGGCAGATCAGGGAATGGCAGGAAGCCTATGATACCTCTATCGAAAATTACCTGTCTGAAGAGGAAGCAGGCTCAGCACTGAGTTCAATCTGATGGCATGAACCATTTTTTTGATTTTATTACCGGGGGCTTCTTTAATTACCTCGGGGCAGCCTGGAGGAAAATATACCTGAAGGAAAAATATTCCGACCTGGTCAGGGAAAACCTGAGTAACAGTTACGGAATGCTGATCACGACGATCGGCCTGTTTATCTTTTTTGTGTTAATCAAATTACTGGGATAAGGAATCATGTATGGATCGTAAATCTGTTATATTACTGACCGGCGCTGCCGGGTTTATCGGCTCTTATTTACTGGGCTACCTCAATCAGCAGGGCTATGAGCAGATCATCATTTCGGATGAATTCAGCCGGCCGGATAAAGGGCCGAATTACAGTGGGAAAAAATTCATTGGTCAGGTCGAAAGGGAAGAATTGTTTGATTGGCTGAAATCCACCGGGACAAAAATTGATTTTGTTTTTCACCTGGGAGCCCGGACAGATACCACTGAATTTGATTACCGCATTCACGAAAAACTCAACCTTGAGTTTTCCAAGGAAATATGGAAGTATTGTGTGGCCCATAACATTCCACTGGTTTATGCCTCCTCCGCGGCCACTTATGGCGCCGGGGAATTGGGCTATAAGGATGATCACCGTATAGTGAACCAGCTGAAGCCCCTGAACCCTTACGGCATTTCAAAAAACGAATTCGATAAATGGCTCCTGGAACAGTCTGCAGATTGTCAATTGCCGGCTGCCGGCTGGCAAGGCCTCAAGTTTTTCAATGTTTACGGTCCCAACGAATACCATAAAGGACGGATGGCCAGTGTGATCTTCCATTCTTCCAACCAGATCAGGGAAACCGGTAAAGTAAAACTTTTCCGGTCACACCGGCCGGATTTCAAAGACGGACAACAACTGCGCGATTTCATTTATGTAAAAGATGTGGCCAAAGTTTGCGTTTGGCTCATGGAACATAAAGTGCCATCCGGCTTATACAACCTGGGAACTGGAAAAGCCCGTTCATTTG
The DNA here is from genome assembly GCA_964519865.1 of uncultured Chitinophaga sp. GTDB lineage: Bacteria > Bacteroidota > Bacteroidia > Chitinophagales > Chitinophagaceae > JJ008. Next base: position 21,810 of record CAZFLL010000004.1, on the reverse strand, counting down.
AAGACCTGGCCAGAGCCACATTTTCCGGCCTGGGACTTCCTCCTGTAATAGAATATATTGATATGCCCGAAGATATCCGCGATAAATACCAATACTTTACGGAAGCGGATATGCAGAAGTTAAAAGATGCCGGATACAAAGAACCTTTTACATCCCTCGAAGATGGGGTGGGGGATTATGTCAAACATTTTTTGAAGGACCACAAATATTTCTAGTTCTAACACACGTTCATTTTATCCAATTAGTCCGCCGGTAACCGCTCTCCCTCGTTTTTATACAGTAATTTTATACCGTAACTGTAAACGGAAATCTATGTCAAAGAAAATTGCCATCATAGGTGGCGGGAATTTAGGAGCAGCCATTGCCGACGGGTTGATCATGAGTGAGTTCAGCCGCCCGGTGGAAATCAGTATTACCCGGCGTAACCTTTCCCCGCTCAGCCGTTTTGCTGAACGGGGTTGTATGGTGCACAGTGATAATAAAAAAGCCGTAAAAGACGCTGAAGTAATTATCCTGGCCGTAAAGCCTTATAACTACGCGGAAATCATTAAGGAAATAAAACCAGGACTGAATCCTAAAAAGCACATAGTCGTATCCGTTATAACCGGTGTGTGGATCGAACAATTGCAGCAGGCCATCGGCAAACCGGTACCGGTAATCCGGGCCATGCCCAATACAGCGATCGCCATACAACAGAGCATGACCTGTTTATCCCATGCCGGCACTACCAAAGCTCAACTGGATTATATACAGGAATTATTCGGTCAGCTGGGCAAAACCGTGCTCATCGATGAAAAACTGATGGACGCGGCTACCGTACTGGGAGCCTGCGGCACTGCCTATGCCATGCGTTATATCCGGGCCAATATCCAGGGAGGGATCGAAATTGGGTTTGATGCCACCACCGCTTCCCTGATTGCCGCACAAACCATCAAAGGGGCCGCCGAACTCCTGCTGGAAAAAGGCACCCATCCGGAACAGGAAATAGATAAAGTAACCACCCCGAAGGGCTGCACTATTGCCGGCCTGAATGAAATGGAACACCAGGGTTTCAGCTCCTCACTGATAAGGGGTCTGGTGGCGAGTTATAACAAAATTAAAAAAGACTGATACTCCATACAGGGGGCTTCCTGAAACAGCTAACAATCAGAAGGGTATTCCGATTGGCCGGCGGACTGTTGCCTGGGCTCTACGGGCCGGGGCTGACCTGTACAAAGTATCAGAATTCAGCCAAACCGGACACCTGTTTCCCCACGATACGTACTGTTTTTTCCACATAAGAAATTACCTTTTTTTATGAGCCGGTTTTTTCTATTACCTTTACATGACCTTCAGGATTTTTTCTACCGAACTACGTCCGACGGTCAGATGGGTGGGGCGAATTTTCAGTCTTTTTTTATGGTAAAAAATATGCAGTTCCGGGTTACCGGGATGCATTGTTTTTTTTGTTCCTCCCCGATATTTAACTGAATAAACTGACCATTATGGCTAAATACATCTTTGTTACGGGAGGCGTTACATCATCTTTAGGGAAGGGAATCATTGCCGCTTCACTGGCTAAATTATTACAGGCAAGAGGGCTGCGGGTAACCATCCAGAAATTTGACCCTTATATCAATGTGGATCCGGGTACCCTGAACCCATATGAACACGGGGAATGTTATGTAACAGAAGATGGGGCTGAAACCGATCTTGATCTCGGTCACTACGAACGCTTTCTCAGCATTTATACCTCACAGGCCAATAATGTGACCACGGGCCGTATTTACCAGACCGTCATCAATAAAGAGCGGGAAGGGGCCTATCTCGGTAAAACCGTACAGGTGGTACCGCATATCACCGATGAGATTAAAAGAAGAATGCAATTGCTCGGTCAGAGTGGTGAATATGATATTGTCATTACCGAAATCGGGGGTACCGTGGGTGATATCGAGAGCCTGCCCTTTGTAGAAGCCGTTCGCCAGCTGCAGTGGGAACTCCCCGAAGAAGATTCAGTGGTAGTGCACCTGACCCTGATCCCTTACCTGAAAGCGGCCAAGGAATTAAAGACCAAGCCCACGCAGCACAGCGTGCGGATGCTTAGCCAGGAAGGGGTGCACCCGGATGTGATCGTATGCCGTACAGAGAAAACCCTGGGCCCCGAAATCCGCCGGAAGATCGCCCTCTTCTGTAATGTAAAACAGGAAGCCGTGATCGAGTCCATTGATGCAGCTACCATTTATGAAGTGCCCCTGCTGATGATGCGGGAAGGACTGGATAAGATCGTACTCAAAAAAATGAATATCACTGAATATGGTGAACCCGAGCTGACCCGGTGGAAGGAATTCCTGGATAAACTGAAATATCCAAAGGGCAAAGTCATCATCGGCCTGATCGGGAAATACCTGGAACTGCAGGATGCTTATAAGTCCATTCTTGAATCATTCATACATGCCGGTGCGATCAATGAATCACAGGTACAGATCGTAAACGTACACAGCGAATTCATCACGGAGGATAATGTCTGCGAAAAACTGGCCGGACTTGATGGGCTGCTGGTAGCGCCGGGATTCGGTCACCGTGGTGTGGAAGGAAAGATCGTGGCCGTAAAATATGCCCGGGAAAACGGGTTACCTTTCTTCGGAATCTGTCTCGGTATGCAGATGGCAGCCATTGAATTTGCCCGGAATGTACTGGGACTGAAAGATGCCCATTCCACTGAAATGAACCCCGAAACCCATGAGCCGGTGATCGACCTGATGGAGGAACAAAAGAAAGTAACGGCCAAAGGCGGCACGATGCGCCTGGGTGCATATCCCTGTGAAATTAAAGAAGGAACACTGGCTGCCCGTATTTATAACAGTACCATGATCAGTGAAAGGCACCGACATCGCTGGGAGTTCAATAATAAGTACCTCGAACAGTTTGAAAAAGCAGGTATGATAGCCAGCGGTAAAAACCCGGGTACAGGTCTCGTGGAAATCATTGAACTGACCAATCATCCGTTCTTTATCGGTGTACAATACCACCCCGAACTGAAAAGCACCGTGGAAAATCCCCAGCCTGTCTTTGTCCATTTTATCAAAGCAGCCAAGGAATACTCGGAAAGAAAAGTAGAGGCGAAGAATCCGTTGCTGCAGAGTGAGATGATTTAGCAGTCAATAGTCATTAGTCAATAGTACTTAGACCTTTAAAAGGGCGATGTTTATTTTCATTTGAAACTAATTACAGGCACTTAATGTAATAGCAGGCCTGCTGTATCCAATTCTTTCTGGTAGATTTTAGTATTGTCTTGATTCTAAAGCATTTGCAAAATAGTCATGCTGTGGGAACTATCGACTATCGACTAAAGACTAACGACTTAAAACCCTATCTTTGCGACCTTAAATTTCCCCCCAGAATGAATTTCGACCGTAACACCGTCATTGGCTTCGTGGTATTGGCGCTCCTGTTTTTTGGCTACTTCTATTATAATAACCAGGAACAGGCCAAATACAAAAAAATTAATGAACGGAAAGAGTTTGTAAAGGACTCAATCGCAAAAGCCCAGCGGAAACCCGAGGATACACTGGCATTGAAAAAAGATATTGCCCGGGCCGATACACAGAAGGCATTGGCCAGTGCGGGTAGCTTTAAAGACGCGGTGAATGGCACCGAGCAACTGGTGACCACTGAGAATGAACTGATGAAGATCACGTTCACTTCCAAAGGGGCCCAGGTAAAGAAAGTGGAATTGAAAAAATTCAGGGGAAGAGACAGCAGCCTCCTGCGCCTGGCCTCTACTGATTTTGACCGGATAAGTTATTTAATCAAAACAGGCTCAGAGCAAACTGCTAATACAGCTGATCTGTATTTCAAAAAAATTGATTCTGCTAAAACCGCAGATGGATCAAAAACCTATTCATTTACACTCACTTCATCCGATAGTTCAGCCCCCGCATCAATCGTTCATAAATTCACCGTGAAGCCCAATGATTACATGATTGACTTCGATGTGGATATGGACAGGGCTGACCAGTTACTTACCCAGGGCAATATGAACCTGATCTGGCAGTATGCGGCGGCCCAGCAGGAATCGGACATTGATTTTGAAAAGCAGAATACCCAGGTAGGTTATGTGACTGACGGAGATTTTGACTATCATACGATCGGCAAGACCAGTGATAAGGATTTTAATAAATCAGTAAGCTGGGTAGGGGTGCGTCAGCGTTTCTTCTTTACCATCCTGATGGCAAAATCCAATTTCTCCTCCGGTAAAATGGAATGGACCCTGCCCGCCGACAGCAGTCATACACTGGTAAGGTCTACGGCAAACATGAAACTGCAACTGCCCGTTGCAAAAACAGCCAATGCCGCTTTCAGTATTTATTATGGCCCTTCCGATTATCATATTCTGAAAAAATATGACCAGAAATTTGAAAAACTGGTCAACCTGGGACAGGGCATGTATTCCTTTGTCCGCCCGCTGAACCGCTTTGTGATCCTGCCCATCTTTGATTTCTTTAAAGGCCTCAGTGCAGGAAGTATGGGCCTGGCCATTGCCCTGCTGACCCTGTTTATCCGTTTATTGATTTCCCCGCTGACCTATACCAGTTACCTGAGTGGTGCCAAAATGAAGGCGCTGCGGCCGGAAATAGCCAAACTGAAGGAAAAATTCGGTGCCGACCAGCAGGCCATGAGCATGGAGCAGATGAAACTCTTCCGGGAAGCCGGGGTGAACCCACTGGGAGGCTGTATCCCGGCCCTGCTGCAGATCCCGATCTTCTTTGCCCTGTTCAGCTTCTTTAACTCAGAAGTGAGCCTGAGGGGTGCAGAATTCCTCTGGGCACATGACCTGGCAGCTTATGATGATCCGATCAAGTTTGGTATGAATATTCCCCTGTTGGGCAATCACCTGAGTTTATTCAACGTAACCGCGGCCGCCACCAGCTTCCTTATCTCCTGGTACAGTATGAGTATGACTCCGGACCAGAGCAACCCGATGATGAAGTACCTGCCCTACATTTTCCCGGTATTCCTGTTGTTCTTCTTCAATAAACTGCCTTCGGCCCTGACCTGGTACTATACCGTTTCTAACGCCGTAACCCTGATCCTGCAGTTCATAATCCAGAATTATATCATTGACCACGACAAGATCCTGGCGAAGATTGACGAGAACCGTAAAAAGCCTAAAACCAAGTCCAAATGGCAGGAACGGATGGAGCAGATGCAGGAGCAGCAGAAAAAAGTGAAAGAGATGCAGAACAAAAGCAAACGCTGATGCTGTTAAAATAACCTTAAGAAAGACCGGGATTTGTTGCAAAACACCCGGTTTTTTTAATTAAGCAACTTATTGGCTAAATTGGCACGTCTTTTAGATATAATATACAGTAACAGAAATGAAAAAGATATATACGATAACCGTTTTAGTGGCCGGACTGCTGATCAGCAGCGGACTTCAGGCTCAACGCCGGCTGACCGAAGCCACGATCTCTTATGATATTGTGATCAATACCAGCAATAAAACACCGCAGGCGGCCGACCTGCTTGACGGGGCCACCAGTGTGGTTTACCTGAAAGGCAATTCCAGCCGGTCAGATATGGTCAGTTCTTTGGGTACCCAGGCCACTATTGTGGATGGTAAAACAGGGAACGTGACAGTATTGAAAGAATACGGGGAACAGAAATATATGATCACCATGACCCGCGACAACTGGAAGGAGTCGAATAAGAAATACGAGGGCATTACTTTTTCTTACGTGGAAGAGTTTAAGACCATTTCCGGTTATAACTGCCAGAAAGCGGTTGGGACACTAACAGACGGAAGTACCTTCAATGTGTATTTTACCAGGGACCTGTTGCCGGTAAACAAGGATTTTCAGTACCTGAATAAAAACCTGCCCGGCCTGGCGATGCAATACGAAGCCACGCTTGGGAATATGCTGGTTACTTATACTGTTTCCAGTATCAATTTCAATCCTGTACAGCAATCAAAATTTGACCTGCCCAAATCCGGATTCAGGGTAATGACCTATGAAGAAAGTAAAGGGGGAAAACAGAATTAATTGCGCTGGAACTGGCGGTTACCCAAATCCAGTTTCACTTTGTTGAGCACCACGTTCTTTTTCAGGGGAACAATAAAAGTGGTCCGTCCTTTCTGAACCGTTACAACGGTATTCAGGCGGATCGTCCTTTTATCTGTTTCTGAATTGATTACGTAGCTGCCACGATAACTATAACCTGATTTTAAAGAAAATGAACCAGGCTTGGACGAAGTGCGTCCTGAAAGAATAGCCGCCCGGGGTTTGTCGGATTTTTTATTGCCATCACCAAGGGTGGCAAAGGCACCAATAGCAGAACAGGCAAAAAGCAGGATGATTCCCAGCTTTTTAGCTCCGCTTTTCCATGCCATATAGGTCCTTGGGTGGTTCATTGGTTACAAATGTACTGACAAAAAAGAAATATAAAAAAACCGTTCGTCCAGAACTTTAATACTGTATTAACGATACAGGCTGTAAATTGTTACATCCGGGTCAGTAAAAAAAATACCTATTTTGCACATCTGGGGAAAACTCTACGGGGATTTACCCGGTTTTTTTTACTTAACTTGTTGATAACAATAGTTTTCAGGGGGCAAAGGGATTTTGCTGTCTGAACCAGGCCCTAAACAGATTCAGCACCTTAAATGACCGGAATTCATGCAAGAGAATCCATACCGGGAAGACAGCGAACTACTGCAGGAACTGCTCAAACAATTTGAAAACTTAAAAAATGGTCACCCGCACTCCTTTATCGAGGAAGATTCATTCGAAAAAATCATAGATCACTATCATGAAAATGAGGACCTGCGCATGGCCATGACCGCAGCAGAATATGCCTGTGAGCAATACCCTTATTCTGCAATGTTGCAGATTAAAAAGGCAGATATCCTGCTGGCCCGCCGTAAATACACAGAAGCACTGGAGATACTGGAACAGGCCGCCTTGCTCGACGGGGCTGACATTAACCTGTATATTTTAAAAACAGAAGTCTACCTGGCCCTGGATCAGCAGGAAAAAGCCGTGACCCTGCTCGAAGAAGCGATCGCTTTATTTGAAGGGGAAGAACGGATGGAACTGTTGTTTGAACTGGCGGATGTATACGACGATTATGAAGATTTTGAAAAGGTTTTTGATTGCCTGAAGCTCATCCTGGAAGATGATCCGAATAATGAAGAAGCCCTGTATAAGATCTGTTTCTGGACAGATTTTACCGGCCGCAATGAAGAGAGCATACGCCTGCACCAGCAGATCATCGATGATTTTCCCTACAATGAACTGGCCTGGTTCAACCTGGCTGCCGCATACCAGGGATTAAAGCTCTATGAGAAGGCGATCGATGCTTACAAATATGCGATTACGATTGAAGAGAAATTTGATTATGCTTACCGGAATATGGGAGATGCCTTTATACGCTTAAGAAAATACAAGGAAGCGATTGAGGCATTGGAGAAAGTAAATGAACTGGCCAAACCGGAGGATGTGATATTTGAAGCGATCGGCTATTGTTATGAAAAACTCAAAAACCCGGCGCAGGCCCGTTTTCATTACCGCAAAGCGTCTCATCTGCGGCAGGATGACAGTAAATTATTTTACAAAATTGCCTGTACTTATTTTAATGAAGGACAGTGGTCCGCCTGTTTCCGTCAGCTGGAAACAGCCATGAAGATCCACCGGAACCAGCCGGAATACAACCTGCTGGCCGGGGAATGTAAAATGCAGCTTGGCCTGTATAAAGAAGCCATCCAGTATTTTTCCAATGTGGTCAGACTGCGTCCGCGTAATGCAAACGGTTGGGAGGCCCTGGTGCGTTGTTTGTACAAGGCCGGGTACAACGAGGAAGCTTTGCTTCAGACGGAAGCCGCACTGAAAATGACGGGGAATAAACCGCTTTTCCTGTATTATAAGGCGGCTGTGCTGTTTGCCTCGGGAAAATCCAAGGAAGCGTTGATCTGGCTGGAAAATGCACTGCAGCAGGCCCCGAAACTATTAAAGAAAATGGTGGAGCTCAACCCCTCTTTGTTGCAAAACCAGACCCTGGTGGACCTGCTGGCAAAGTACAAGCGAAATAAATCGATTTGAGCTCAATCCGGATATAAATCAATGACGGGCAAGTGAATCTTTCCTATTTTTGCCGCGTTTAAATAAGATGATCAATTAATTATAAGCAGTATGAATTTCAACTTAACACAAATACCGGACAGGAAGCAGAAGCCCAGGCAATCAGGATTGACGATGGTGATGGATAAAGGGCTAAGTATAGAGGAAGCGAAGAATTTTATGAGCGTATCCTATCCCCATGTGGATATTGTAAAACTGGGTTTTGGAACTTCATTTGTTACCCCCAACCTGCGGGAAAAACTAGATGTTTACCGCTCTTATGATATCCCTGTATACTTCGGGGGTACTCTTTTTGAAGCTTTCCTGATCCGTAACCAGTTTGAAGATTATATCGCTGTTTGCAAAGACTACGGGATCAGTTATATGGAAGTCAGTGATGGCTCTATCACGATTCCCCATGCCGAGAAATGCGGGTATATTGAAAAACTGACCAAACACGGCACCGTGCTCAGTGAAGTGGGCAGTAAGGATGCCGCGCATATCATCCCACCTTACAAATGGATCGAACTGATGAGGGCTGAACTGGAAGCCGGCTCATCCTATGTGATTGCTGAAGCCCGCGAAGCTGGTAATGTGGGTATTTACCGGGGCAGTGGTGAAGTGAGGGAAGGCCTGGTGCAGGAGATCCTGACCCAGATACCGGGCGAACAGATTGTGTGGGAAGCACCCCAGAAAGCACAACAGCTCTATTTTATTGAATTGCTGGGTTGCAATGCCAACCTGGGAAATATTGCTCCTTCAGAAGTAATTCCGCTGGAAGCTATGCGGATCGGTTTACGCGGGGATACTTTCACTTTATACCTCGATAAAAAAGAATCTGCCTGATGCGGCTCTTCGGCCTGATCGGTTACCCGCTTGGACATTCTTTCTCGAAAAAATATTTCACCGGAAAGTTTGAAGAGGAGGGTATTACCAACTGCCGCTATGACTTGTTCCCCATTCCATCTATAGATGAATTACCGGGACTGTTGCTGGCTAATCCTTCATTGGAAGGCCTGAATGTGACCATTCCGTATAAAAAAGAAGTATTGCCTTTTCTCAGTGCTTCATCCATCCCGGAGGGATTAAATGCCTGTAACTGTATCCGGATCAGGCATGGTCAGTTAACCGGTTATAATACAGATGTGGTGGGTTTTGAACAAAGCCTGCTTCCGTTACTGAATAAGCAACATCAGCAGGCATTGGTACTGGGTAACGGAGGGGCGGCGGAATCGGTGATCCATGTTTTGAAAAAGCTGGGTATTGAATATGATGTCGTCAGCCGGCAGTTACATGCCGGTTCTACACTCACGTATAGGGAACTCACGCGTGAAATAATAGAGCAACACCCGCTGATCATTAATACAACTCCCGTAGGCACTTTCCCGGAAACAGGCAGTTGCCCGGCTATCCCATACGAGGGAATCACATCCCGTCATTTACTGTATGACCTGGTCTATAATCCGCCACTGACTTTATTTTTACAGAAAGGAAAGGAGCGTGGAGCGCAGGTTAAAAACGGGGAGGAAATGCTGGTGCTCCAGGCAGAAGAGAGCTGGAATATCTGGAACAGGGACTAATGTGTACTCATTTTCTGAATGACTTCTTCCGGTACAGCCGCTATTTTCTTTTTCGCATAATCATAACAGATCATCCCTGTCTTGGCCAGGGCTGCCAGGATCATTCCGTCAGGTCCTATCTTTTCCAGTTTATAAAAAAGATCAAACCCGATCCTCGAGAAATCACCCGCTACCACGGATGCGATAACTTCGTCGCCATAAAACAATTCCTTTTTGAATTCAATACCGACATCAGACATGATCATACCGGTGCCGGCCAGGTTCATTTCGGTGTATCCGAAAAAGCCCAGGTATTGCATACGGGCTTCGTGTATCAGGGAAAGTACAGTATCATTGCCGGCATGACCGCCATAGTTAATATCCGTTATCCGTACAGGAATCCGGCAGGAAAATGTAAATTTTTCCGGTAGTTCTATCTTGATCCTTCCCATAATTGTTTGTTGTGCTGCAGATAATTTAATCAGGCTGGTTTTCTTCAGCGGAATTGACCAGTAACAGCAGGTCCATAAAACTATCTGCTGTATGACCTAAGGATGAAGCTACTATTTTTTCCCTCCATTTTTTCAATTGGTCGGCGCAGGCAGGATCATCGGCTTCCCCGGAAATACAACATACCATTCCCCCCAGTTTTTTAGAAACACGGATAATATTTCCTTCGGGCGTCATCAGGGTGATATAACGGTCCGTCTTTATTTGATCTGCCGGGGAAACGGGATCTGCAGAAATATTTCTTGTGCCAGGGGTATTATGAAAAGAATTAAAATAAAAACCAGATACTTCACGGGCTATTTTCTTTGCCGGGAAATCCAGCCGGGCATAGGTCTTTTTACTCGCTTCCAGCGCCGCATCATTCCGGGCTTCCTCATTTTCGGCAGGAGCTACAGAAACCAGTTCTTCCAGGATGTCTTTCGTGCTTCCGGGATCAGCCGGAACTGCAGCCGGAATAGATTCTTCATGCTGGGCTGTTTCAATGCCACCGGTTGAAGCCGGTGTTGTCAGTCGTGAAATACCCAGGCCAATAGCGACCAGCACAATGGCTGCTGCTGCATACCGGATCCAGGGGATCGTCTTATTATTTTCGCTGATATTTCCGGCTGAATCGAGACTTTCGGTTATTTTCTGCCAGGTGCCGGTGGGAGGTGTCACAGCAGCTCCCTGCAGTTTGTGGCCAATGCTGATATCCTCCAGACGGCTTAATAACTGGTCCCAGTTATGTGAAGCGGGAATTACTTCGGCTTGTTTAAATTTTTGTGAAACGGTTTTGAAAGATTCATGCTCATTTAACTCCGCAAGAATCCGGCCCCAGGCTGCCGGTGGGGGAGTCTCTTCGTGGTTAAATAAAGTATGACGGATCTGTTCACTCATGATTTCGTGCTTATGCCTCTTTCCTTGTCTATATACGTTCTGACCATGTCCTGCAGGATGACTTTGGCCCTTGATAACTGCGACTTGCTGGTGCCTTCGCTGATTCCCAGCTGGTCGGCGATCTCCTTGTGGGTGTACCCTTCCACCACATACATATTGAAAACGGTGCGGTAGCCGGGAGAGAGTTCCTGTACCAATGCCATGATGTCTTTGGCACCCAGGTCATCCAGCACGGAAGTGTATTTCCCCTCAATCGTGTTTTCTTCTTTTTCTGTTACGGGCAGCAGGTATTTCTTTCTGCGGAAATGCTCGATGGCCGTATTGACAAATATCCGGCGGATCCAGCCCTCGAAAGAACCTTCATTCCGGAAACTGTCCAGTTTTTTAAAGACCTTGATAAACCCTTCCTGCAGTATGTCTTCTGCTTCTTCGGCATTGCCGGCATAACGGAGACAGACGGCATACATCCGGGGGGAGAACCGGCGGTACAATTCTTCCTGCATGCGCCGGTCACTTTCCATGCATCCCTTTATTAGGTCGGTTTCGCTGATATTTTGGTTGCGTTCAGGTGTCAAAATATGGTGGTTTAAGATAGGCTATTCAAAAATGCTACCAGTTTTTGGGTGGCTTTCTTCCGGTGACTGAATTGATTCTTACCAGCTATGTCCATTTCCGCAAAACTACGATCCGCTCCATCGGGAATAAAGACCGGATCATAGCCAAATCCGTTATTTCCGCGTCTTTCTTCAATAATCCGGCCTTCACATACCCCTTCAAAAAGGGTTTCTTTTCCGTTTATTAACAAGGATATAACGGTCCGGAATCGGGCTTTCCGATCGGTTATACCGCTCAGCTGGCTGAGTAGTTTATCAATATTGGCATCAAAGGACCTGCCTTCCCCTGCATACCGGGCACTTTTTACGCCTGGTTCACCTCCCAGGGCATCTACTTCAAGACCGGTGTCTTCACTAAAACAGTCAGTTCCGGTCATCTTAAAGATAGTGACCGATTTGGTGCGGGCATTTTCCTCGAGGGTATCGTACGGCTCCGGAATATCAATATCAATACCGGCTTCACGCAGGGTGACCAACTCAACCGGTCCTTTGAGTACAGCACGGATTTCATCCGCCTTATGCTGGTTATTGGTGGCAAAAATCAGTTTCAAAAGCTCATTTTATAAGGTGAAGACAATTTTCAGGTTATTCCAAAGCCTGGTTTTTAATGTTCGGTCATTTTCCATTTTACTTAAATCAGGTGACCAGTGATAGGTAGTCCCGTTAAAAGCCTGGAGCTGAAATTCGGGAAAATGGAGAGGCAATCCTATAGCAGCTGGTTCAAGGCCAAAAAGCAGGGCTTGCTTACAACTAAAACAGGAAAGCAATTCCTTGTACCCGGTACCCGGGTGATGATAAAGGTTTACGATCGCCACATCGGCGAGACTTAATTTACAGGCCGCCAGGATACCAGTCAGGAATTTGAGTTCAGCATCGGGTAAAAAAACCGTCTCAGCATGGTTTACCAGTACCAGTACATGCCGGGCATTGCTCCCCAGTGATTTAATACCTGTTTCCACTGCTTTTTCCACCTGAACCGGAATTTCGGTACCGGCCGGAACAGACCTGGTTGCAGGCGCAACGGGGGGAGCGGTTAAAGAACCGGATTCCACCAGGTGCCTTTTATATAAACCGGCTAAAGACGCAGGGGTCAGTTCAATATGATTTATATCCATTTAATTACTGATAAATGTACTAATAGGTGTTCGCTTTTTTTTCGTTTCTTTGGGGTCCAAAATTAATCTTTTATGACGGCAGCAATGGATATTTCAGTAACCCGGGCAGAAAGAAGCAAATTACAGGACCTGGATATGGAAAATCTGCCTTTTGGAAAGTACTTCACGGATCATATGCTGGAGGCGGATTTTGAAAACGGGGAATGGCGGAATGTGGAGATCAAACCCTACCAGCCGCTTTTGCTCAGTCCTTCCGTGGCCGCCCTGCATTATGGCCAGGCCATTTTTGAAGGTATCAAAGCCTATAAAGACCGGGAAGGACATCCGTTTATTTTTCGTCCTTTTGATAACCAGAAACGGTTTAATATCTCAGCCGAACGCATGCAGATGCCTGCCGTTCCGGAAGAATTATTTATCGAAGGGATGCGTCAGCTGATCGCACTGGACCAGGCGTGGATTCCAATGAAGGAAGACTTCTCCCTGTATATCCGCCCGTTTATGTTCTCGTCCGATGAACTGATCGGGGTGCGTCCGTCGGATACGTACAAATTCATGATCATTCTGAGTCCGTCAGGTCCTTACTATGCTGCCCCTATGCGTATTTATGTGGAGGAAAAATATGTCAGGGCTGCTCCCGGGGGAGTGGGATATGCAAAAGCTGCCGGCAATTATGGGGCAGCCATGTACGCAACAGCCGAAGCCAAAAAGAAAGGTTATGACCAGGTGTTGTGGATGGATGCGATAGAGCATAAGTATGTACAGGAATGTGGTACAATGAATGTGTTTTTTATTATCGGGAATACAGCGATCACACCCGGGCTGGAACAGGGAACGATCCTGGGCGGAGTAACACGGAACAGTGTAATCACCCTGCTGAAAGAAATGGGGGTACAGGTGGAGGAAAGAGACCTTAGTATTGATGAAATACTGGCGGCCTACAAAGCCGGAGAGCATATGGAGGTTTTTGGTACCGGTACTGCCGCTACCATTTCCCCGATCAAAGAACTGGCGTACAAGGACACCACGATGAAATTTGACCTGGACAAATGGAAGATCGCCCCGGCCATTAAAAAGACCATTACAGATATCCGTGAAGGCCGCATGGCCGACACGCATGGCTGGATGTATAAAATTTAAATTGATTTAATCTTTTCAGGTATACGCTATCCCAAGAACCCCGGAAGGGGCAGGGGATAGCGTTTTTCTTATTCGTGGTAACGGTCGAACCCGGGAGTCCGAAAAAGCAGGAAATCATGGCTTTAAAAGCCCGGATTTTGGTTTTCAGGGCTTAAAAAGCGGCTTCCGGGCCGGAATTATCCCCAAAGGGGGGATTACTCTAAAATTCGGTATTCATTTTTTTGGAGATTAACCCGCCTCCCTTTACCTTTGCCCTCCCAAAAATAAGGGTCAAGAATGCCTACAATTCAACAATTAGTAAGAAAAGGAAGAGAAATTATCAGGGCGAAGAGTAAATCCAGGGCCCTGGATCAGTGTCCTCAACGTCGTGGTGTTTGTACCAGGGTGTATACCACAACCCCCAAGAAACCTAACTCTGCGCTGCGTAAAGTAGCCAAAGTACGTCTGACTAATAAAGTAGAGGTGATTGCCTATATTCCGGGAGAAGGTCACAACCTGCAGGAACACTCAATCGTACTGATCAGGGGTGGTCGTGTGAAAGACTTACCAGGTGTTCGTTATCACATTGTACGTGGATCACTGGATACCGCGGGTGTGAAGGACCGTAAACAAAGCCGTTCCAAATACGGAACCAAGAAGGAGAAGGCTAAGAAGTAAGCAGATCCTTCGGCTTCGCCTCAGGATGACAATCCTTCGAAGTTGTTTTGGATGATTAACAAATAAAAAGAGACTTATAATAATTCAGATATGCGGAAAGCACAAGCAAAGAAACTCCCTTTAGCACCTGATCCCAGGTTTAATGATAAACTGGTGACCCGTTTTGTAAACAACCTGATGTGGCAGGGCAAGAAAAGCGGAGCTTTTACTATTTTCTATGATGCACTGGATAAAGTAGCCAAATTCACCAATGAAGAAGGGTATGAAGTGTGGAAAAGAGCGCTGGCGAATGTATCTCCCTCTGTGGAAGTACGCAGCCGTCGTATCGGTGGTGCCACTTTCCAGATTCCTTCCGAGGTTCGTCCTGACAGGAAGATATCCCTCAGTATCAAATGGCTGATCCGCTACAGCCGTGAAAGAAATGGCCGCAGCATGGCAGACAAACTGGCGAACGAAATCGTAGCCGCTGCCAAAGGGGAAGGCGCCGCATTCAAAAAGAAAGAAGATACACACCGTATGGCTGAAGCCAACAAAGCTTTTGCCCACTTTAAAGTGTAAAAGATACAACTGCAATTGCACCGAAGGCCATCTGCTCCGCAGGTGGCTTTTTTTTGGAATTTGTATTTTGAAAATTATTTGGATCTTTCTTGTCCTCCGTAGCTTAAGCGAAGGAGGGGGCATCTTGGTTCTTTTCCCTCAGACGTCCTTCTCCCTGAACGACAAACTCAGTTCCTCAATACTGGCCGATACCTTCCGGTAACGGATACCCGCCGTATCCAGCATTTTCTTTGAAGCAATAAACACTTCGTTGCCTGCATATTTATCGGAGAGATAAATCACTTCGGTAATGCCCGATTGAATAATGGCCTTGGTGCATTCATTACAGGGAAACAAGGCCGTATAGATCTTGCATCCATGAAGATCCATCCCGATATTGTTGAGGATGGCATTCAGTTCGGCATGGCAGATATAAGGATACTTGGTATCCAGGAAATCCCCGGTCTTGGCCCAGGGGAATTCGTCATCATCACAGCCGGCCGGCAGCCCGTTATAGCCTGCTCCCACGATCTTGTTTTTGGGATTTACAATACAGGCTCCCACCTGGGTATTGGGGTCCTTACTGCGCCGGGCAGAGAGCAGGGCGACACCCATAAAGTATTCATCCCAGGAAATATAATCTGTTCTTTTTTTCATAACCAGCTTTGGAAGTCAAAAGTAGAAAGTAAAAATTCAAAAACACAAGGTTGTATTTTTCTGAAACCAGGGTGCGATTTTTCAGATTAAAAGCCTGTAAGTATCAATTTATAATTTTCTACAATAGGATTTTTTACTTTTTACTTTTGAATTTTGACTTGTTGATATCCAAAAAAAATAGAGGCTATTCCGCAGACAGCCTCTATTATAGATTGTTTACAATTATTTCAGCTTCTTCTGCAGGTTCCCGTCAATCGCGTCCAGGAACTCTTCCGTATACAGGTAATGATCCCCGTGTTTTACTTTATTGCCATGGATACAGACGGCCAGGTCCTTGGTCATCTTGCCTTCTTCCACGGTTTCAATACAAACATTTTCCAGGGCATTACAGAAATCAATCAGGGGCTGGTTGCCATCCAGTTTGCCCCGGAACGCCAGTCCGCGGGTCCAGGCAAAAATCGAGGCAATGGGGTTAGTTGAAGTGGGTTTCCCGGCCTGGTGATCGCGGTAATGGCGGGTAACGGTCCCGTGTGCAGCTTCCGCTTCCATGGTCTTACCATCCGGGGTGATCAATACAGAAGTCATCAGTCCAAGTGAGCCAAAGCCCTGGGCTACGGTATCGCTTTGTACGTCGCCATCATAGTTTTTACAGGCCCACACAAAATTGCCATTCCATTTAAGGGCACTGGCCACCATATCATCGATCAGGCGATGCTCATAGACAATACCGGCTGCGTTAAAAAGTCCCTTGAACTCGTTGTCAAAAATCTCCTGGAAAATATCTTTGAACCGGCCATCGTATTTTTTCAGGATCGTGTTTTTGGTAGAAAGATAAAGTGGCCATTTTTTACTGAGGGCCATATTGAAACAGCTGCGGGCAAAGCCTTTTATACTTTCATCTGTATTGTACATGGACATGGCCACTCCATCGCCTTTGAAATTGAATACTTCAAAAACCTGGGGCTCACCACCTCCTTCAGGAGTGAAGGTCATGGTGAGTTTGCCTTTTCCTTTGATCACGGTATCCGTGGCACGGTATTGATCACCAAAAGCATGGCGGCCTACAATTATCGGGGCAGTCCAGTTGGTGACCAGGCGGGGTACATTGCTGATCACAATGGGTTCACGGAAAACAGTGCCATCCAGGATATTCCGGATGGTGCCATTCGGACTCTTCCACATCTGTTTCAGGTTGAATTCTTTTACCCTTGCTTCATCCGGGGTGATCGTGGCACATTTGATTCCCACGCCGTACTGTTTTATGGCATTGGCCGCATCAACGGTCACCTGGTCGTCTGTCTGATCGCGGTATTCAATCCCCAGGTCATAATATTTGATATCTACTTCTAGATAGGGGAGAATGAGTTTGTCTTTGATAAATTTCCAGATAATCCTGGTCATTTCATCACCATCCAGCTCCACCACAGGGTTCGCTACTTTGATCTTTTGTGTCATACGAGTTTGATTTGGGTTTACGTTGAGAACCTGATAGTTATCAGGCAGCTACAAACTTACTATTTTATCAGATGTGACTAATATCATAGGTGCATGAATGTTGTCTACTTAGTTTTACAACAAATGTATTTTTTTCAGGATTGATCTGAATCAAGCGAAAAAAGCTTACCTTTTATGCCACATAACAACCATATGGACACAATCCGGGTATTTATGACATTTCTTCAGAAACTGTCAGATTTAACAGAGGAGGAGTTCAACAAACACTTGTTACCCGTTTGTAAAGTCAGGCGTTTTGGTAAAAAGGAAGTGATTACCCGTGCAGGGGAAATCGAGAATCATTTCAATTTTATTGTAAAGGGACTGGCCCGGAAATTCTATAAGAAAAATCACCACGAGATCAACACACAGATTTCACTCGAAGGACAGATGTTGCTCAGCCAGGAATCCTTTCACAGCCGGCAGCCCTCTGAATATACCATTGAGACAATAGAGCCTACCACCTTAGTTTCGATCTCCTATGATGATGCGGAAAAAATGTTTGCTTCCTCCCAGCGGATGGAACATATGGGGCGGATCATTGTCACCTATTCGATGGTGATCAAGGATAAATGGCAGATGCAGCTGATCAAAATGACACCCAGGGAACGCTTTATAAGTTTTGTTACCAAGAACCCTGAACTGATGCAACGGGTTCCCCAGAAATTCCTGGCTTCTTATCTCAATATTAAACCGGAAACGTTTAGCCGGTTCAAGCACCTGCTGAAGAATCATCATAGCGGGGCCGTTAAAAAAATGGCCTGAGCTCAGAGACTGACTACCAATACCGGAATTTTCAGTTCATGTCTTACCGCATCCACTGTCTGACCATAAATGAGGTCTTTTATACCGCTATGTCCATGCGCCCCTATGACGAGCATTTCTCCTTTATTTTCTTTTACCAGCCGGGCAATCTCTTTTGACCGGTCATTAAAACCGAGCAGCCCGATTGCGTTGAAACCTTTTTCTTTTAACTGGCTGACATATCCCTCCAGGTGTTCCTGGTCCTTCCTTGTTTCCAGGTCGTCCGCTTCCTTTCCGATAATCCGGGTAACCGCACTTTCCACCACATGGATCAGGATATAGTTGGTGGCCGGATTGCCCTGGCCAAGCGCATGCATGATCAGTTTATTATCGTTCTCGCTGAAATCAAGCGCTACGGCTATATGATTGTAAACCGGTATTTCCAGTTGTGACAAGGGAACGGCCTGCGGGTGAATCCGTAAAGGAGCCACCTGTTTTTTGCTGAGGAGCGGATAAAATAGGGCCATACCCAGTAATACGAGGTAACCAATACCCGCAAGTAGTATAACTATTTTCCAGAGCAGGCTTCCGGATTCATGGAAGAAACCAGCGGCCTGCTCGGAAACCATCCGGATATTGAGGTAAACCAGTATAACCGTTATAAGGGAGGCCGCGGCAATGGTCAGCGGCTTGATGGCAAACTTTCCCATTGTCTTTTTATCACTGGTAAAATGGATCAGGGGGATAATGGCAAATCCCAGCTGAAGACTCAGTACTACCTGGCTTAAGATCAGCAGGCGGTCGATATGTTCCTCCCCGTTAACGAGGATGACAATCACAGCTGGTATGATCGCGATCAGCCTGGTGACTAACCGGCGTATCCATGGAGCGATCCTAAGGCGCAGATAACCCTCCATAACGATCTGACCCGCCAGTGTGCCGGTTATGGTGGAGCTTTGTCCCGCAGCGATCAGGGCCACTGCAAACAAAATGGGGGCCAGTTCAGATCCCAGCATCGGTTTCAGTAATTCATGAGCCGTCCTGATTTCTCCCACATCTGTACGACCTGATTCAAAAAAGACCTTACCGGCGAGTACCAGGATAGCCGCATTGACAAAGAAAGCGAGGTTGAGCGCAATGGCACTATCGATGAAATTCATCTTCAGTGCTTTCTTAATTCCTTTATCATCCCGTTTGATTTTCCGCGTTTGTACCAGTGCCGAATGCAGGTAGAGATTATGGGGCATCACAGTGGCACCGATAATACCAATGGCAATATACAGGGCGGTGTTATTGGGGATATGGGGTACAAATCCTTTGGCTACTTCTGCCAGGTCGGGCTTAGCCAGAATGATTTCAGTTAAAAAGGAAAGACCGATGATCGCAATCAGCGCAATGATAAAGGCTTCCATTTTCCGCATGCCCATACGTTGCAGCAGGAGAAAAAGAAAAGTATCCAGTACCGTAATCAGCACTCCCCAGATGAGCGGAAGCCCGGTCAGTAACTGAATACCTATGGCCATCCCAAGGATTTCCGCAAGATCTGTTGCGGCGATCGCAATTTCCGCAAGACCATATAAGGCATAATTTATATAACGCGGGTAAGTCTCGCGGTTAGCCTGTGCCAGGTCACGGCCCCTTACGATACCCAGGCGGGCTGATAAACTCTGTAACAAAAGGGCCATCAGGTTACTCATCAGTAATACCCAGATCAGTTTATAGTGAAACTGGCTGCCCCCGGCCAGGTCAGTGGCCCAGTTACCCGGATCCATATAGCCTACACTGACAAGATAGGCGGGACCAAAGAAAGCCAGCACTTTCCGCCACCCTTTACCAGAAGCACCGGTGGTGTCAACCGATCCATGTACTTCACTGAGTGATTGGTATTCTTTATTATCCGGCGTCATACGTGATCAGAATATTTTCAGCCAGTTCGCGGCTGATGGTGATGATAGTTTGTTTACCTGTTTTTATTTCAAGGGAATGGTCAAAATCAAAACGCCTGCGCACTTCGAGCAAGGTCCCGATCCTGAGCTTTTTATGTTCGAGTAATTCCAGGATATCCCCCGACTGGTTGCTAACCCCAGCTACCACGCAAGGGGTGTTCAGCGGGATTTCAGTCAGCCGGACCTTCTTACCGGCTTCAATTTTACCATTCGCATCCGGTATGGGATCTCCATGGGGGTCATTCTTCGGGAATCCCAGGTAGGCATCCAGTTTATCGATCAGTTTTTTATTACTGACGTGTTCCAGTTCCTCGGCCACTTCATGTACTTCATCCCAGGTGAATTTTAATTTCTCTGCCAGGAAATACTCCCATAAACGATGCCGGCGGATTATTCCCAGGGCCACTTTATTGCCTTCTGTTGTCAGCCGGAATCCCTGGTAAGGCTGGTAATTCAGCAGTTTTTTTATTTTCAGTTTCTTCATCATATCGGTCACCGAGGCAGGCCGGGTCCTGAGCTCGCCGGCCAGTTCATTGGTGGTTACCGTCCCTTCCTTCTTCTGGAGGTGAAAAATGGTCTTGATATAATTCTCTTCGCTGACTGAATAATTCATAGAGCCTAAAAAATTATTTAGACAAATCTAAATTATCTTTCGGGAAAGGCCAAATTCTGTGTTGACATTGCCGGCGGAAACTATTACCTTTCGGTCCGTTTAACTTCATCTATGTCCCTGACAAAACTATTTATGCTGCTGTTTGCCGGCAGCATCCTGTTCACCGGTTGCAAATCCAGGAAACCGCCGGTGCTCTCCGGTGATGAACCGGTAGCCGTTACAGATTTTATTGACTTTTTTCAACCACTCGAACTGAGTTACCAGGCAGGGGATACCCTCCTTGATAAGAAAGAAAAGGATTCCCTGCTGATCAGCTATAAAATTTTCACAAAGCTGGTGCCGGATACGGTGCTTACAAAAGTCTTTGGGAAAGGGGTTAAACCTAAAATTTATGCCCTGGGAAAAGCACAGGTATCCAAAGCTGAAACCTACCTGCTGGTGAAGACCGGCACAGCGACCCGGAAAGCATTACTGCTCCTGATTTTTGATGCTAAGGAAAAATTCATTGCTTCCATGCCCGTACTTGTACCGGATTCCAGGAAGGAAACTACCCAGTCATTTATACTGGATAAACGTTTTGCGATTACCCGTTCCATTCAGCGGAAAAATGCAGATGGCAGCCTGAGTGAAGGCAAAGATGTGTATGTACTGAATGCGGAGACCGGGCAATTCGTACTGGTACTGACTGAAGCGCTCGAGGATAAAGTAACCGAACTGATCAACCCGATTGATACCCTTTCCCGGAAACATAAATTTGCCGCGGATTATGGAAGCGGTAAAATGAACCTGGTTTCGATACGGGATGGACGGAAAAGTGACCGGGTGACTTTCTTTATCCATTTTGAAACAGGGAATGGCAGCTGCAGCGGGGAACTGAAAGGAGAAGCCAGGTGGCTGAGCCCGGGTAAAGCCGTATACCGGGAAGATGGTGATCCCTGTATCCTAAATTTTGTATTCAGTTCAAACAGTGTAAGTTTATCAGAAGAAGGTTGCGGAGCCCGTCATGGACTGAACTGTAGTTTTAATGGATCCTATACACGCAGAAAATATGTGAAACCTATCCCGCCTGGAACAAAAGCGGCCAGTAAAAAGAAAAGCCGTAAATGATGTTTTTACCTGATTAGTTTTCCACTTTTAGCGTTAAAATGTGCATAAACTGCCCTGAGAATGAGCCTGTTAGTTTAATTCCGGATTAAGCATTAACTTGCGCCTTCGTGTAAAAAGAACACAATATGAGTTTTAATAAATATTCAGT
>CAZFLL010000003.1:79201-90078 GCA_964519865.1 uncultured Chitinophaga sp. | reverse complement strand
CTGGCTCCCGAAGTATTATAATTGATAAAAGGGTAATACCCATTAACGCAAGATAAAATGAAAGCAAGATTTAAACCCAAGTATAACATCCGTAAAGGCGACAGCGTGGTGGTCATCACCGGCGATGATAAAGATTTATCTAAACCCCGTACGGTTAAAGAAGTGCTGGTGGAGAAAGGTAAAGTGATCGTGGAAGGTGTGAACATCATTACCAAGCACACCAAACCTTCTGCCCAGAATACAAAGGGTGGTATCGTGAAAAAAGAAGCCCCGATCAGCCTCAGCAATGTGATGCTGTGGGATGCCAAGGCCAAAGCCCCGGCGCGTATAACCCGCAAAAGGGAAGAAGGCAAGACAGTACGAATTTCAAAAAAATCAGGAGAGAAAATCTAATTTCTGACCTGGCTTAATCAGCGACTAATATGAGTACAAAAACATATTCCCCGAGACTGGCAGATAAGTACAAAAAAGACGTTGTACCTGCCCTGGTAAAAAAGTTCAGCTATGCCACCGTTATGCAGGCTCCCAAACTGGAGAAGATCTGCCTGAACCGTGGTGTGAACGGAGCGGTGTCTGACAAGAAGATGGTGGATATTGCCATTGATGAACTGACCACCATAGCCGGTCAGAAAGCGGTGGCCACCATGTCCAAGAAAGACATCTCCAACTTCAAACTCAGGAAGAACATGCCGATCGGCGCCCGGGTAACCCTGCGCGGTGACAAGATGTTCGAATTCCTGGATCGCCTGATCTCAGTAGCCCTGCCCCGTGTACGTGACTTCAAAGGTGTGAATGAAAAAGCTTTTGACGGCCGCGGTAACTATACCCTGGGTGTGACTGAGCAGATCATTTTCCCGGAGATCGATATCGACAAAGTGAGCAAAATCACCGGTATGGATATCACCTTCGTAACCACCGCCACTACCGATGAAGAGGCGTATGAACTGCTGAAGGAACTGGGTATGCCTTTCAAAAACGCAAAAAATAATTCTAACTAAAAGAATAATCACTCATGGCAAAAACTTCTGTAAAAGCCAGGCAGCGCAAAAGAGAAAGAATGGTTGTACAATTTGCAGCCAAACGTGAAGAGCTGAAGAAAGCCGGCGATTGGAAAGCACTGGACGAGCTGCCTAAAAACTCCTCCAAAGTGCGTTTAAAAAACCGTTGCCAGTTGTCTGGCCGTCCTAAAGGTTACGTCCGCTACTTTGGTATTTCCAGGGTTGCCCTGCGTGACATGGCGCTGAATGGCAAGATCCCCGGTTTGAAAAAAGCAAGCTGGTAAACAAAAAAATTAATTAAACTAAACTTTTCCAATTATCCCGGATTATCCGGGACGTAGGAGGGCAATAAATATGGTAACAGATCCTATAGCAGATTTCCTGACAAGAATCCGGAACGCACAAATGGCAGGTCACCGTGTAGTGGATATTCCCGCATCAAACCTGAAAAAGCGTATGACCGAGATCCTGTACAACCAGGGCTATATCCTGAAATACAAATTTGAGGATGATAACAAACAAGGGGTGATCAAAATCGCTCTTAAGTATGATCCGGCCACCAAGCAACCCGCTATCCAGAGCATGGAGCGTGTAAGCCGTCCGGGTCTGCGCCAGTATTCCAAACCCGCTGATTTCCGCCGGGTGAAGAACGGACTGGGTGTGGCGATCCTGTCTACCTCTAAAGGGGTTATGACAGACAAAGAAGCCAAAGTACAGAATGTGGGCGGAGAAGTGCTTTGCTACATTTATTAAAAACAGGTGTTGCTGATACATTAAGCCGAACCTATATAGGCTGACCGGTCCGCAACGAAACAAACAGTAATAACTACTAAACTAATTTTATGTCCCGTATAGGTAAAAAATCGATCACCATTCCTGAAGGAGTAAGCATCAGCGTTGGAAAAGACAACGTGGTTACGGTAAAAGGGAAGCAAGGTGAACTGAAGCAAGCAATTGACCGCGATATCACCGTAGAGATCAAGGATGGTCACGTGCATTTTGTACGTCCGACCGACCAGATCCGTCACCGGGCGATGCACGGTTTATACCGCGCCCTGATCGCCAACCTGGTGAAAGGAGTGACAGAAGGGTATGTGCGTAAACTGGAACTGATCGGTGTGGGTTTCAAAGCCGCTCACCAGGGTAATGTACTTGACCTGGCCCTCGGTTATTCTCACAATATCATTTTCGAAATCCCCAAGGAACTGAAAGTGGCCACTGCCCAGGAAAAAGGACAGAACCCCATCATCACCCTGGAAGGAATCGATAAGCAGCTGATCGGGCAGGTGGCTGCCAAACTGCGCAGCCTGCGTAAGCCCGAGCCGTACAAAGGTAAAGGGGTGCGTTATGTGGGTGAAGTGGTTCGTAAGAAAGCTGGTAAAGCCGCAGGTAAATAATTAATCTTTAAATGAATCCTGGCAGCATCAGGATACTAAATACAACAGAGATGAATCCAAAAGTAAAATCACAAAGAAGACAGAATATCCGCTACCGGATCCGCCGCAAAATCAGCGGTTCCACTGCAAAACCCCGTTTATCGGTGTACCGCAGTAACGCGGAAATTTATGCCCAGCTGATCGATGACACCAAAGGTCAGACCGTGGCTGCCGCTTCCTCCAGGGATAAGGATATCGCCGCCCAGAAAGTGAACAAGATTGAGAAAAGTAAACTGGTAGGTGCCGCTATCGCGCGTAAAGCAGCAGAACTGGGTATCAAGGATGTCACTTTTGATCGTGGTGGTTACCTCTACCATGGACGTGTGAAATCAGTGGCAGACGGAGCCCGTGAAGGCGGACTGCAGTTCTAAACAATCCATTCAAACTTTTAATTACAAGTATAAATGTCAAAGTTTAACGTAAACAGGGTAAAAGCCGGTGACCTGGAACTGAAAGATAAAGTGGTTGCCATTAACCGTGTGGTAAAAACAACCAAGGGCGGACGTGCTTTCAGCTTCTCTGCCTTAGTGGTGGTAGGTAATGAAAACGGGGTAGTAGGACACGGTCTTGGTAAAGCAAAAGAAGTACAGGAAGCCATTACCAAGGGAATAGAAGATGCCAAAAAGAACCTGATCAAGGTTCCGGTAATGAAAGGCACCATCCCTCATGACCAGTGGGCTAAAGAAGGTGCTGCCAAAGTGCTGATTAAACCCGCTGCACATGGTACAGGTGTGATCGCCGGAGGTTCCATGCGTGCGGTGCTTGAAGCCGCCGGTGTAACAGACGTACTGGCCAAATCACTCGGTTCAGCCAACCCCCACAACGTGGTAAAAGCCACTTTTAAAGCGCTGGCGCTGCTGCGTGAACCCATTCATGTGGCGAAGACCCGCACCCTGGGATTAAAGAAAGTATTCAACGGTTAAATCATAAATTAAAAATTCCAAGTCCCGCCACCCGGTGGAGTTGGGATTTGAAAAAAGGAATTTTATGAAGAAGATAAAAGTAACATTGGTGAAAAGCCCGATTGACAGACCCGAGCGCCAGAAGCTTACGCTGCAGGCCCTGGGACTGAACAAAACAAATTCTTCCCGTGAAATGGAAGCAACTCCGCAGATCCTGGGTATGGTTCATAAAGTGACCCACCTGGTGAAAGTGGAAGAAGTGAAGTAATCTGGATTTTACTGAAGTCAACAGACAAAAAATGCGAGCCCCGACGCTTTTGGGGCGATGAGTAAAAAATAAAAGCAATGAAATTACACGAATTAAGACCTGCAAAAGGCGCAACACACAAGACAAAACGTATTGGCCGTGGTGACGGTTCCGGACATGGAGGAACCTCTACAAAAGGTACCAAAGGTGCACAAAGCCGTACCGGTTTCAAGAATAAGATGGCTCATGAAGGTGGCCAGATGCCTATTCAGCGCCGTATCCCCAAACGCGGTTTCAAGAATCCCCATCGTATTGAATACAAAGTAATCAATCTCGGACAGGTTGAACAACTGGCCGAAAAATATAATATCACTGAATTCAGCCTCGAAAACCTGTACATCAACGGCCTGATCGCACAGACTGACCGTGTGAAAGTACTGGGCAATGGTGAACTGAAAGAAAAATTCACCTTCCGGGTTAATGCAGTAAGTGAAAAAGCCAAAGCAGCCATTGAAGCAGCTGGTGGTTCGGTGGAAATAGTAAAGTAATTTCACTAAATTGCACGACGCATTTATAATGCGTCTTTTATGTTTTACGTGCTTTAAACTTTTATATCCCCGTGAAGAAATTTATACAGACACTCAAGAATATCTGGAGCATCGAAGAGCTGCGCGGCAAGATCCTGTTCACCATTATGATGGTGGCGATTTACCGCCTGGGGGCCCATATTGTGTTGCCGGGTATTGATCCGAATAAAATGGCGCAGGCCGGCGAAAACAGTACAGGTATCCTTGGACTGATCGACGCCTTTTCCGGTGGGGCTTTTAACCAGGCTTCCATTTTCGCCCTTGGTATCATGCCGTATATCTCTGCCTCTATCTTTATACAGCTGATGACTGTACTGGTACCCCGTTTCCAGAAAATGCAGAAAGAAGGAGAAAGCGGACGGAAAAAAATTAACCAGTATACCCGTTACCTGACCGTTATAGTAACCATTTTACAGGCTTCCGCTTATGTTACCTACCTGCAGGGAATGACCCAGCAGTCTGGCGCTATCATGGCGGGTTATGCCGGGTATTTCTGGTTATCTACTGTAGTTGTATTGACTGCCGGTACCCTCTTTGTAATGTGGATGGGTGAGAAAATTACGGATAAAGGATTGGGTAATGGTACATCCCTGATTATCATGATCGGAATCCTGGCCCGTCTTCCACAATCATTCCTGCAGGAACTGAGTGCCAAATCAGTACGTAACGGGCAGATCCTGGTATTCATTGTAGAGATCGCCATCCTGATTGCTATCATTATGGGATGTATCCTGCTGATCCAGGGCGTACGTAAAGTACCCGTGAATTATGCCAAACAGATTGTTGGTAACCGCCAGTTTGGTGGTGCCCGCCAGTTCCTTCCCCTGAAGGTCAACAGCGCCGGTGTAATGCCGATCATCTTTGCCCAGGCGATCATCTTTATCCCGACCATTTTTGCCAATTACAATACACAGGCCAGCGGTTTCCTGCGGGCGATCACCGATCATACCAATCCCTGGTATATGCTGATTTATTCAATTGTGGTAATCGGTTTTACGTTCCTGTATACTGCCCTTATCTTTAATCCCAAACAGATTGCGGATAACCTGAAACAGAACAATGGATTCATTCCTGGCGTTAAACCGGGACAACCGACGGCGGATTATATCGGCTCTATCATGGATAAAATCACCTTCCCCGGAGCGATCCTCCTGGCATTGGTTGGTATCCTGCCCGGTATTGCGCAACTGATGGGTGTTACCCAGCAATTCTCCACTTTCTTCGGCGGTACATCCCTGCTGATCATGGTGGGTGTAATCCTGGATACCCTGCAGCAGATTGAAACACAGTTACTGATGCGCCAATACGACGGATTGATGAAGAGCGGTCGTATCCAGGGCCGTCAGACCACTTCTGCCGTTCAGATGTAATTCACTATAAACTCATTCAAGACCCGGTAAGGTAACTTGCCGGGTTATTTTTTTATAAGATATTTGCAATATGATTTTGTACAAAACTGATGAGCAGGTGGAACAGATGCGAAAAAGCGCATTGCTGGTTAGTCATACCCTGACCGAAGTGGCCACTATGCTCCGGCCAGGCCTTGACACACTGAGTATAGATGTGATGATCGGACAATTTATCAGGGATCACAGGGCCATCCCTTCCTTCCTGAATTATCATGGTTACCCGTTCAATTCCTGTATCTCGGTCAATGATGTGGTAGTTCATGGATTTCCCAATAAACGTGGATTAAAGGAAGGCGATATTATTACCGTGGATGTGGGGGTGATCCTGGACGGCTGGCACGGCGATCATGCCTATACTTTTGCCGTTGGGGATCCCGGGAAAGAAGTGATGAAACTGATACAGGTGACCAGGGAAGCACTTTATAAGGGCATTGAAAAGGCCATTGCAGGCAACAGGGTGGGGGATATTGGTTTTGCCATCCAGGATTATACAGAGAAAAAACATGGTTATGGTGTGGTGCGTGAACTGGTAGGACATGGATTGGGCAGGGACCTGCATGAAGATCCGCAGGTGCCCAACTACGGCAAAAGAGGCAGCGGGGCTAAACTGAAGGAAGGAATGGTACTGGCAATAGAACCGATGATTAACCTGGGCAAGAAAGACGTTTATACAGAAGATGATGGCTGGACCGTAAGGACAAAGGATGGAAAACCTTCTGTGCATTTTGAACATGATGTTTGTATCCGGAAAGAGAAAGCGGATATACTATCCAATTATGCACCGATAGAAGAAGCAGAAAAGAAGAATGTGAATTTATTTACGGGAGTTGAAAGCAGAGTTTAGAGATTCTGAAAGCAGGATTTAGAATGTATATATGAGATTCTGCTAAATAAGGGATTTTGCCGACAACTGGCATCGATAAATCACAACAACCGGTATTTTAGTTCCACTCTTTCATCTTTCCAGATTTCCTGCGGACTGATATAGGTGTCATTCATTTTAAAGAGCACGCCTGATTTGGCAAATGCATCCCTCACCAGTTCAGAACAGATATAGCTTTTATTCCGTTCCCTTTTACCTTTCCTGAACAGGATCCGCAGCATGATACGGACGATTTCCCAATTGTCATAGGGCCTCGTGAGCTGATCCAGTCCGAAACTGATGGCCCTGTTGAGCTGTTCTTCTTCCGGCGTTTTATTCAGCCGGGCAATCACCACCTGACCTTTATAGGGTCTTTTTTTTCCCTGGTAATTCCGCAGGTAATTGGAGAGGGGAATCATTCGTATACCTACTTTGGGTTCCGCTTCGAGGATCAGTACCCTGCCCAGCTTCTCGTCTTTATATACGATGGCCACATGGCTCCACACGCTTTTTGTCAACCGCTGGATAACGCCGGAAAAGGCATAACTGCCGGAGCTGAAAAAAATATGCCCTGTCTGGAGATAGTCCCTGATTTTTTCATAAGGCACCACCGGTATTTCCCGGAGTTCTTTTTTATTAAGCAGACCAGCCATTCGTTTCTTGTTTGAAGTTGAACGAACTTAAATAAATTTCATCGTTCTTTGTAAAAAAACAGGGTTTGTCTGAAAAACTGGTAGTGATTGGCGGCGGTGCAGCCGGATTTTTTTGCGCGGTGAATGCGGCGCGGTTAAATCCATTGCTGGAAGTGATCCTGCTGGAGAAATCCGGCAAATTGCTGTCAAAAGTCCGCATCAGCGGGGGAGGACGTTGCAACCTGACGCATGCCTGTTTTGATATAGAGGAAATGAGCCGCCATTACCCGAGAGGACAGCGTTTTGTACGGAAAGCCTTTCACCGTTTTTTTACCACCGATACTATTGAATGGTTTGAAGAGCGGGGAGTCCCGTTAAAGACAGAAGATGACGGGCGCATGTTCCCGGTATCAGACAATTCCGAAAGCATCATCAGCTGCCTGTTGAAAGAAGTCAGTCAATACCGGGTGGATATACGGATGAATTCAGAAGTCATTCAGTTGAAAAAAAAAGAGCCCGGTTTTCACCTGCTGCTGCAAAATGGCAAATCACTGGAAGCTGATTATATATGTGTGGCTTGCGGGGGGTATCCGAAAACGGCTATGTTTGACTGGTTGAAAGAAACAGGCCATACCATTGAAACACCCGTTCCTTCTTTATTTACATTTAATATTCCCAAACATCCTGTAACCGGGCTGATGGGTGTCAGTGTGGCGGCTGCCACGGTAAAGATCAGTGGAATGAAGCTGGAGGAAACAGGCCCCTTACTGATCACCCATTGGGGGCTCAGTGGTCCGGCGGTATTAAAACTCAGTGCCAGGGGTGCCCGTGAGCTGGCGGAGAAAAATTATCATTTCCAGATCAGTGTAAACTGGCTTCCGGGGCAGCAGGATCAGCAACTGGCTTTAGCGTTCAGGCATATAAGACAGGAACTCGCCGCACAAAAGATCAGTCACCGGAACCCATTTGGATTACCCCAACGGTTATGGGACTTATTGCTTGAACTGGCCGGAATTGATAAGGAGAAAAGGTGGGCAGACCTTCCTGCCAAAGAGCAGAATAAATTAATTATAAACCTGGTCCAGTGTGCATTAGAGGTAAAAGGTAAAACAACATTTAAAGATGAGTTTGTGACTGCGGGTGGCATCAGTTTAACGGGTATCGATGTAAATACCATGCAGAGCAAGATAATCAAGGGGCTTTATTTTGCCGGTGAAATCATGGATGTGGATGGGGTAACCGGCGGATTTAATTTTCAGCATGCCTGGACCAGCGGATTCATTGCGGCGAGTTCGGTAGCTGGGGCTTCACCTGCACATAAGCCCATGCGGTGAACAATGCGACGAATGGGAACACCAGGCTCCACCAGTTATGGGTGATCAGCAGCAGGGCAACCGTTATCACCAATACATAGAGCGGATAGAAGAGCAGGAGTATTCCCATGACCACTGAATCATAATGCCCGGGTTCTTTCAGCCGGCTGATGGCATTGTGCCTGGCAAATGCGTAGACCGGTACATTGATCAGCCATCCCAGCCATCCGGGGAGAAAGAGCACCGTTTTTTTGAATGGGGATACCGGTACAGATAATTTTTCCTGCAGCTTTTTATTATCGGTCGCAGGAATTTCATACACCGCTTTTTCAAGTTCATTCCTTAACCGGTTATTGAATTCAAGGTTTCGCGAACCATCTGCGGAATGGGCGGCAATCACTTCCGCGGTGATAATTTCCCCGAAGTTGATAAATACATTTTTGCCAAAAAGTGTGAATGAACTGTAGTTCAATCCTACCGGCAGCACGCGCAATGGAATGTTTTCCTCCCAGGCTTTTATGGCCAGCCGGGCGGTCCCTTTTTTTAACGGGCGTAAATGCCATTCATTGATGCATTTGCCTTCACTGTAAATAGTGATGAGGCCGTTTTTTTTAAACAGTTCAATACAGGCATCAAATGTTTTATAATTTTCGGAAAGATTTTCCACGCCTTCACTGGTTCGGTATACAGGTAAAATTTTTACGGAGGTCAGCAATTTCCGGAAGAGTGGTTTTTTAAACACATCACCACGGGCCAGGGACCAGACCGGTTGTTCAAACAGTGTATTTAATAAAACAGAATCCAGGAAGGAGTTGGGGTGGTTGGAGGCCAGTAAAAGAGGGCCCTTTTCCCGGAGTCTTTCAGGATGGTTGATGATAATTTTCCGGAAAAAAATCCGGAGGGCAATGCCGGCAATTAATTTCAGGTAATGGTAAAGCAATGTCTTGTGTTGGTGGCCTTCGCCGGTTAATGATGAAATATGGCAGCAATCCTTTGGCCCGGCTCCGGAAAGACCTTTGCAAGGTTCGCTAAATCAACCTGTTACAGGGGTTAAAGTACAGAAAAAATGCTGTTCCAAAAAGCGTTTTTCCCCGTTTTTTTAAATTATCTTTGCAACCCCGAAAATAAAACCCTTCGGGGATCATTTAACATGTTTGAAAACAGTATTCAAAAACAACTAAACGCTGATGCACAGGAGTCTGGTGCTGAAGTTTCAGCAGCAGCTACAGCGACACCAACTGCACCTGTGGCCGTCGCCACTGCCCACGACGATTTCGACTGGAGCGTGGACAAACGCAATGTAACTTCTTATACCAAAGAAGAGAAAGAAAAGTACGACAAAGTGTATGAAAATACATTCGTACAACTGAACGACGGCGAACTGATGAAAGGCCTTGTTGTTGGTCTGACCAAGACTGACGTGGTGCTGAACATCGGATTTAAAAGTGATGGATTGATCTCCCTCAATGAATTCCGTGACATCCCCAACCTGTCTATCGGTGATGAAGTGGAAGTAATGGTGGTGGAGAAAGAAGACCGTGAAGGTCACCTGAACCTGAGCCGCCGCCAGGCACGTATTACCCGTGCATGGGAGCGTATCGTTGAAGTACACAAGACTGGTGAGGTGATTACCGGTACTGTTACCTCTAAAACTAAAGGTGGTCTGATCGTGGATGTATTCGGCATGGAAACATTCTTGCCGGGTTCACAGATCGATGTTAAGCCTGTTACTGACTACGATCAGTTTGTAGGAAAAACAATGGAGTTCAAAGTGGTGAAGATCAACGAAACCATCAAGAACGCTGTAGTATCACACAAAGCCCTGATCGAAAGTGATATCGAAGCACAACGTGCGGAGATCATGAGCAAACTGGAGAAAGGCCAGGTGCTTGAAGGAACTGTTAAGAATATCACCGATTTCGGTGCGTTCATGGACCTGGGCGGACTCGATGGTCTGCTGTATATCACCGACATTTCATGGGGCCGTATCTCTCACCCGTCTGAGGTGCTGAAACTTGACCAGAAAGTCAACGTGGTGGTACTTGATTTCGATGATGAGAAAAAACGTATCAGCCTTGGCCTGAAACAACTGACCCCGCATCCCTGGGATGTACTGGGTGAGAACATTGTTGAAGGCAATGTAGTAAAAGGTAAAGTGGTGAATATCGAAGATTATGGTGCCTTCCTGGAAATTCAGCCTGGTGTTGAAGGACTGGTGCACGTAAGCGAGATCACCTGGGCCAATACCCCGATCAATGCCAAAGAGTTCTTCAAATTAAATGATGAACACGAAGCCAAGATCGTAACCCTGGACAAAGACAGCCGCAAGATGAGTCTCTCTATCAAGCAGCTTTCTGCTGATCCCTGGAATGATATTGAAACAAAATTTGCAGAAGGCAGCCGCCATACCGGCCTGGTGAAGAATATCACCAACTACGGTGTGTTTGTGGAACTGGCTCCTGGTATCGGTGGTATGATCCATATCAGCGAC
>CAZFLL010000003.1:78551-79191 GCA_964519865.1 uncultured Chitinophaga sp. | reverse complement strand
ACCTGAGCTGGCTGAAGCGCTTTAATCACCCGAGTGAATACACGAAAGTGGGTTCCAACATTGAAGTGATCATCCTGGGTATTGATAAAGACAACCGCAAACTGCAACTCGGACACAAACAACTCGAAGAAGATCCCTGGAATACGCTGCAGGATACATTTGCGATCGGCAGCATTCATGAAGGAACTGTAACCCGCCGCGACGATAAAGGAGCTACGGTACAGCTGCCTTATGGCCTGGAAGGTTTTGCCCCTAACCGTCACCTGAACAAGGAAGATGGCAAGAGTATTGGTGCGGATGAAACCAACCAGTTCATGGTCATCGAGTTTGACCGCAATGAAAAACGCATTGTGGTATCTCATACCCGCATCTGGGAACAGGGCAAGGTAGAAGAAGCAGAAGCCGTGAAAAAAGAAGCACGTGTGGAAGCGGATAAAACCAAGAAAGCCGTGAAGAATATCCAGAGCAAGGTGGAGAAAGCAACCCTGGGTGACCTGGGTGTGCTGGCTGACCTGAAGAAGAAAATGGAAGGGAATGCCGAAGAAGGTGGTGCTGATGCAGCAAAACCTGCGTCAGTAAAACTCCTTACTATACAATTAACGGCCGTCTTTTTCTAACAGACGGCCATTTTTTTGAGGTA